>NZ_JBEGDG010000001.1:0-564727 GCF_040183165.1 Lysinibacillus zambalensis
ACTTTTAGCACATTGCGTGAAAAAATTGTTCTGGATCTTACAGTAAAAGTACTGCAAGTTCAACAAGTCCGCCTTGGAGCTGGTAGTACTGTAGTTACTCCTGTTCTGTTCGGACTTACTCCTCCTACTAGTCCTTGATAATCTCTAGTTTTTAGAGGTACAGATCAAAGCAGTTCACGGCAACAATATGAATTCGAAAATAACCTTATAATATTAAATGAGCACTACAAATAATTTAATATTTGAGTTGGCAGTTGAAAGTTCAGTTGAATCTGAATTTCAACTGCCTTTTTGCAATTAACAAACAAGATTGAAGGCTAGTGAGTACAAAAGCACATTTTTCAACAGTTCCCGAAAAAGATATCGAACAAATTAAATCGATAGAACGCACAATAAAAAGATTTATCATCATTATTAGAACAATCGAATTAAAAAGCCTTATATAGATGTTATGAAGACTGTAAAGCTTGATTTGTAGTTGGTGATAGATGTTGAGATTAGGCATGAATGACAATACTTTTTGCATTTGTGTTTCGAATAGCCCTGTTAAATTAAAAATAGGATGTCCATTCACAATCCATGTCCATGTCCATATCCATATCCATTACGATACTGTAGGAAATATCGAGTCTAGAACTAACCCAAGCCTTAAAAATATTTTCTATTTTCTTTTTAAGTTCCTCAGTGCCCATATTCTCATCAATACCTAATTCTTCTATAGTAAACGTAGTCTACTGTAGAGGAGTTAACCCAATAGTAGAGGCATCATTTACATCGTTGCTTCGGCATTATTTGAGGAGTTATAGGGAGATTGAGGAATCCACACAAAGGGACTTGCAGATTTGAAATTCAATCTTAAACGCAAGTCCTAATCTTCTTAAACACAAGTTTTCATTTGTTTAAGAAAGTGTTTAATTCATAGAATTTCGTACTTTTTCAGGAATCATCACTACCTCAGTTTGTAAATCAACAGGTTTAAAGGTTTTATCAATACATTCATCCCAGTATTCAAGATGTTTTTTATCAATCCAATGTTCTGAATCATCCACATCAATTCCACCTGTCCCTTGAACAACATACCAATACAAATATTCTTCTCCATTTAACACTTCTCGAAAAATCGTTTCAACGTACATTTTCTCGCCTTCAAGAGTAACTAGAACATCTTCCATATTTTCATTCAAGAAAGCTAACCACTCATTTACTTTTTCCGTTTTACCTTGTTTCACTCGATATCGCGTGCACTCAATATTCATTATATATTGTTCCTTTCTGTTTTTTCCATATTAACCCAACTTCATTTTAATATATTATATATTATTTTCGTATTCTTCTAAATTTTATTTAGTCAACTGGAAAAGTACGGACTTAACTGCGGCTTTGTGATAAGTGAAGATATGAAAGACAAGATTAATAGGGGGTATCTTGAATCTTTATTTCTAATTTACGGACGATAGCCTTAAGAAATCTAATAAAATAGTGCAGGATATGGAAGAAACCTTTTTACAAAGATGATATGCGATGATACTATATATTAGGCGGTAATTTCAAGTAGAGAGAATCCTTTCCTATTCGATATTTCGTCAATTTAAGAACGACAGAAGGTATAGTAAATATCGTGACAAATCTAATGTATATATTTTGTTTAATAGTTTGGGGACTTAATTTTATTGCAGTGAAAATTCAAGGAACGCCAGTGAGCTTAGAATTATCCTTGACTTATCGACTAGTTATTACTGCATTTTTATTTATTGCACTAGTGTTGTTTCTTAAGCCAAAAGGGAAGCCAACACGTAAAGATATACCTTTTATCATGGTGTTTGGTATATGTAATTTTGCATTAAGTTATTTATGCTTATACTATGCAACAATATTGAGCTCAGCAGCAATTGTAACATTAATCTTTTCTTTAAAAGTGATATTGACTCCGCTAGCTCTTCGAATTTTCTTAAAAGAGCAACTACATCCTCGTGTTTTGTTTGGAGGAGTGTTAGGAGTGGTGGGTGTTTGTGTCCTCATTTATCCTTCTTTAAGTAGTTTCTCTAGCTTAGATGTTTTAAAGGGTATTTTGATTGCTCTTTTAGGTACAGTACTTACAGCTATTGGTGATGTAAGTTCTGCGAGGAATGCCAGAGGAAAGATTGACCCTATTTATTCGAACGCTATTGGTTTTACTGTAGGAAGTATTCTAATGTCAGTCATTGTATTGTTCCAGGGGCAAAAGATCATAATCCCTACATCAATAACATACATATCAGCTTTATTATATTTAACATTGATCGCATCTTTCCTAGCATGGCTATTTTATTTAAAGCTTGTTGAAAGAATAGGTGCTGCAAAAAGCGGGTACATGGTAGCTTTATTTCCGGTAATTGGAGGTATAGCCTCTGTCCTAATTGGTGAATCTCCTCTTTCGATTTATTTAATCTTAGGATGTCTGTCTAGCTGTATAGGTGCAGCTATAGCTTTGGGATTTAGAATTCCCCGAAGAATTAAGCAAATGTAATTCTAGTTTTTGCGACAGCATAAAGGATTTAAGGAAGTATGATTAAGTAGTCCACTCAGAAATGGGTGGATTTTTGTATTCGTTATTTCTTTTCTACTAAGCGACTCCTTTGGAACTATCTGAATCGAGCTATTTTAAATGTGAAAGGTAAATGAAAGGAGGATTCCATTTTGAAAAAGACATTTAGTTTATTCATCATGCTTCTTATATTCTGCAGTTTGTTGGTTATGTGTAAAAGTGAAGTTAAAGCTACTTTTGTAGGGGTAATTGAGGAGATGATAAACGATCGGAAAGCCGTAGTTTATGTAACTAAATCAGAAAATAATGCGGTTTACGGTATTGTTTATGTAAATCTTGCAAAGAATCCCGACGAAACATTTAAAGTTGGTGATAAAGTAAAAGTTGGTTATAACGGAAAAGTACAAGGTACGGCACCAATGGCTGTTACTACACTTACAGTTGAATTAGTTGAGTAATATAATAGTGTAAAATGTGACATTGCATTGAAAAATTTGATCATTCCTCTGCTTTTCTCGTAAGTCTATTGAGAGAGAAAATTATGAGACCTGATTTTATTACCTCATGTTACGTCAACATGTAAACTAAAATAATTATATTTGGAGGAGCAAAAATGTCTGAAGATTTAACAGTAAAAATGAATGCGGGAAAACTGAACATTCGCGTTGCAGCATGGATTGTTTACAATGACAACCTATTAGTAAGTCAATTTCCTGATGGGACAATTTCTTTGCCAGGAGGAAGAGTACAGTTACGAGAAACTAGTATTGAGGCAATTGAGCGTGAGATATTGGAAGAAACGGGAGTGCAACTGGGTACCCCAAAATTATTTGCGGTAATCGAAAATTTCTTCCACGATAAGGATTATTTTCACGAGATTTTATTTATTTACCGTGGTCAAATTCCAATTCAGCCTACCTACAATGGACAGGATTCCAGTAGTCAAAAAATTAGTTGGATCCCTTTGACACAAGTGAATGAGTTGAAACCGGATATTCTCGTTAATTTATCCCAAATTGTAGAGATAGATAAACTCCATCATTTCACAAATATTGAAGCAAGATGACCCTGCAATTACTCTTTTAAAGTAGAAGTACCTCACTACCTTAACACAAAATAAAAGGTCTAGTATGTATGGATTTCTACACACAGGCCCTAATGCTGAAAGGCTAATAATTTTGATTTTGATAGGTGATAATAGATTTTTATTTTTTAAAAATAGTTGTATTTTCTATACGAATAGAATCAACTTAACCGCAATTTACACAAAATGTATATATTTTATTTGCCCTCTTAAATGAACCTTTACTTGGTTTTACTGGGATATAGTCTGTAGCTTCTGTAAATTGGGTATTTCCACATCTCTTACATTGTTTATTAGTCATATATTTCGCTCCTCTATCGTACTTTTTCTACAGTGAAATTGTAACATAGAAAGAGCGCGTTTTGAGGGAGCACATAGGCATTTGCGTAGACTGTTAATCCTTAATAGCATAACCTATATCGATATCGAAAGGAGGGAAAAATATGCAATATGATTACAGGCATGATGGTTATGGGGGACAACATGGTGGCAGACATCCATATTACCCGGTTTCGCCAACTCATTTTTATCCGGGCCAACACTACCCATCCCATCATTACTACCCTATGCATTACTACCCAACTCATCATCGTCATCCGCACCACCATCACCACCATCACCATCATCAGCAATACCCACAACAGCCCTATCCGAACCCACGCTATTACTAAACAAGCAACGACAAGATCTTTATAGGGGTGATCGTTCCTTTTTATTGTTTAGGTTTGTATTGAACGGATCATTGGAGGAAAGTGATCCGCTTAATGAAGGTATAGGGATAACTTAGTATTCAAAAATAAATTTAGCTAGTGCTGACAATACTTATATATAAAATGTAAAGAAAAATTGTTGGTATTGAAATTTTTTATGATTGCTGGGGAAGTAGGGACAAATTGGATCATTTCGCAAGGTTTACTTGAGTTAAAAAGGTCACTCTGTGAAAGTGACCTTGAATGAAGAGGTGTAAGGCTTAAACCATACACGCTTAATTATTTTAATAGCTCAAAATAATTATTAAAAGATTAATACATGAATGTAGCGCCGACAATAATTAAAAGAATGAACAGAACAACAATTAGAACAAATGTTGAACCGTTATTGCCACCTCCACAGCTATAACCTCCGTAGCAACAATTGTTGTTATAATTGCCACTGAACCATCCCATGAAGCATTCCTCCTTTCTACATCTATAATATGTATCGATATAGAAAGTGAGGGAGGTATTTATCCAACAAAAAGTACCTTTTAAATTATAATTTTTTAAAATTAATTATTCCGTAATTTACTTTGAATAAAAGGGCCACTTTATAGAAGTGACCCTTAGTAACAAGGCGGTGTAAGCTAAAAAATTAGCTTATTATATTATTATGATTTAATAACTCTTTTGTATAGTGGATTGCCTTAGGAATTAATTTATAAATAGTAATGTAAAAAAATCCACCATGCAAACAGAGATTCTATAAGACCAAGATACGCTTAATGGCCATCTTGGTCTATTATTGTGTGACAAAAGTGGAAGTATTACATAACAAATTAAGCCAACTTCAATGGTGTTTCTTATTAAAAGTATAAAAAGCTTCACTAAGCGCAATATAAAAAAGTATTATAGATGTTTTGTTAAATCAAATAAAGCGTTTAGTGAGGTGAAAGATTTAAAAATGGATATCATCCTAGCGTTGTTACCAGCTCTATTTTGGGGAAGTATTGTATTATTTAACGTCAAGCTCGGTGGTGGACCATATAGTCAAGTGCTTGGAACAACATTTGGTGCACTTATATTCTCTATAGGTATTTACTTTTTTGTAAAGCCTGAGTTATCCCCTATAGTGTTTGGAGTCGGAATTGTATCAGGTCTTTTTTGGGCATTAGGTCAAGTAAACCAATTGAAAAGTATTGATTTAATTGGGGTTTCAAAAACGATGCCCATTTCAACAGGGATGCAATTGGTATCAACGACTTTATTTGGCGTAATCGTGTTTCATGAATGGTCGACAACAATGTCGGTTATATTAGGTATTCTGGCACTTATTAGTATCATCATTGGTATTGTTCTCACATCACTTCCTAATCCAGAAGAGAAAAAAGAAGAACACGGAAGCAATTTGAAAAAAGGGATTTTAATTTTACTTGTTTCAACTTTTGGTTATTTAGTATATGTGGTGGTAGTACGTTTATTTAATGTAAGTGGATGGTCTGCTTTATTGCCACAAGCAATCGGGATGGTAATAGGTGGGGTTTTATTAACATTTAAGCATAAACCATTTAATAAATATGCGATTCGTAATATTATTCCTGGTTTAATATGGGCTGCCGGAAATATGTTTTTATTTATATCGCAGCCACGTGTAGGTGTTGCAACAAGTTTTTCTCTTTCTCAAATGGGGATTGTCATCGCAACTTTAGGTGGAATTTTTATATTAGGTGAGAAAAAAACAAAACGTCAACTTGTAGCAATTATTATCGGGATTGTATTTATTGTCGCTGCTGGTATTATGTTGGGAATTGCGAAAAGATAAAAGGAGGATCTTGTATGTATCCAGATTTAGAAGGAAAAGTTATTGTCATTACAGGCGCTTCGACGGGACTAGGAAAAGCAATGGGCATTCGCTTTGGAGAGGAAAAAGCGAAAGTAGTTATTAATTATCGTTCCAATGAAGCGGAAGTAAATGCTGTTGTGGAAGAAGTTAAAAAAGCAGGTGGCGAGGCCATTGCTGTACAAGGAGATGTGACTGTTGAAGCGGACGTCATTAATCTCGTTCAGACTGCTGTAAAAGAATTTGGAACACTTGATGTGATGATTAATAATGCAGGTATAGAAAACCCAGTCGCTTCTCATGAAATGCCGTTAAGCGATTGGAATAGAGTCATTAATACAAATTTAACGGGTGCGTTTTTAGGAAGTCGAGAAGCAATTAAATATTACGTTGAAAATGATATTAAAGGAACCGTTATCAATATGTCCAGTGTTCATGAGAAAATTCCTTGGCCGTTGTTTGTGCATTATGCTGCTAGTAAAGGGGGCATAAAGTTAATGACAGAAACATTAGCGTTAGAATATGCGCCAAAGGGAATTCGTGTCAATAACATTGGACCAGGGGCAATCAATACACCTATAAATGCTGAGAAATTTGCTGATCCAGCTAAACGTGCTGATGTAGAAAGTATGGTTCCGATGGGGTATATCGGAAAGCCAGAAGAAATCGCTGCAGTCGCAGTATGGCTTGCTTCATCACAGGCTAGTTATGTAACGGGTATTACTCTATTTGCGGATGGTGGAATGACTTTATATCCTGAATTCCAGGCTGGTCGTGGATAACTAAAGGTGTGTAAAAAAGGTATCAAGGTTTCTTGATGCCTTTTTTGCCTTACATATGTTACAAAAAAGAAGGGTGTATCAAAAGGTAATTTTATACAAAAGGGAAATGGTGTATGATTATTTCAAGAAGAGATTATATTCAAGTGGGAGTGATAAAGTTTGAATAATTCTTGGAATAGATTTATCTATAGGATGGGTTCTCCAATTTATGACAAGTTTTTTAATTCTGGTGTTTTTTTGAATGCTCGAAAACAAATATTTCAATCCATATCATTTAATAATCAACAAAAAATCCTATTTGTAGGTGTAGGAACAGGCGCTGATTTAGAGTTAATTAATCATAATGATTTAAAAATAACGGCTATTGATTATTCACCGGACATGCTCGGTAAAGCAAGGGCAAAGTTTGAACATTCTACAATTACATTTTTAGAAATGGATGCTCAAAATATGGAATTTGAAAATGAATCGTTTGACTATGTCGTAGCTAGTCTAATCCTATCGGTAGTACCTGACGCAACTAAATGTTTTCAAGAGATGACGAGGGTTTTAAAGCAAGACGGGAGAATAATAGTTTTTGACAAATTTGTTCCTAAAAACGAAAAACAGGCCTTGCCCAAAATTTTACTAAGACCCATTATTAGCTTACTAGGAACTGATATTGGTCGGAGCTTTGAAGAAATATCGCCTGAAAATATAGTAGTAGAGGAAGATACGCCTATCATGCTCAATGGGATGTATAGGAAAATAATAATAAGAAAAATATATTGATATTTTTCATAAGTAGAATTAAATAAAGCACTTATTAGTTTTGTTATTTATATACTACAGCCTATGTACGAATAACCTAAACCCTATAAATGATTTATCATATTCTAGTATTATTATCTATCGATTGAAAAGAGGGTAAGACAATGATGAGTTCTTCCTGCAATTGTGATTGTAAAAATGTATTCCGATCAAATAAAGTATCTTCTTGTCCGATTTGTCAATGTAGCTCTGTTAGGCTTCCTGTTCCGAGTAATTTTACGACAGGAGCAATATGGAGGAATCCATCTACAGAGACGATTGTTGTCACTCTTTTAAATAAAACAGGCGCACCCCAAACAGTAACAGTATCGGTATTAGATTGGCAAAATTGTGCTCAAGAAGAGATACCAAAAGAAGCATTCTTATGTGGAGAATTGCAACCTTCACCTTTTTATGACCCAGCAACGCCTCTTATTTTTACAATTCCAGCAAAAAAACTACTTGTCGTTCATGCAACTCCGCAAAATGGTTGGCAACTAAGTGATCCATGTTATGAAGTGCTTGTTAAAACTCCAACTGATCCAATTCTTCCAACTGATCCAATTCTTCCAGGTGATCCAATTCTGCCTAATGATCCGATTATCATGAATACATGGGGGATTAATATTGATGGGGTGCCTCAAGAAGGAAATACAATGTTCCATCGCCAGTTTCAACGAACTATTTTTATTTAACTTCTTTCAGCGGATGTCACGGAATCGGAAAGAGTGCACATAGGATGGTAGCCTACAATCATCACGTCGATGCGAAAATGGCTATGCACATGACGCATTGTTTATCTTCATAACTGGTCATTTAGTTTTTTAAAGTGTAGAAAAGCAAGGTCAAAACCTCAAAATTAAAAAGGGTTGTTTTCTTGAAAATTATTGCTATCAAACTAACTAGGTTTAGTTCTAGGAATTAATTAGTTTTTAAGTTAAAATATAGGTGATGTTTGGTGTGAGATTTTCAACTATAGAAGGAGCCGAATTATGAGGTTAACGAAAATAGCATATACAGGATTATTTGTCACTGTTTTATTAACAGGATGTACGAACGAAGAAACTAAAATTGAAGAAGTAAAACCGGCGGAATCTAAAATTGAAAAAGTAAAGTCGGGAGTAACTAAAGTTAACAACGCGAAGCTGTGGAAGGATGTTTCAACTCCCGAAGGCTTTAATGAATATGGAATCGAACCTACGCTTGAAGCTTGGATTGCCTATCACGCTGAAGATATTGTTAAAACAACCGATGTGAACCAATATTATCCGAAGGCCGATCAAATCACTACTGAAATGAAATATTTTCGGGTTCAAGGCGATGACCTTCAAAAGGACTTTGAAAACCTGAATGTTCTTCAAATTTGGATGGGACATCTTGAGTATGTTTTATCGACGAAAACGCAAGAAAGATCAAGGTTTAATGACGACTTAAAACAGACTTTCAAGTATTTCACTGAATTACTTCATGATCTTGACATTGTAATAAATCATGGTGGGAAGGGTGAAACATTCGGGTTAACACACCAATTAGACGGGAACAAGGTTAAAGAATTGGAATCGTATCTCTATGAAAATGGCAATCCCTATCAAAATAACGAGTATTGAGCTACTTTTAATGGTCTATTTTTATTTTTGGATGACTGACAAGGTATGAAGCGCTGTAGTTGAATAGCAATTTAGCAAAGCTCAAAAGACAAAGAGCAAGTTGATCTACAAAATATGTAGAAGCAACTTGTTTTTGTTTTTCTATACGAAAACAGTATTAAAGAGAAACTATATATATTTGAGACTTTCATCCCTAAAAGGACAAGTTTATTTAGCTTTTTTCTAACATGTTATTGAATGTAGGATTTCCCACCTCATCTAGATTGAACTCAGGGCCAATTACCTTTTTGTATGGGGGAATTAATCCTGAATGATTGTAAAAGGGTATAGCACTGCAAGTTAAGGATGAAGATGCTCAATTGATTGGAATGAGAGACCGTTTCGTGATCCATTTATATAAATCTATATTTTTACATTTGTAAATAAAAAAGTATTGTTCTACCTAAAATGCTGTACCAATTCTCACCATTTTTGTATAGAATCTAAGATAACTTATTTGGAAATGGAGTGAAGAAGATGTTTCCTATTTTAGATACTGAACGATTAGTGTTAAGAGAACTTACTGAACATGACGCCCAAGAAGTATTAAACTGTTTTTCAAATCCTGATGTATTACGTCACTATGGGCAAAATCCTTTAACAAATATAGAGCAGGTTAAACAAATAATTAAAAATTTTTCAAAAAATTATGATGAAAAACGTGGGATTAAATGGGGAATTTCATTAAAAGGACAAAAAGGTATTATTGGTACTATCGGTTTTCAAGAGTGGTCGACTGAGCATAAAAGAGCTGAAATTAGCTATGCACTTTTTCCTGAGAGCTGGGGAAAAGGGTATGCACAAGAAGCTGTTAATAGAGTCCTAGCATTTGGCTTTGAAGAGATGGATTTAATGCGTATTGGAGCTATTGTTTTTACTGAAAATGAAGCTTCAAATAAACTATTGACCAAATTGGGCTTTGAAAAAGAAGGGATATTAAAAAATTATATGCACCAAAATGGTGTTCCGTATGACACTAATATTTTTTCTCTAATTAAATAAATGTAAGTAGAAAAAAGGGTCACTGGAGGAAAGTGACCCTTAGTCATTCGTATAGAAGGTATAGGGATAAATTAGTATTACTCTAGGGAAATTTGAGCAATAGAGACATTGGCGGCGTTGTTTATTAGTAACAAATGAAAGTAGCGCCAACGATAATTAAAAGGATGAATAATACTACAATTAGGGCAAAAGTGGACCCTGAGCCGTAACCATTACCTGAACAACTCATTTTTACTCCCTCCTTTCTACAATATATAATACGCAAAGTTGTAAAAAGGAGAGATGGTAATCATCTAACTAAAAAAATAAATAAAGGTAGAAATAATTTTTCCAATACTTTTACATTAAATTTTACGAGTATAATAGTTAGGAAGAGGGCATCTACTACTTGGCGGAGTGAATGACCTTCGTAAGTAACCATTCAAGATACATATTTTACATATTGAAGTTATATACATCCGATAGCAGCTAGTTATTATAGGAGGAAATACAAATGGAAAAAGTGAAATCACCAAAAGTTGGCGTTGGGGCAGTTATTGTAGATAAGGCTAACAAAATTTTACTCGTTTTACGTAAAAAAGCACCAGAAGCAGGCTGTTGGAGCTTACCGGGTGGTAAGGTTGACTATATGGAAACAATAGAAAATGCGATCATACGTGAAATAAAGGAAGAACTTGGAGTGGACATCGAAATTACACAATTGGTATGTGTGACCAACCATATTATACATTCAGAAGATGTCCATTATGTAGCGCCTACCTTTGCTGCTCATATTACGAATGGTGAAGTAGAAAATAGAGAACCGCATGCTTTAGAGAAGGTGCAGTGGTTTTCTATAAATGAAATTCCTGAAAACATTACAATGACTACAGAATATGCACTGAGTCAGTTAAAGCTTTAGTAATTTAGGGGAAATATGGATACAATCTTACTGCGTGGTACACTGCATGATAGTGAAAGCTTGCTGCGCCAGCCTAGAATCATTTAATATGACTAATTTACTGATGAAGAAAAGAGTTGTTGGTTTGGGAAAAGTAGCGGGCCCGCAGGAACGTAATGAAGAGGTGATTGAAGCAAAGTCCACGGACTTATGATACTAAACAATTGATGTATATTTTTTTGTAGACAAACTTAAAGCACAAACAAAGTCGCATTTTTCTACTGTCTGAAATCACCGGGATCGGTGTCTGGTGATTTTTTATGATGTTGTAAAAAAAGTATTTCAAATTATGGGGTAATAAGTATATTTTTGCAAATTAAAACATTGGTGTGTTGTAAAAATTGGATGTAAGGCAAAAAATTAGATTTAAAAGTAATGTTAACTCTGCTAGGATAATATATCGTAGGAGGTGTGATTTGGTCTAAGGAGCTTGTATCATAACGGAAAAATACATAACACCTTTGACAATTAACGTTAATGAAAAAGAGAAAAATTGTTCTCATCGTTTGCTTATTTATTATCTTTCTAACAGGCTCACGAGTTTTATGGTTGGAATTATTCGATAATTCAGATCAACCACATGCTGTAAAAGGGCAAATGGATTTAAGAAATTGGAATTTTAATGACGAACATGCTATTACACTCGATGGAGAGTGGGAGTTTTATCCTTATAATTGGTTGATTAGTGAAGAAAAGCACTTAGAATCTAAAAAGGTTCAATCTACATACATAGAGGTTCCTGAGGGATGGAGTTCTTCTTTACAAGAAGAAGAGATGAGCCCTTACGGTTACGGTACTTATCGCTTAAAATTACTCGTCAATCCAGAGGACAAAATAACTTACAGTATTCGAGTTCCGAGTGTTCGGAGTTCTTCTGAAATTTATGTAAATGGACGACAGTTAGCAAAATCAGGTGAAATTGGGGAGAAAGCAGAAAATACAGTGGCCAAAAATGTTCCATATACTGTTTCTTTTGAAGCAAACGGTCATAAAGAAATCGAAATTATTGTTCAGGCTTCTAACTTTAAGGATCCTCGTGGCGGTGGCATTGTTCGCTCCATTAAATTAGGGAAAGAAGATATATTAGCTAAGGAAACACAATGGTCGATAGCTATGCAGCAACTAGTTGCAGTTGTTTTTTTTATACACGCGATCTATTCTATCATTTTATTTTTTATAGGGAACAAGGAAGAAAAAAAATTACTTTATTTTTCTCTATTATCGATGAGCATTATGAATTATTACTTATTAGCAAGCGATGACAAATTATTATCTTATTTGTTTTCGATTAATTATGAATGGGGCTTTAAATTAGTTCATCTTGCTATGGTAGGGATAGGCTTTTCACTCATTCAATGAATAAAACATTGGATGCCTCAACATGTGAGTAAATATACACGTTGGTTTAGTATTATCTGTGGTATAGCTGCATTTATGGCAATCGTGTTGCCTACTCGCTATATAGTAACTTATCAAGATATTTATATATTTATTTTAGGTATTGCGTTAGTAATAACGATCCTAACGGTAATGACAAAATCTATTAAAGAGGTCAGAAGTAATATATTTTTACTTCTTGCCATTTTAGCATTTGGCAATAATTACATTTGGGATGGTCTACTTCTCATCTTTGGAATAAAAGTGATTATGTATCCATTTGATCTTATTATCACAATGGCTTGTTTAGCTACATTATGGTTTAAAGGATATGCAAAAGTTTATTCAGATACGAAAGAACTTGCTAATAAGCTTCAAAAGGCTAATAAGTTAAAGGATGAATTTCTTGCTAATACGTCTCATGAGTTACGAAATCCACTTCATGGAATCCTTAATATTTCTAAGGCTGTTTTGGAAAGAGAAGAACGTGTACTCAGTGACAAAAGTGTCAAGGATTTAGAAACAGTGCTTTCTGTAGGAAGTCGTATGTCAATTATGTTAAATGATTTACTAGATGTCATGAGTTTAAAAGAAAATAACCCTAAACTAAAGTTTAGAACTGTTTCGATTCATGCAATTGTATCGGGTGTATTAGATATGCTCTATGTTATGGGTGACGGAAAACAGATTCAGTTAATGAATCAAATCCCTGAAAATTTCTCAAAAGTAATAGCTGATGAAAATAGAGTGATTCAAATCATTTTTAATTTACTTCATAATGCAGTGAAATACACGAACGAAGGTGAAGTGAAGATTTCTGGTCATGTAAGAAATGGGATGGCTGAAATTGTGATTTCGGATACTGGTATTGGAATAGATGAGGAAACCATTGAACGTATATTTGAACCTTATGAGCAGGGTACTCTTAGTAAGGCAATGATAGAAGGCGGATTTGGGCTAGGACTGAGTATTACTAAACGTTTGGTTGAACTACATGGGGGAACATTACGGGTAAAATCAGTTGTAGGGAAAGGGTCAGAATTTACGTTTACTCTCCCAATATCTGACGGAACGGATGAGCAAACAAATGTAGCACTGCTATCAGATGAGAACAAAGTATCAGCGGTAGTGACTCCTACAAATCCATTTGATGATCGAATTGGAAATCAATCTATTATGGAAGCGAATAGACCTAGAGTATTGGTCGTCGATGATGACCCAGTTAACTTAAGAGTTATCGAAACAATACTTTCTATAGAAAAATACGACTTAGTATCGGTTACAAGCGGTAATAAAGCTCTCGAAATATTAATGTCACAAGAGTGGGATTTAGTCATATCAGATGTAATGATGCCAAATATGTCTGGCTACGAATTAGTTCGTACAATTCGTCAGCATTTTTCAATAACTGAACTACCAGTTTTACTTCTCACAGCAAGGAGTCAGCCGCAAGATATTAAAAATGGTTTCTTATCTGGTGCGAATGATTACGTTACAAAACCAGTGGACGCTTTAGAGTTAAGATCAAGAGTGAATGCATTAACCGATGTTAAACAATCTGCACAACAACGACTTCAAATGGAGGCAGCTTGGCTTCAGGCACAAATACAGCCCCATTTTTTATTCAATACATTAAATGCGATTATTACGTTAAGTGAAATTGATATCGAGCGAACTAGTAAGCTACTTGAAGCACTAAGTGATTTTTTAAGAGAATCCTTTAAGTTTCAAAATATTGATGAACTTGTTCCACTGGAAGACGAAGTAAATCTTGTTCAATCTTATATATACATTTATAAGGAACGTTTCGGGGAGCGGATTAACGTAACGTGGGATCTAAACGTTTCCACAGACGTCATGATGCCATCACTAACCATCCAACCATTAATTGAAAATGCTTTGAAACATGGGATATTGCCCCGTGAAAATGGCGGGAATATTCATATTAGCATTGAAGATTTCGACACGTATATTGAGATCTCTGTGTCAGATGATGGCACTGGAATGGATGAAGCTACGATGGAACGTTTACTTGAAAGAAAATCGGAAAGTTCAAATGGCATTGGATTACTTAATACAGATCTTCGCTTAAAACAACATTACGGTAAAGGACTTCAAATTAAAAGTAAGCCAAATCAAGGTACAACCATATCGTTCGTAGTTTTTAACAAGAAAGAAAAGTCAAAGCAATTTGAGCGTGAACTGTTGGTAAAATAAGAACATTCAATAGATGCCACACCCCCATTTCATAATGGGGGTGAAGTTTTGTAAAAAAGTAAGAAAAAGATAATACAAATAAAACAGGAAGCCTTATTTAAGTTAGGAGCATAACATATGCACAACCTACATCCACATGATAGGATGAATTGTCTTGTCAGGTACTTGAATCCAATAGGAAGTTTCCAGTGACGTATCTTTTATAACAGATTTTATAAAAACAAAAACAGATAACCTTAATTAGTCATCTGTCTTCAGCAATCATTTTGTAAATGGATCTTCCACTTCATATAGATAACTTGTCTCAAAATTTTCTTTTGTTTCTGCATAAACGGTTTTCTCCTTTGCTTCTGCTTGTTCACTAGCTGGAGCTTCGTCGTGTGAGGAACAAGCAGTTAGAAAGAACGCAGCCAGTGCCCCGAAGTACAAGAATTTTTTCATTGCTACAACCTCCATTATTGTTTGTTACGTTTTAGATTGTGCAATTACACTTAGAATATAACGGAAATGGCGATGATAAAAATTTTTTTGTAACAAAAAAATAAAAGGGGATATTGCGTGTACTTCTTCTCTACAACCGTCGATGATATCATCTATGATTTTTTGATCTTCATCACCAGCGTGATTTTAAAACGTTTGATATCCAGCAATCATGCCATAGTCTGTAATTTTAATTAAAGCTGACCAAACACTAAATACTTCAGCACAATTTCTAGTTATTCGCATTTTTTAAAAGAAAAATAAAACGTTTTTAGAAATAAAAAAGGGTCACCGAGTTGAAAGTGACCCTAAGTAATAAATGAGGGAGGCTGTGACGGTCAACCAACGCCACAACCAAATAAGTGCGTGCGATACACTCAATAATTATTGTGTGTAGAGTAAGATTTCCTATACATTCAAAAAGGCTAAGTATCGTCACACAATACAGTGCGAATGGGTTTAGGCTCTTTTAAGAGAGGAAGCTTGTTGCATTTTGGGAACAAAAAACCGGCAAAGGTTGCCGGTTGTGGTTGTGACTTATTTAAACTTATTTTGTATTGTTTTCGTTTGCAAATCGACCAGAAGCAAGATTTTTGTTAGCTTCTGCCTGTTGGATTTGTTGTCTAATTTGATTAACGTCAGTCTCAGTTCCGAATTCTACGTCCATCGAGTTCTTTGAACCAGAAGCAAATTTTTTGTTAGCTTCTGCCTGTTGGATTTGTTGTCTAATTTGATTAACATCAGTTTCATTTCCAAATTCCACGTTCATTGCATTTGGAGTTGCATTAGGAATTTTCGAATTAAAGTTTTGATTGTTGTTTGCCATTGAAAATCACCTCCTGAAAATAGTTTATACAGAAGGTGCTATAGTATCCGGAAAATTTTCACCCAAATTTTATTTAATTTGTACTAATAAATGGTTTTAAGTTAACATAGGTCAAATGTTAACATTTCTAAAGAGCCTGCTAACTTTCAAAGCAGGCTCTAATATCGTATAAAATTTTAAAGTTCTAAGCGCATAATACTGCTCGCTTCTTTATATCCATGTCTTTCATACAAGGCAAAAGCCCCGCTATTTTCTGCTAAAACACTTAACTCTAAATGATCTAATTTACGTTCTTCTGCCCATTTTTTTGCCTCTTGTAGCAATACTGAACCGATGCCTTTACTTTGATATTGTCCGCCAACAATTACATCCATAATATACGCATAATTATGCTGGACGATACAAGAATAAGAAGGCGTAGTTAATTCTTGAATTAGTAAAAAGCCGGCAATACTGTGATCTATTTCAGCAACAAAAATATCTGACTTTTCTTCTAAAATTGTGTTTGTAAGAAACTTTACATCCTGTTTTGTTGGAGCTATGTACTTTGGTTGTAGTTTTGACATCTCTAAAAACAGTTCTTCATATAATATTTCTATTTGCGGAATATTTTCTAATGTTGCAACTTTAATATTCATGTTCTACCTCCATTCGAATTTTATACCATTTCACTTTACTATATTTTTATATTTTTGAAAATAATCAGTAAATTGAATAAAAAACTCAAATAGCTAACACCGTATAAACCGCAGGGGATTTCCAATACTAAAGCTGTTTTAAAATATTTAGTATGAGAAGGAGGCTATCAACAGTGAGATTTTTTGCATGGGGACTTTTAGGTGCCGCAGCTATTTTTGGCGTAATGAAACGCCAATCGATGTCAGACAATGCACATCAAATGACAACGTCTTCTCAGGAAGGCACGACACCAGTGCAATTAGTTGCAAACAGTAATCCACTTACCGCAAATACACCAAAACAATAATTAATGCACTTCAAGCTTATAGACAATGAAAAGGTCTATAAGCTTCTACATAAAAAATGAAAGCTTAATTCACCCTTTACAAAAGTATCCATAAAAATGTATAGTTATGTTAAATATATGGTGAAATGGGGTTTTGATTATTTATGATGAAACTTATTAATGGCTAATAAAATTTTTAAAAATTTTATAGTGCAATAACGCAGATTAAGGTGTATACCTTAATTCTTTTTAGTTCGCCCATTTGCACAATAGCGATTAGAAGTCATCATATCTATTCAAATCATATATTTTTAATATATCCTATAAGCATCTAGCAGGGTCAAGGCAAAATCCGAACGTATAGTTTATTTGTACAGAAGCTAAAGCCCAGCGAAGTGACAGCTACAATGTCACTGAGGAGTATTAATCTATATTGAATTTAAATTTGACTATGAGAAGGATTTCTTCTTATAGTTTTTTTTATGTCTTTTTGGGGGTGTGCAAAATGGTAATGTCTCAATTACTTACTTTGAGCTAATAAAATAGAGAAATGAGGCGTAAATATGACAAAGTATCATTTAATAAATGATTACAAGGACAATCAAAAATATAGAGAAAGTTTCAATGAATTAGCAAAGTTAATTTTTGGATTAGATTTTAGCCAATGGTATGAAAAAGGATGCTGGAACGATCAATATTGTTGTTATTCATATATCGATGATGAAAAAGTAATTGCAAATGCATCAATAAGTAAAATGACTGTTGCTGTAAACGGTAAGAATTATAAAGCCATACAAGTTGGTACAGTAATGACGCATCCAGATTATCGTCATAAAGGTTTAGCAAAAAAATTAATGAATGTCATTATTGATAAATATGAAAAACAATACGATTTCATCTATTTATTTGCGAATGAAACAGTTTTAGATTTCTATCCGAAATTTGGGTTTTCAAGAGTACAAGAAAGTAGATATTTCTTAAATGCTGATGGTTTACAGAAAAAATCAAACATAACAATCCGGAATTTAGACGTTGAAAATATCAACGATGTATCTTTATTGAAATTGTATGCAAAGGAAAGAATGCCATTATCGTCTGTTTTAGATGTGAAAGAAAATGAAAGTTTACTTATGTTCTATTTTCTTATTGCATTTCCTAATTCAATTTATTTTATCGAAGACGAAGACGTTATAGTATTATTCGAAAAAGAGGGTGAGGAATTACATCTTTTTGATGTTGTAAGTCGCAGTAAGATTGATGTAATTGAAGTTTTAAGCTACATTACTACATCAGATATAAAAAGAATTATTTTTCACTTTATCCCTGATTGTCAGAATCTAGAGTCTGAAGTAATTGAAACTGAGGACGATGTATTGTTTATTCGGCCGATGATAAAATTCGGGACAGAACGACCGTTATTTCCATTAACATCGCATTCGTAAAGCCAGTTAAATGTTTGAATACAGTTAAATTAAAGAGCTTTTTCTATTATAAAAATAGGTGAAAAGGGTGATTCCACTTGATACAAATAAAAAGGATATATAAAGAAAATTTCCCACAAGGCAAAAAAATTATTTATCAATACAGCTCCAATAATTATTATGATGTTTCCTTTAAAGAACGAGAAAATGGCTGGACAGTTGATTTTACGTTAAAACATTTCGACATGCCATTTCACAAGTATTTGGAAGGAGAAATTTTTGAGGATCATATAGAGGATATTGAATGCTATATTGTTGAGTTTAATGGAGAAGAAGCGGGAATTGTTAGTTTTAATCATGAGAAGTGGCATCATGTGTTAAGAATTAATGATATTCATATTGATCAAGCCTATCAACAGCAAGGCATTGGTAGTAAGCTCATGGCTTTGGTCAAAAAGCGTGCAGCAGAAGTTGGGGTGAGGGCAATCGTTTTAGAAACACAAACGTCTAATTTTCCTGCTATACAGTTTTACAGAAAACATGGATTTCATCTAATTGGATGTGACTTAATAAGTTACTCCAATAAAGATATTGATAAAAGGGAAGTAAGAATTGAAATGGGACTTGTACTTGAATCGTAATTATCGAAAAAAGGAGTGTAAAGTGTGGTACATCCACCATTAGCCATCGTGAAATGAGATACTAAAAACTGTTTGTACCCGTGTTTACATCGTTCATGTCATGCAATTTCCACTTTAAAGAAGGCTGTTTTTGAAAAGATTGGTGCTATTCAAGAACGGGCAGTTTAATTGCATAAGGAAAAATGTGGTTTTTGTTTGAATTTATGCAAAAATAAATAAATCAAAACATAATTCAGGGAGGTTTTTATGCAAACTGCACTACCAGCTACTTCTATGTTTCTAATTATTGGATTGTTCATTTTAGTTCGTAGAATCCGTTCTATGTACAAACCAACCAAAGGGAGAGGAACGCGAATAATTCTCCCTCTTCTATTTTTAACACCAGGATTTTCATTTTTTCTAAACGCGTCTGGGAACGTCACATACCTTCAATTATCTATAGCAATATTTTTAGGGGTAGGTTTTTCTATTCCTCTTATTTTATGGTCAGATTATGAATTACGAAATGATGGTTTAATTTATGCTAAGAAAAGTCCTGCTTTTATAATCACTTTCTCCATTATGATCGCTTTACGTTATTTTTTTCGACAACATATTTCAACTATCGAACCAGCTACACTCAATATGCTAATTTTCTTGCTTGTTATTTGTTATTTAATTCCTTGGAGAATAGCTTGCTATATAAAGTATAAAAATGTTCTTAAATTAAAAAATACAGTCAGTTTGTAGAACGTCGTATATCTCTAACCCTCCAAACAAAAAGTATAAGTTTAACAATCTTTGAGAAAACAGCCATAATTAAATAAAAAAAGAGAACACGTTTATAATCGTGTTCCCCCTAAGAACCATATTATTATCTACTTTGAGTTTGCAGTGCTAATTTAACGCCTAGTCCTATATAAACGAAACCAACAGCCTTTTCAAGCCAACGCGAACCATTGTTTGTTGTTTTCGTAAAGATTTTTTCACCAATAAAGCTTGTAATAATAGCTAACAAAATAGTATACAAAGCGCTCATCACAACAAAAGTAATGCCTAAAATCAATAATTGTACAGTGATGGACTGGCCATTATGTTGAACAAACTGTGGTAAAAACGCTAAGAAAAATAGTGCAGTTTTTGGATTTAAAATCTCCGCTAAAAAACCTTGTCGGAACGAAGTACTTGCCGGACTTTGTTCAACAGTTGGTTTTTCTATTTTTTGTGGTTTTGTTAGTAGCATTTGAATACCTAAATAAACAAGGTATGCAACACCAATATATTTCACTACTTCAAACGCAGTGGCAGATTTCATTAAAATGGCAGATAACCCTAAGACAGCTGCTAACGTATGGACTAAGTCACCTAATCCAATGCCTAATGCAGTGAAAATACCGTTCTTTTTACCACCTTTCAGCGTTTGCGTAATGGTAATGATAACAGCAGGTCCAGGAATTAAAAATAAGAGAAGAACTATTGCAATAAAAGATAACATGTCAACCCATCCTATTCTAATAAACTAAACATTCAAGTAAGACAATAATAAGATTAACTTAATGAATGCAAAAAATATTATATGCTATCTTCTATATAACTGTCGATAATGAAATACTAAAATAGAAGTGAACTAACTATTTATAAAAATCAGAAAATAAACTAGTGATATTTGTATAGTTAAATATATTATTGAATTATAGTGAAGTGATTGTATGTTTTGAGGCAAGCAATACTCAAATTTCTAAACGAGATCCGTTGCTAGTGCCAAAGAGATAACTACCATTATTTTGATTGACAAATCTAATTAGCATCAGTTTTTGCATATTATATGAATGAATTTTTTTAACTGAAGGCTCTATTCCAATAGCGGAATTCGCTTTCCAGAAAAACTATCGGATGGATTTAAAGAGTGCCGTGCATATTAAAGGTAAAGATGTGGAAAACTTTCCATATAAAAATGTCCCTGCCTATATTTGGCCACTCAATAAGGAAAACTACTAATTTAAAATAGTACAGTCACATCTATATTAGGATGTGGCTTTTATTTTGAAATTCAAACAAAAAAATAGTACCAACTACTAATAATTAATGCTAGAATTAGGTGATAAAATTATTGGAGGTTTTTTGATGCTAGATATTCAACAAATACAAGAGGTTTTACTACATCGTTATCCTTTTTTGTTAGTGGATAGAGTATTAGAATTAGAAGAGGGGAAGAGAGCAGTAGCCATTAAAAACGTCACGATAAATGAAGAGTTCTTTAATGGACATTTTCCTAATTACCCAGTAATGCCAGGTGTATTAATTGTTGAAGCATTAGCGCAAGTGAGCGCAATTATTATGCTTACAAAAGAAGGGAACCAAGGAAGACTCGGATTACTGGCAGGTATTGATAACTGTCGCTTTAAAAAACAAGTGAAACCTGGTGATCAACTGCGTCTTGAAGTGGAAATTTCACGCTTAAAGGGTGCTATTGGTAAAGGACGCGGGGTTGCAACAGTAGACGGAGAAATAGCTTGTGAAACAGAGCTTATTTTCGCATTCGGAAACTAAGTCAATTCGATTAAAAAGTGCTGCAAAAATCATTGCAGTGCTTTTTTTGTGTGCTGTGTCAAAAGGGTATTTAAAATTATATTGAATAATATAGTAAATGAATGACTTTTAAATGCAGGTGATTACATGAACTATCCATTAGCTCTTTTTATAGCATTTGTAGCATGCAATTGATCATCCTCACAAATATACCTGTAATTCATCTCAAGCAGATCAAAAAAGAGAAGCTCTAGTAGCTAGCACAACAACAACTATCCAATAATTAGTTTTTTAATACTAACAAGCCAAAGTCACTGACCGAGGTAGTCCGCCTTTCTTTAGAAATATGCCTAAGCGGCGCGATTTAACAATGTCAGAAACAAGGTCTGCAAAGTTCTTTTGAGTTGATCATCACATGTAGTATCTTAAAAGGAATTTAATTCATCCAGCTACGAAATAGACATAAAAATCCAAAAATAAAATATTTAAGGGGAAAGGATAATTGTATACTTAAATTAAAATAATGAGAACTAATTATGAAGGGGAGATTTTATATGTCGTTAAGTACACCATTTATTAAAGATGTTCCTGATGAAAATGTGAAATTTTCTGTTATCATACCTGCTCATAATGAAGAAAAATATATCGGTGCGTGTTTAGAGTCTATTGCAAAGTCTGCACAACCTTATAAAGATCAAATTGAAGTTATCGTAGTGCTAAATCGTTGTACGGATAAAACGAAAGAAATTGCACAGTCCTACAATTGCGTGACATTGGAAAATAACGATAAAAACTTATCCAAAATTAGAAATGCTGGGGCTACGTTAGCAAAAGGTGAAATTCTGATTACAATTGATGCTGATACTCGAATGACAGAACACTTATTATCTGAAGTTGAAAAGCATTTAGCATCTAATCAATACATCGGAGGAGGCGTCAATGGTAATTTTGAAAGAATGTCCTTAGGTATCATTGTTTCTAGCATGGTGCTAATTGTTCCTTTACTTTTCAAGTACGGAGTTATCTCTGTGGGAATCTTTTGGTGCTATAAAAAAGACTTTCAGGAAGTAAACGGTTTTAATGAGAATATGCTAATGGCAGAGGATGCTGATTTTGCGAAGCGTTTAAAAGTATGGGGCAAGAAGAACGGGAAAAAATACGGAACAATTAAAAATGGGATGATAACTTCTTGTAGACGATTTGACCATCATGGCGACTGGATGTTACTGAAACGTCCAGATATAGTTTTTGCATATCTCAAAGGTACGAATAAAAAGGCTGCAAATGAAGCCTATTATGATGATCAAGCAAGGTAATGATACCTCCTTAATGAGTAATTTCGGCATGAAAATTTTTTAGATCACTTCGTTGTAAACGAGTGGTCTTTTTATGTGTAATTCTTTAGATTTTCTTAAATATTAAGACTTTGCATGACAGTAAGTTTAACGGAATGATATGATGTTGGATGATTTAAATCAATGTTTTAAACAAAGATGAAGTTATTTGAATAAAGGTGGTTATGAGCATGGATATAAATATTCTTGTAGTTGATGATGAAAAGGAAATTGCGGATTTAATTGAGCTTTATTTAAAAAATGAAAATTTTAATGTTTATAAATTTTACGATGCTCATGAAGCGTTAGCGTGTATACACTCGATCAAATTGGATCTTGCTATTCTTGATGTAATGATGCCTGAAATCGATGGTTTTGAAATTTGCCGAAGAATTCGGGAACAATTTCATTTTCCGGTGATTATGTTAACAGCGAAGGAAGAAGAAATAGATAAAATAACGGGGCTTACATTAGGGGCTGATGACTACATAACTAAACCATTTCGTCCGTTGGAGGTTATTGCAAGGGTTAAGGCTCAAATTCGCAGATTTACAAAGTACAATCATCATGAATCATTACAAAATGACTCGACTATTGATTTTTCAGGCTTAATTTTAGAGCAAAAGACTCGAAAATGTATGTTAAATGAAAAACAACTATCTCTTACTCCTACAGAGTTCTCCATATTGTGGTTTTTATGTGTAAATCGAGGACGAGTCATTTCATCAGAAGAATTATTTCAAGAAGTATGGGGGGAGAAATATTATAGTAGTAACAATACGGTAATGGTTCACATTAGGCATTTACGAGAAAAGATGAATGATTCCGCAGAGAACCCTAAATTCATAAAAACTGTCTGGGGAGTGGGGTATACCATTGAAAATTGACTTTGGAAAACTAAAAAGAACTATCATGCTTCAAATTTTGTTGATTTTAGTAATCACATTGTTAGTAGGCTATTTCATAAGTTATGTATTTATTGATGGTGTCTTACAAGCTCCTTTCGCTGATTGGTTTATTCGATTTTGTGAAAACGTGCTACAGCTTGACTATTTTTCGGCACAGAGAGCCTATGGGATATTATTTCGACAAAATAAATCTCTTTGGTTAGCGATAGGCTTAATTATTTTGCTATTAGTAATTTTTTATTTTGCACTTTCTCGGTTTACGAAGTATTTTAACCAAATTGCCATAGGTGTTAATATGCTTTCGGAGGAATCAAATCAGGAAATAAGTCTTCCTTCTGAGTTAGATTTTATGGAGAAAAAATTAAATGATGCTAAAAATAAATTAGAAAAACGGGCAAAGGATGCACAGGAGGCTGAGCAGCGCAAAAATGATCTTGTAGTTTACTTAGCACATGATATTAAAACACCGCTGACATCTATGATTGGATACTTAAGTCTGTTGGATGAGGCAAAGGACATGCCTGTAGACCAAAAAGAAAAGTATGTGAAGATTTCATTAGAAAAATCATATAGGCTAGAGCAGTTGATTAATGAATTTTTTGAAATCACTAGATTTAACTTACAGTCCATTATTTTAGATAAAGAATCCATTAATTTAAATTACATGTTAATGCAATTGGCAGATGAATTTTATCCCTTATTGGCCCCTAAAGGACAGCAAGCAATTGTGAATATCGAGGGAGAAATGAAGGTTTTTGCGGATGCTAATAAATTAGCTAGGGTATTTAATAATATTTTAAAAAATGCCATAGCATATAGCGATGACAACAGTATAATTCATATTAGCGCACACCATCAAAATGACCAAACATTTATTTCATTTACAAATAAGGGGAAAACAATTCCACCAGAAAAATTAATGATGATTTTTGAAAAATTTTATCGTTTAGATTCTTCCAGATCGACTCAATCAGGTGGGGCGGGGCTTGGTCTTGCAATTGCTAATGAAATAGTCCATGCTCATGGAGGAACGATATCAGCTTCAAGTAATGATGAAAAAACAGTTTTCACCGTAATGCTTCCAACACTTTCTTAAGAAATCTTAAGAATTCTATAATTGATTATTAAAAAAGAGCTCCTTCTTTTATGTTTCAATAGAGGCATAGAGAGAAGGAGTTGTTTTTATGTTTAAAAGAAACAGATTTTATAGCCTAATATTAATGATTTTTGTTATTCTGGTGTACATGTTTGTAAACGAATTCCAAGATTCAAAGCCAGAAATAATTGATAATCTTCAGCTGGAAATACCAAAGAAAAGTGAAATAAATCTTGATGTAAATTTACATAGCTCAAATGCTATTTTAGTGAACTTAGACACAAATAAGATATTATTGGACAAAGGTAGTGAAGAAATTATTTACCCTGCTTCTTTGACGAAGATCATGACAGTTCTAGTTGCAATTGAAAATATCTCGAATTTACAGGAAAAGATTTTGCTTCCTAGAAAAATATTTAAGGGTTTGTATGAAGAAAATGCTTCGATGGCTGGCTTTCTTCCTAATGAGGAGGTAACAGCAGAGGATTTACTTTATGGTTCAATGCTATCTTCTGGTGCAGATGCTTCTAATGGTTTAGCCAATTACATTGCTGGGTCGGAGAGTAAATTTGTAAAGTTAATGAACGAAAAAGCTAAACAGCTAGGGATGATAAACACACATTTTATGAATGCAACAGGACTCCATCATCCCGATCATTATACGAGTGTGAAAGATATTTCGATACTTTTACAATATGCTTTAACCAATAACACCTTTCGGGATATCTATACCGCAGAAAGATACTCAATAAAGTCAACGAATCTTCATCCAGAGGGAATGACGGTGTCGAGTCGGATGTTTAAAAATATGGATGCTAATGAAAAGATGAGAGGTGAAATAATTGGCGGCAAAACTGGCTATACAGAACAAGCAGGCTTATGTTTAGCAAGTCTAGCGACAATTAATGGCGAAGAGTATATTCTAGTAACTGTAGGTGCGGAGGGTGACTCACGAACAGAGCAGTTCAATATTACAGATGCATTAGCTGTTTATCGACAACTAAACTAATTAAGACTGTATAAATGTTAATCAGAATACTATAAAATTTTGTCGAAAATAACATACAACCTTTCCGTCCTTTCATATACTTTAATTATCTGAAAGATTTGGGTGACTATAAACATGTTTTCTATTTTAAATAAGGTCATTAAATCTGGTAAACCAGTATGAGAGGATGAGGGATTTGAAGCATCCCGGCACAAATGTTTTTGAAAATAAAGAGGAACTATTCAAACCTAGAAAAGCATTAGATAAAGATTTTTGTGATCGATTAGTGAAAAAAATCCATAAAAATATTCTAAATGAAAATATAGCAAACGATGTTTATATGTCATATTTCGTGATTTTTGATCAAAAGTATACATTGAAAGAAATTCAATATTTACTAGATGTTTTGAAATTGCAAGCAAATGAAATTATTAGATCAAAGCCGATTTTTATTACATTATGTGGTGTGCTAATATCGTTAATTACAATCATTGCCTCTGCCATTAATACAAAGTTGATGATTGGAATCTCATTTGTCCAAATAGTTGCTCTCGCAGTATTAAGCTTTAATGTAGCAGTATTGTTTATTTCTTATAAAATAGAAAAAGAATATAAAAGGATATACGAAGTCATTAAATTAATCGATTATTATTTAAGCTTTTATAAGTAGGGGTGGGAATTATGCAAAATTTTATTGATCAATTTGGATAAATAATGTGCCGATAGAGTTCCGGCAAATGTCTGAATTAGAGATTTCACAGCGACCAGCGCCTCAAAAATGGTCGAAAAAAGAGGTGTTAGGCCATTTATGTGACTCTGCTATCAATAATCTGCAAAGGTTCATTAAAATACAATACGAAGAGGAACCA
The DNA here is from genome assembly GCF_040183165.1 of Lysinibacillus zambalensis. Taxonomy (NCBI): domain Bacteria; kingdom Bacillati; phylum Bacillota; class Bacilli; order Caryophanales; family Bacillaceae; genus Lysinibacillus; species Lysinibacillus zambalensis. The sequence continues at coordinate 26,932 of NZ_JBEGDG010000001.1, forward strand.
TTTGTACTAACTCCATATAATCAAGTTGAATGGGTAAAAATCCAAGGGTATCAAGAGTTACGGATTGATGAAATATTGGATTTATGGGTGAGCTTAAATAAAAAAATAATAAATGTAATTAAAAATATCCCTAATGAAAAGCTTGGCCTTCAATGTAATATTGGAAGTAATGAACTCATGACCTTACAGTGGCTTATCCAAGACTACTTAGAACATATGGAACATCATATAACAAAACAGATTTTAACTTCTTTTAGCGGGTTTCCAAACACTCACTGAAAAAGAGGGACTCAGTCTAAGAACGCCACACCTTGTGGCAATTTATCTGTGCGAAAGCGAAGCGACAGCAACACGGTTTTATCTGTGCGAAAGCGAAGCGACAGCAACACGGTTTTATCTGTGCGAAAGCGAAGCGTCAGCAACAACAACAACAACAACGGTTTCGCACTGAGACAAAAACACATTTCTGTCGCTACGTTACCACTACACTTTCGCACAAAGCTTTTTAACACTTTGCCGTAATCGATTGGCGAAAAATGTATTTAACAATCCTTATAAGGAACTTCTAACTTCAATCAGTTTTAGCTTCAAATATACACCAACAAAAAATAAAAAAAGAGCATTTTTTTTATCATTCCTCAAATAATAAGTCTAAATATTTTTAGTTGAGGAAGTGAAGATTTGAAAAAGTTGTGGTTTTTAATACCTGTTTGTCTTTTAACGGTCTCCTTTTTTTATCTAAAAGTTGGCGCAGCAACATATGAAAACAAAGGAAGAAAGTATTATGAAGAAGCAGGACAAATTGTTTGGGAGATCAAAACGGATGAAAAAATTGTTGCTCTAACCTTTGATGATGGGCCACATCGAAAGTACACATCTGAGATTTTAGACTTATTATCAAAATACAATGCGAAAGCAACTTTTTTTATTGTTGGCCAAAATGCACAAAAAAATCCTGAGGTGATAGCAAGAATGTATAAGGAAGGCCATGAACTAGCTAACCATACATTTACGCATCCCTTAAGGACGAATGTCCCGAATTTACTTAAGGAGATAAAACAAACAGATGACACTATTCAGAACATCACTGGAACTAAACCTACTTTGTTCCGACCTGTTGAAGGCCAGTATTCAGATGCAATGATTGAAGCGATTGCAAAAGAAGGATATAAAGTGGTGATGTGGTCATGGCATTTAGATACATTAGATTGGAAAAGTCCAGGAACGAATAGAATTGTGAATACTGTGTTAAATGGTGTTAAAGAAGGTAATATCATTCTTTTTCATGATGGAGGCGGCAATCGCCATCAAACAGTGAAAGCGATGGAAAAAATATTAGCTGAACTTGAAAATCAAGGATATCGATTTGTCACAGTTTCTGAATTACTCGATGAGCAGAGTAAAAAAAGCACAAACAAATAAGTATCCGTAATGATTGAAGCATTATGTTATTTTAAAATTTTTTTAATTTGCTGTAACTCAGAAATTAAATAATCGATTTGTTCTTTCATGTTTGCACTTTGTTTTGCCTGATCATTTGAATTGTCATTTTTGGAATTTTGTAATGCTTCTAAGGCAAGACCTGCTGCAACTGCCTGTATGCCGTCACCTAATGTAGAAATAGAGGCTCCTATATAGGTGAGCTTAGCAGCAAAAATATCCAGTGAATCAGTAGATTGATTTTTAAATGTATTCTTATTCAATATTAAACCCTCCTTAAATAGTTCAAATCATTACTCATTTATCATTTGTATGAAATATCGACAATGAGTAGTCCTATGACATATTAAATTTCTTCCTTTTGTCGAAATCAGGCTAAAAAATAAATTAGCCTGATTTTATGTTCCTATGCGTACTTTAAACACTTTAATAGGGTATAATTACCATAATTATTAGGGGGTGAATGGCATTGGGCAAGGTTGAATTGGTGGAAATTAATGCTGAGCTATTAGAAGGAATTGGGAGCTATTGTCTTAGAAGCAAGAAAAAATCAAATGGCTATATAAATAAGAATAAATGGCTGAATAATCGATTTGAAGAAGGCTTGAAATATGTTCAAGTAACCGCCAATAAAAAACAAGTAGGGTTTATTGAATATACAGAAGCAGAAAATTCATCTAGAGTGGTTCATGCTAATGGTTATTTAGTCATCCATTGTTTATGGGTAAGTGAAGTTGGAAAAGGATATGGTGCTCGATTAACTTCTTTCAGCAAAAGTCTTCCTCCTCTATAGGTGGTGAAATAAATGCGGGTTACAGTTACTTTTCAGCGAGTGTCCAAACAGCCGCTGAAAGAAGTTAAAGCCTCCGGCGGATGTCACGGAAATCGGAAAGGATTTCTTTGTGCAAGCACAAAGCCGATTCCGGACGCAATTATGCCGAGACATAATTGATTCAATAAATGTTTAGAAGATGCAAAAAAACTTGCAAAAAAAGGTGTTGTTGTTATTACGAATTCAACAACGTCTTGGGCGCCAAGTAAAGAAATTTTTTTGAAAAACAATTTTCAACTTATTGATACGGCACCATATGATTTTGAATTACTTGTTTACCCTTTGAGCAGTGAAGCGGAACAACCATATTTTCCGAATGATTGGGAGGAACGATTAAAAAAATTTAACAATTTGACGATTTTACGTTCATTCCAATGTCCATATGTCGAAATTGCAACAGAAAATATTATAGCTGGTGCAAATACATTGAATATACCAGTGGAACTAATTGATCTCAAAGGTAGAGAAGCGCTGATGGAACTGGCGCCAACCCCGTATGGTATTTTTTCTGTCATTTATAAGGGCCAGCTTCTTGCTTTTCATAGGTTAACAATACATTCGGTGATAAAAAGATTAAGAGAACTTACGTAATAACAACAACGCAAATGATAGGAACATGCATAAGTGGACATGTATTTTCTAATATTCTATGAGGATTTTAGTTGACTGCTTCGAAGAAATGAGTAAAATAGAAAATCAGTACCATTATATACCTACAACTTAGCAGATAACTGGAGACATCTTTACTTTTACAAAGGCTACAAATAATATGACCTACATAGAATAAAGAGCTTATAATAAAGTGATTAGAAATGATGGATTTTAGGAAGATTGTTGTGGGATAAGATTTGTCATGAAATTTTGACAGTCTTTTTCTTTTCGTCTTCTCTATAACCTGTTAAGATGGTAATAGTGTGACAACAAGTTAGTGTATATGAGAGTGGTGACAATCAAGATGGATGAACAGAAAAAAGATAGTGTAGAACAGCAGCCAGAACAAACATCCCCTGCTGAAATAAAGCCAGCAGTACGTTTTGTACAAATGAAACCGTTTAAATTTATCATGTTGATGTTCTTTACAATCCTTATTACTGCAGGCTTAACGATCTTTGCGTTAACATTCGGTGAAAAGAAAGTAGTTGAAGTGAAAGTACCGAGTGGGCGTGCAGAATTCACAAAATTATATGAAGCCTATGATTTACTTAAAAATAAGTATTACAAAGATATCGATGATGTAAAAGTGGTCGACGGCGCTATTAACGGTATGTTCGACGCATTAGATGATCCGTATTCTGATTTTATGGTGAAGGACGAAGCAGAACAATTTCAGTCTGGACTGTCTTCTAGTTTCCAAGGAATTGGGGCGGAAATTCAAGAACGTAACGGTTATATTACTGTTGTGTCACCTATTAAAAACTCACCAGCTGAAAAAGCGGGGTTATTACCACAAGATATTATCTTAACTGTGGATGGAAAAAGTGTGCAAGGATTTACTGCTTCTGAAGCGGTAGCGCGTATTCGCGGCGAAAAGGGAACGCCTGTAAAATTAACCGTGAAACGTGGAACAAATGCTGAGCCTATTAATATGACGATTGTCCGTGACGAAATTCCGGTTGAAACGGTTTACGGTGAAATGCTTAAAGGGGACATTGCCCATATTCAAATCACGTCATTTAGTGAAAATACTGCAAAAGAATTTGAGAAGATTCTTGCGGATTACGAAGGTAAAGCAAAAGGCATCGTATTAGATTTACGTCAAAATCCTGGCGGCTACCTAGATGCTGCGGTAGAGATATCGAATTTATTCGTTCCAGAAGGTAAAGCGATCGTACAAGTGCAACAAAAAGATGAGGAGCCGAAAATTACAACAGCTGTTTCTGGTAAAAAATACGATGTTCCAGTGACAGTACTTGTCGATAGCGGCAGTGCTTCTGCTTCTGAAATTTTAGCTGGTGCATTAAAAGAATCTGTTGGTGCTAAAATTGTTGGAGAAACATCGTTTGGTAAAGGTACAGTACAAAATGTCGCACCATTAAAAGATGGTTCTAACCTTAAATTCACAACAGGAAAATGGTTAACACCAAATGGTAACTGGATTAACGAAAAAGGCATAGCGCCTGATGTGAAAGTGTCAAACCCACCTTATGCATCATTACCATACTTAGATCCAGCTATGGAAATGAAAATGGGCGTGCAATCTAACTCTGTAAAAGCGGCACAAGAGATGCTAGAAGTTCTAGGATATGAGCCTGGAAATGCAGACGGTATTTTTGAACAAAATACAGAAAGTGCAGTGAAAAAACTGCAAGCTGCAAATGGTTTTGAAGAAACTGGTGTTTTAACTGGCGATACAACGTATGCTTTAATGGATGCGTTACGTGCTAAATTAAAAGCAGAGGATCCTCAATTGTTAAAAGCGAAAGAACTGCTAACTGGTTCACCAGCAAAAACTGAGTAAACTATAAACTAACAAAGTAGCTGTCGCAGTGGGCGTCTCTAATGGCCTCTTGCGACAGCTTTTTTAATAGGAGGAAAAATGGTGAAGGACGTATATTTATTTAGTGGTTTTTTAGGTAGTGGAAAAACATCCATGTTAACTGATGTTATTCGACAACTTAAGGAAAAAAATTTAAAGCCAGCTGTCATTATGAATGAGCTTGGAAAGCTACCATTTGACTCACAGGCTGTGGAAAAGGATATTCCGTTAAAGGAAATGCTAGAGGGCTGTATTTGCTGCTCTGGTGCCGAAAAAACAGAGGCGCAAATTCAATCTCTTCTATTAGATAGTGACTTTGATGTCCTGATCATTGAAACAACAGGTGCAGCACATCCTGTGGAAGCATTAGACGCTGTTTACTCACCGTTATTTGCAGAAAAGCTAAATGTCAGAGGCATTGTCACAGTTGCTGATTCGAAGCTGTGGTTGAACCGAGAAACATTAACTCCGCAAGTGCGCTCTTTATTTATGGAACAAATCCGTCACGCACATTTATTACTGGCCAATAAAACAGATCTACTAACAGAAGCTGAGCAGGCACAAGTTGTTTATGAGCTACAAGGCTTTAATCCACATGCCTTTATTATGCAAACTACAAATGGACGCGTGCCATTACGTTTATTAGAAGATTTAAAGGCAACAGCTCAGGTGGATAAAGAAGATATTGTGAAAGCTCCAATAGCATCGATGCATCTAGGCTCACGATTAGTTGAATTTAAAGACGTTAACTTTACACAAGAACAATTTGAGGATTGGGTACGTACATTGCCTGAAACTGTGTATCGAATGAAAGGATACGTGCCAATTGAAGGTGTAAAAAATCCTATGCTGTTTCAATATGCATATGGAATGGTCCAATGGCTTCCAGAGTATGTGAAAATGCCTGCAAAACTCGTGATCATTGGTGAAGATGTAAGTAGATTAAACGTCATTGGTATTGAGTAAACGCTAAAGCTAGTTAAAATAGACATCCTAAAGCTGCCAAATTCTACTTGTCAGACGAAAGTTTTGTTCGTTTCGTCTTTCTCAAAGTAGATATTTTGGCAGTTTTTTTGTGTGAATGCGCACAAAAATATATTTGAATATTGAAAATACTTAATAGTTTTTAAGAAGTGTCAACCCTATTTAAAACGTAAGTATTTCATAGGCTGGTGAAACCTGCTAAAAATTAAAGCCAATAACCCTCTATTTAACGCGAATCTATTTCCTGGATGGTGTTGCTAGAAGATGCTGGTAAGAAATTTATTAAAATCGTACTTTACGATTGTTTGCATAGAAGGAGGAATTGCAAAAATGAAAAAAACACTAACTGCAATTTGTGCAACATTTTTATTAGCAGCTCCAATTCAAATGGCTTCCGCTGCAGAAAATACTACAGAGGGGAACACAACTACAGACTGTAATAAAGTTGTTTATTCTTATAAATGGTCAAATCAGTGGTCAAATCAAAAATGGGTAGTTAAACAACCACAAACACAAGCACCATCAAAAGAAGTACAAGTACCAGAAAATAATCAAACAACAAATAACAATACACAAACGACTCAAAAAGATAATACAACTACTACACCATCTCAAACAAAACCATCAACATCTACTTCAGATGTGAATGCTTTTGAACAAGAGGTTGTAAAATTAACGAATGCTGAACGTACAAAAGCTGGCTTAGCACCATTTAAAACGGATGATAAATTGATGGCAGCTGCTCGTGAAAAATCACAAGATATGCAATCTAAAAAATATTTTTCACATACAAGTCCGACATTCGGTTCTCCATTTGATCGTATGAAAGCTTTAGGTATTACGTATAAGAGTGCAGGAGAAAATATTGCACAAGGTCAACGTACACCTCAGGAAGTAGTACAAGCTTGGATGGATTCACCAGGTCACCGTGCGAATATTTTAAATGAGAAATTTACGCATATTGGTGTTGGCTATGTGAAATCAGGTAACTACTGGACTCAACAATTTATCCAAAAATAATCGTATAAATTGAATAGCTACATTGAATAATAGGATGTCCACTAAGTTGTAAAAAGCTTAGTGGACATTTTTTAAAAGCGAAAATGCAAGGTTCTTTGGCAAAACGAGGGTTGATTTCCTTTCCGGCTGGGCGCTTTTCTGGAAGCTTCGGGGCAACGCGCGAAAGCGAAGCGCGAGGAATTGTATTAGGAGATAGAGAATTATTAAAAATACATAGAATAGGGAATATGGGTGTCTCTCATAGGTTTGTTACTTCTAAAAGAAAAAAAGCAAACTAGAGCGAAGTCTGGTTTGCTATTGTTGTTTTGGTCGTATTTGTAAATCTTTTTTGAACAAGTAATAAACGTATTAATAAAGTAATAGCGCCAGTAGTCAGACCTGCTACTAGTCCAATCCAGTAACCAAACGGCCCGAAGTCTGTATGAGTGGCCAGTACATAACCGACAGGCAAGCCGATCACCCAATACGAAATGATGGCCATAATAAAGGTTACTGTAACATCTTTGTACCCTCTTAAAGCTCCTTGTACAGGCGCTTGGATAGCATCAGATAGCTGGAAAATAGCTGCGAATATTAAAAAATGAACGGCGTACTCTAGCACTTTTCCATCAGTTGTATACATATTTGCAACGGGTTCGCGAAGGATAAAAAGAATACAAGCTGAAACAAAGCTAAATAAAATCGCGGTCCCAACACACAAATAGCTATAAAGTCTAGCATCGCGCATTCGTCCAGCACCAATTTCAAACCCTACAAATATCGTTACACCCATCGAAATGCTGAGCGGTACCATATACAACAAGCTAGTGAAATTTAATGCTATTTGATGAGCTGCAATGATTTCTGTACTGAAGCTACTCATCATCATAGTAACAGCAGAAAAAATACTCGTTTCTGCAAATAAGGATATTCCGATTGGCACGCCAATGATTAAAATTTCCTTCCAACGAAGCCATTCTAATTTGGGCCAGTCATTAAATAGGTGGAAACGTTCAAAAGGCTTACGTTTAGCAATAATCCAAACTGTAATCAAGAAAACAAGCCAGTATGTAATCGCTGTTGCAACACCGGCGCCTACTCCGCCAAGCTCAGGTGCACCAAATTTGCCGAAAATGAAAATATAATTCAACGCAATATTAATAGGTGTTGTAAGTAATGTAATAATCATTGTAACGCGAGTTTGTCCAAGTGCATCGATAAAACAGCGCATGACAAAAAATAAAAATAGTGGTATAAGTCCAGCACACATCGATTGAATATAAGATTTAGCAATAGAATGTACAGAGGCTTCTAAATCCATCTTGCCAAGAATCCAATCTATACCGACTATTAATAAAATAAAAATAAGTGCTGCAAGAACGATGGCTACATAGATACCTTGTTGAACAGCTCTTTTAGCTGCAAACTCATTTTTAGCTCCAACAAGCTGTGAGACAATAGGTGTGATCGCAAGGAGAATTCCAGATAGCCCTATGTAAATAGGCATCCAAATAGAGGAGCCGATTGACACTCCAGCTAGATCGGTGGTACCGTACCGACTTGACATTAAAATATCGAAGAAAGAAATAAGATAAATAGCTACTTGCGATACTAAAATAGGTACGATAATTTTTAAGATTAATGCATATTTTTCTTTTAACGTAGTTGTTTGATTCATAGTGAATAATCTTCCTTTATTATCATAATTAAATTAGTATAGCATACTAAAATAGAGTAAAGATGAAAAAATCAATTATGCCTCGGCATAATTGCATCAGACTGAGTTCCGTTCTTTCAGCAAGTGATTGGACACCAGCTGAAAGAAGTTTAAAGCTTCATCTGTATCTTTTCGTTCGCATATAGTAAAATAAAAGACTGTATACAAAAGTATTATGGTTACAATGGCTTTTACCTTCTTTCAGCGAAAGTCACCACCTATATAGGTGACGAGATGAATACGAGTTTAAGTTAAGTGCGTGTCCAAACATCCACTGAAAGAAGGAACTCAGTCTAAAAACGCCACGTCCTGTGGCAACGACTGAGTGACCAACATCGTGTTGGCCCAAAGCCTCCGGCGGATGTCACGGAATCGGAAAGGAGTTCTTTGTCAACACAAAGCCGATTTCGGACGCATTGTTTATCTGTGCGAAAGCGAAGCAACAGCAACAAATGTTTTCTGTGCGAAAGCGAAGCGACAGCAACAAATGTTTTCTGTGCGAAAGCAAAGCGACAGCAACAAATGTTTTCTGTGCGAAAGCAAAGCGACAGCAACAAATGTTTTCTGTGCGAAAGCGAAGCGACAGCAACAATTATGCCGGCGCATAATTGATGGAATAGGAGAATTAATGTGAATCAACAATCAATCATTTTAACCGGTGGAGGGACAGCTGGTCACGTATCGCTCAATCAAGCGATACTCCCATCTTTACAAGAACTAGGTTATGATGTCCATTATATTGGCTCAGACCAAGGCATTGAGAAAGAATTAATAGGCGAGGCGTTTCCTAATGTTCCGTTTTACGGTATTTCAAGTGGGAAATTGCGCCGTTATTTCTCGATGAAAAATTTTACTGATCCATTTAAAGTGCTTGCTGGAATGATGCAGGCTTTTCGTATAATTAAAAAAGTGAAACCACAAGTCATTTTTTCTAAGGGCGGATTTGTTTCTGTACCTGTTGTCATGGCTGCGAAATTTGCTGGTGTTCCAGTAGTCATTCATGAATCAGATGTTACACCTGGCTTAGCCAATAAAATTGCGCTACCATTTGCATCACACATCTTTACTATTTTTGAGGAAACATTACAGCATCTGCCGAAAGAAAAGGCAACGTGCACAGGCTCCATTATTCGCGAAGAGTTATTTATGGGAGATCGAGCGAAAGGGTTATCTCTTTGTGGCTTTACGACATTAAAACCTGTTCTTCTTGTGATGGGAGGCAGTCTAGGGTCAGTTGTCTTGAATGATGCACTTCGTCAAAATTTACCAGAGCTTGTGAAGCAGTTTCAAATCATTCATTTGTGCGGTAAAGGGAATTACGATGAATCATTTGAATCAATGTCTGGGTACAAACAGTTTGAATATGTGACAACGGAATTACCGGATCTATTACATGCTGCAGACTTTATCGTCTCACGTGCTGGCTCCAATTCGATTTTTGAATTTTTAGCACTGCACAAGCCGATGTTGCTAGTGCCGTTATCTGCACAAAAAAGTCGTGGTGACCAAATATTAAATGCCAACTTATTTAAAAGACAGGGCTATGCAGAAGTGTTACAAGAGGAAGAGTTAACAAAGGAATCGTTTAAAAAATCAGTTCATGTATTAACAGAGCGCAAAGCAGAAATGGTTTCAACGATGGAAAAAACACAAAGACCGAAAACCCCTGAAGAAATGGCGAAATTGATTTTACAATATAAAAAGTAGTTTTTCGTTATCACAGTGTTTAACTAAAACACAATTACAGTAATAAAATGAAACAAAGCTAAAAAATAAGCTATGTGTCTGTCATGAAGACGGAGCACATAGCTTATTTTTATCCGGGATGAACGGGCAGTAATTAATCTTTATCGAAAGTAAAGACTGCTAAAGACAAATAATCAGCGAGGGCTGAAGTAAACCCACGCTGATTATAGTTTCGCATTATGAAATTACATCGCTTGTTCTTCGCCTTCTGCCATTTGATTGGCAGTTGTAAGATAGAACAAGTCTTTTGGAATTTTAAATAAATTAAATTGCGCCTCGCCTCTGTTAACTTGTGCTAATAATGTTGGATGACTTTCATTTGCGCTCACAACATAAGGTAGCTTTAAGGCTGCGCGCTGAGATTTTATATTTTCAACTCGAATACGGAGAAATACCGTATGGAAATTATAATCAAAAAATAGTTCATTCAAAAAAAGCATTTTTGCTTTTTGGTTATAACCTAAACCTTGATAAGGGAGTCCGATCCACGTTCCTAAAAAGCCTGCACCATCCTCCACATCATGAATGCTAATGGTGCCGATCGGTTGACCCCAATCATCAGTAATTGTCCTTGAAATAGCGAGTCCCTTCACTTCTTCTTCAATCAGTTGTTTTGTCATAAACCAATATTCATCAGCGGATGTGGCTTTTTGACGGACAAAAGGGAATACAGAAGGGTGTGATAATAGCTCATAAAGCTCTGTACATTCATGTAGGTCTCGATGTTTAAGCATACGAAACGCCTCCTTTACTAGGGTAGTTAAAACAATTCCTTTAAAACATAAAGAAGAAAACTAAAATTCGTACTGGAATTAAAACCCAAAGAACTAGACGTTCAAACTATGATAACCATAATCTCCCGCTGTCTTACTGATTTTTCGACCATACCGAAAAAAGGCTAGTTTTTTTAATATAATATAACAATCACACTGCTTTATGCAATCATTTTCCTCGCTAAAACAAAAAATAAGTTTACGTGTCAGAATATTCCGAAAAATAGGCAATCGGGTAGATAGTTAAAAACTGTTAATGTATAATTTTGTATAGTATTAAGTCTATAATATCAATTTTTGAATAAAATAGTGTTTCTTTAGGATTATATTATTTCTTCAAAAGAGGTAAAATATCAAAAATTACCCTATAAAGGATATAAATTTTCCAATTCGAGAAGGGTAGTTCTTTTAAATTATGTTATAATAGTAGTATTGATTTTTTTGTATGAACAAAAACTATATGAAAATTCTATATTACTATTAACGACTTATGGGGTGACAGCATGAAATATCTTTTAAGCGAAGTCTTATTTAATGAATTATTTATTGGCAAAGATTTTGTCTTTTTAATGAAAAAAGTGGGAGACGATTATCAATATATTCGCTTAAATCAAGCAGCTAGAGCTTTCTTTCCACAAGAGGCGATTGGGAAAATGCTTTCTTCCCTTACCCAAAGTCGTAATTTCACTACAATTCAAGAAAATTACAATCGAGCGATTGCAATGCATAGTCAAGTGGATTATGTGGATTATGCCTATTATAAATCAGAGGTTCGTAAATATGAGACATCTGTGCGTCCGCTTAAACATAATAAAGAAGACTATATTTTAGCTATAACTAAAGAGATTCTTTATGATCGTAGCATCGAAGATAAGTTTTTATTTCTGCGCTCTATGTTTGATCACGCCTTCTTTTCAACGGTCATCTTATCAGCTGAAGGGACTATTTATGAAGTGAATTCCAGCTTTACAGAAGACTTTGAATTAGATACTGAAACAGTTAAACAGCAGTTATTCATTGATTTACCAATTGTTCCTATAGATGAAGTGGAAAATATACAGAACTATTTACAAAAAGCAGCTATGGGCAAAAATATTGGCGAAAAACTCATTAAGCTTCATACACTAGATAAAAAAGAGCGCAAGTATTTAGTATCACTATCCCCAGTTATGCAGGGGGATAACTCTTTTGCTATTTTTCTTATCATGCAGGATTTTACACAATTCACCGAACAAAAGGCAGAGTTACGCACAAAATCTCACGGTTTTGAGGTGTTTAAGGCCGCTCTCAATTCTGCAGCTTCCATTGCAGTTCTAGATAAAAATGCAAAAATATTAGAAGTAAATGATTTGTTTTTAAATGCAACAGGCTACATTGCAGAAGAGCTAATAGGTCAATCTTCTTTAGAATTAATCGAGCCTCGTAACGATACTAAAGAGTTAGTACAATTACTTAGGAAGGGGAGTGTTTGGAGAGGGGAGCTATGCTATCGTACAAAATTCCATGCTGATTGTTGGGTAGAGACAACTGTAGTTCCATTGAAAAATGAATTTGGCGAGACAGAACAATATTTATCCATTAACTATAATATTACGGACAAGAAAAGAATGTTAACGGAATTGAAAAATATTGAACGCACATTCCGTCTAATTACAGAAAATACAAATGATTTAATTGTCATTACAAACGAAGACGGTATCATTATTTATGCCTCGCCCTCTTATGAGTTGTATTTAGGCTACGAAAATGCAGAATTACAAGGTCAGTTTTACAATGATATTGTAGATGAACAAAGTAAGAAGGCTTGGCAAACGTTTCTAAATAATTTTTCGGGTCAAACGGAAAAACAATTTGAGCTTCTACTAAAGGCGAAGGACGGTACGCCTGTTTGGACTGAAGGAAACGTAACTGTTGTTCATGATCCAAAGCGCGAAAAAGTTTCGCAAATTATGATGGTATCTCGTGAGATTACTCATCGTAAGGAACGAGAGAATGATCTATTATATTTAGCCTATCATGATACATTAACACAATTGCCAAATCGCCGTTTTTTAAGCAAGGAGTTCCCAAAAATATTGGCAGAAGCAAAAGAACATAATGAGTGTTTAGCTATGCTCTATATCGATGGGGATGACTTTAAGACTGTAAATGATCAGCATGGCCATGACACGGGAGATGATTTTATCCGAAAGTTTGGTCAAGTTTTAATTACTGCGGTACGTAACCACGATTTAGTGATCCGAATGGGTGGCGATGAATTCGTTGTCGTCCTAACAGGCTTAACTCGGGATGGTGAGACGAGGGATACTCAAATGATGGATATTATTAATCGAATCCGTAATGAATTAAAAAAAGGTTGGACGATTGAAAAACATTACTTTTCTCCAACAGCCTCCATTGGTATCGCTTATTATCCGGATCACGGTCAAACATTAAATGGATTGCTAGAATTAGCAGATCAAGCTTTATATAAAGCGAAGGAAATCGGAAAAAATAATCACTATATTACTGACATTTAATCAACTATGCCTCGGCATAATTGTAGCTGCCGCTTTGCTTTCGCTACAGATAAACAATGTATCCGGAATCTGTTTAGTGCTTGCGCAAAAAAACTCCTTTCCGCATTTGTGACATCGCGAAGGGCTTTAAATTAATTTAGAAATTAAAAAAAGTCTGTATTACAAGTAGTTGCTTGTGGTACAGACTTTTTGTTTGATGGTATGCTATAACCGTATTAAGGAAAAAACCTTATCGCTAATTTGGAATAGAAGGTGATGAAATGCCTAAAAAAATACTTTTGGTGGAAGATGAGAAGCATATCGCTCGTTTTGTAGAGCTAGAATTAAAGCATGAAGGCTATGATGTAATGGTAGCTTTTGATGGACGTGAAGGACTTGCGCTAGCTGCATCTGAAAATTTTGATGTGCTGTTATTAGATGTGATGCTTCCAGGGATCAATGGAATTGAAATTTGTCGTCGGATACGTTCGCAATCACAGGTACCCATTATATTGCTAACGGCACGAGATGCTGTGATGGACCGTGTAGCTGGCTTGGATGCTGGTGCAGATGACTACATAGTAAAACCATTTGCTATTGAAGAACTATTAGCTAGAATTCGTACTATTTTACGTCGGGTGACACCGGATGAAAAAATGGGGGAATCTTTACATTTTCGAGATATCGAAATGGATATCGCGGCCTATGAAGTTTTTGTACAAGGGAATAAGCTTGATTTAACGAAAACAGAATATGATCTACTAAAACTATTAATAGAACATAAAAACAAAGTATGTACACGAGAGCTAATTTTAACCTCTGTTTGGGGGTATGATACGGATATAGAGACAAATGTCGTAGATGTATATATTCGGCATTTGCGAACAAAACTACCGGGTGATACGAATACTTATATCGAAACCGTTCGTGGTGTTGGGTATGTGATGCGTGAATGATAAAATGGAGCCATTATTTAGTCAATCAGTCATTGCAAAGAAAGTGGATGCTAACATCTACTGCTGTTATATTTTTTAGCTATACTATTATATGTATTGTCGTATATATTTCACTTCATACATGGCTATCAAATGACGAGGATAGTAAAATCAAACGGACAAGCAATGATTTGGTGTATTTTTTAGAGTCACAAGGACCCAATGTTACCATTCAGGAAATTCTGCAAAATAAAGGTCTTATAGATTCAATTTCTGATCGTAATCAAACTCTTAGAATATTTAATGCAAATGGTGTTCAGATTTTTAGTATTAATGACATTCCTCAGGCTGTGCCTCTTTCCTCGATGGGGGAAATTATTAAAATGACAATTGATAAAAAAGATGTCATTGTCATTAATAAACCGATTCAACTTGGTTTCTTTCAAGGATATATTCAAGTGATTCATCCATTATCAAAGTTCCAGTCATTGATGCATTATTTATTGACGACAATGTTAATAGCCGGCATAGGAGCATTATTGATATCTGCATCTATAGGCTATTATCTTGCCAATTATTTGATGAAACCATTACGTTCGTTACGTTCATCGATGAAAACCGTTATGGATAAAGGATTTAATGAACCGATTCAATTAACTTACACGTCTCATGATGAGATAGGTGATTTATTGAAAATGTACAATGCGATGATGAATGAATTGCAAATATCATTTGCACAGCAGCAACAATTTGTTGCAGACGCCTCTCATGAGTTACGAACGCCTATTCAGGCAATTGAAGGGCATCTATCCCTTTTGAAAAGATGGGGGAAGGATGATCCGGAAATTTTAGAGGAATCTATTGAAACTTCGCTAACGGAAATTGCACGAATGCGAAAAATGATCGAAGAATTACTAGAACTTGCTCGTCGTGAGGAAAAAGGTAGCGATAGTGAGGCTGATGCAGTAGCAGTTATAGAAGCGGTTATAGAGGAGACGAGACTCCTTCACCCAGAAGCTCGAATAACGCTGTCGAAAGAAGAGGAAATAGGGCGGATATTTATAACAGAGAATGCACTTAACCAAATTGTTCGCAATATAATAGAAAATGCTATTCGTTATTGTGAAATAGTTCCTGACATTCAAATTTCACTTGCTGTTTCCGGGAAGGAAGTATTGTTGAGTGTGGAAGATAATGGGATTGGAATAGCGGAAGAAAATATTCCATTTATTTTTGATCGCTTTTATCGGGTCGACGAGGCAAGAAATCGTCAAATCGGAGGAACAGGCTTAGGGCTTAGTATTACAAAAATGTTACTTGAAAAATACAATGGCTCTGTAGAAGTCAAGAGTAGAAAAAATGTTGGAACCGTTTTCTTGATGAAATTCCCGCTAAAATATTGAGAAAAATAGACGCTTTATTTAATTATTCTAGCCTTTGGGATGAAAATTGCTTAATTTGCTAAAAAGAGTTGTATTTTTTGTGAAGAGTAGTAAGATTGAGATGGAAAAAACGTTCTTTAAATTATGGGTATGTTGTGTTAAACATCCTTTTAAAGAGCGGGAAAATATTATATAATTAATTGTAATTTAATTAATGGAACTGCCGAAAGGCAAAATTTGGAGGTCATTTTTCATGTCGAACAACGTTACAACTGTAAGTTCTCCATGGTCAGCTTTCTCTGGTCCTAACCTAGGATATGTGATGGAGCAATACGACTTATTCTTACAGTCTCCTGAAGAAGTAGAACCGGAGTTAGCATTATTATTCCAACAATTTGGTGCACCAGTAGTAGTAGAAGGTGAAGTAGCTGTAGCTAGTAATGCAGCAGCTCCTGCTGGCGATTACAAGAAAGTGTTAGCAGCTGTGAAATTAGCAGATGCAATCCGTACAAACGGTCATTTAGCGGCAGATATTTATCCTTTGAAAAACCGTGAACTACAAACAGCTCAAATTGAAGAAAGCGCGTTCAACTTAAGCGCTGCAGATTTAGCTGAAATTCCTGCAGCTGTCTTCTTCAAAGATGTGCCAGCAAACGTGAAAAATGGTAAGGATGCAATCGATTACTTAAAATCTGTTTATACAGATAAAGTAGCATTTGAATATAATCACGTAGTAGCAACAGAAGAACGTGATTGGATTCAAGCACAAATTGAAACAGGTTCATTTAAACAACCATTAGCTTCTAATGAGAAAAAAGCTTTATTAGACCGTTTAACTCGTGTTGAAAACTTCGAGAAGTTTATTCATAAAACTTTTGTAGGTCAAAAGCGTTTCTCTGGTGAAGGTTTAGATACTCAAATCGTCCTATTCGATGAAATTTTGAAAACAGCTGAAACAAATAGTGTTGAAAATGTACGTATTGGTATGGCCCACCGTGGTCGTTTAAATGTGTTAACACACATTTTAAATAAACCATACGACATGATGTTCTCTGATTTTGCACATGTTTCTAATGAATTATTTATGCCAAAAGACGGTAACCTTGAAATTACTAAAGGCTGGACTGGTGATGTAAAATACCACATGGGTGCTTCTTACAACCGTGAATCTGGTATGAATGTTAAACTTGCTTACAACCCTTCTCACTTAGAAGTAGGAAATCCGGTTGTATTAGGTACTGCACGTGCTGCACAAGATGACACTTCTAAACCAGGGCAAGCTATTCATAACCGCACAAAAGGATTAGGAATTCTTGTGCATGGTGATGCTGCGTTCCCAGGTCAAGGGATCGTAACAGAAGTATTAAACTTTGCAAAAACTGAAGGATTCACTACTGGTGGTACAATCCACATCATTGCTAACAACATGATTGGATTTACAACTGAATTACATGACTCTCGTTCATCTGTTTACTCTTCTGACCCTGCAAAAGGTTACGAAGTACCGGTTGTGCATGTAAATGCAGATAGCCCTGAATCTGTAGTTCTAGTTGGTCGTTTCGCAGCTAGCTACCGTCAAAAATTCGGTAAAGATATTATCGTTGACCTTATGGGTTACCGCCGTCATGGTCACAATGAAACGGATGACCCAACTGTAACAAACCCTGAAACGTATAAATTAGTTTCTAAACATGAACCAGTTCGTGCTTTATACGGTGCTCAATTAACAGCTGAAGGTGTAGTTTCTGCTGATGAAGTAGCTGCATTAGATAAAGCTATTTATGCAGAAATGCAAGCGGCTTATGATCATGTAAAAGAAATGGCAGATAAAGATGAACATAAACATTTAGAAATGCCAGAAGAATTAAAAGTAGAATTCCCACAAATTGATACAGCAGTTGGTGCGGAACGTCTAGGAAAAATTAATGAAGAGCTTTTAGTGTTTGAAGAAAACTTTGAACCACAGAAAAAACTTGGCAAAATTTTAGAAAAACGCCGTGATGCATTTGCTTCTGCAAAAATCGACTGGGGTCATGCAGAAACTTTAGCTTATGCAACAATTATTCAAGATGGCACACCAGTACGTTTTACAGGTCAAGATGCTCAACGTGGTACGTTCTCTCAACGTCACTTAGTGTTACATGACAAAAACAATGGTAATTTATTTACGCCACTTCACCATATTTCAGGTGCAAATGCATCATTTACAGTACACAACTCTCCACTTACAGAAGCTGGGGTAGTGGGCTTTGAATATGGTTACAATTTAGAAAACGACCATGTATTATCAGTATGGGAAGCTCAATTTGGTGACTTTGCTAACATGGCACAAGTTATGTTCGATAACTTTATTTCAGGTGCACGTGCTAAATGGGGTCAAAAATCTGGTTTAGTAATCCTGTTACCACATGGTTATGAAGGTCAAGGTCCAGAACACTCTTCAAGCCGTATGGAACGTTACTTACAAATGTCAGCTGAAAATAACTGGTTCGTAGCAAACTGTTCAAACGCAGGTAACTACTACCACTTATTACGTCGTCAAGCAGCATTATTAGGTACAGAAGGCGTTCGTCCACTTGTGGTTGTATCACCTAAGTACTTACTTCGTCACCCATTAGCTGCAGCAAATGCTGATCAATTAGCAAATGGTTCATTCCAAGAAGTAATTGAACAACCAGGCCTAGGTTCAAAACCAGAAGCTGTAGAACGCATTGTTTTAGGTTCAGGTAAAGTCATGATCGACATCGCAGACCGTATTAAAGACGGTGAAGGATTCGATCACCTACACATTGCTCGTGTAGAACAACTTTACCCATTCCCAAAAGAGCAAGTTGCTGGTATTATTGCTAAGTATCCTAATGTAAAAGAAATCGTTTGGGTACAAGAAGAGCCTAAAAACCAAGGTTCTTGGAATTATGCATTAGAAACATTACACGACCTTTCAGAAGGTAAAAAGCTACGTTATGTAGGCCGTCCTGCAATGAGCTCAACTTCTGAAGGTGATGCAGATTCTCATAAAGCAGCTCAAGCCGCACTTGTAGAAGAAGCAGTTGCTGAGCCTGTAAAGGTTAAATAATCACATATTAAATATTTTTGAGAGCCGGGCTACTTGCTTAGGCAGTAGCCCATTGATGTGCACCAATGCACGTTAATTAAAGGAGGAAATGAAAGTGGCTGAAATTAAAGTCCCTGAATTAGCAGAATCGATTACAGAAGGTAGTATCGCACAGTGGGTAAAAAAAGTGGGCGATCGCGTTGAAAAGGGTGAATTCATCGTTGAACTTGAAACAGACAAAGTAAACGCTGAAATCATTTCTGAAGAAGCAGGAGTTTTAACTCAAATTTTAGCTGAAGAAGGCGATACTGTACTTGTAGGTCAAGTAATCGCAGTTGTAGAAGCTGGCGAAGGTGCAGCACCTGCTCCAGTTGCAGCAGCTCCAGTTGAGGCAGCTCCAGCAGCACCACAAGCAGCACCTGCTCCAGTCGCAGCAGCTCCAGTTGTAGTAGAAACTTCTGGTGAGCGTGTAATCGCGTCTCCAGCAGCACGTAAACTTGCTCGTGAAAAAGGTATTGACCTTGCTGCTGTATCTCCAGTAGATCCACAAGGCCGCGTACGTGTACAAGACGTTGCAGCTCATGGTACAGCTCCAGTTGCAGCACCACAAGCAGCTCCAGCAGCACCTAAAGCAGTAGCAGCTGTTGATGATTCACGTGTGACAATTGAAAAAATGAGCCGTCGTCGCCAAACAATTGCAAAACGCTTACTTGAAGTAAAACAATCTACAGCAATGTTAACAACATTCAACGAAGTAGATATGACAAACGTTATGGCTTTACGTTCTCGTAAAAAAGACCAATTCTTCGAGTCAACTGGCTCTAAACTTGGTTTCATGTCATTCTTCACAAAAGCTGTAGTTGCAGCACTTAAAAAATACCCATATGTGAATGCACAAATCGTTGGTGATGAAATTCACTTAAACAACTTCTTCGATATCGGTGTAGCTGTATCAACAGAAGAAGGATTAGTAGTACCAGTTGTACGTGACGCTGACCGCAAAAACTTTGCAGAAATTGAAGATTCAATTGCAGATCTAGCGAAAAAAGCACGCGACAAAAAATTAGGTTTAGGTGATCTTCAAGGTGGCTCATTCACAATTACAAATGGTGGAGTATTCGGTTCATTAATGTCTACACCTATCATGAATGGTACACAAGCTGGTATCCTTGGTATGCATACTATCAAAAAACGTCCAGTTGAAGTGAATGGTGAAGTTGAAATTCGCCCAATGATGTACTTAGCACTTTCTTACGACCACCGTATTATCGATGGTAAAGATTCTGTAGGCTTCCTTAAAACTGTTAAAGAACTACTTGAAAACCCAGAAGATTTATTATTAAATTCTTAATTCCTGAGTTTCTTAAAACCTTGCGAACTTTGTTTCGCAAGGTTTTTTTCTTGTGTGGAAAATTTGAGGAAGAGAAGGTTAAAGTAATCGGAGCGACGGAATGAGGATCCAGAATGACGGATAAAAGGGCTGAAGTGACGGAAAGGAAGTAGAGCGACGGAAAGAAGAGCCGAAACGACGGAAAGAAAAGCCGGACCGACGGAAAGAAAACAAAGCGACGGAAAGTAGAACCGAAGCGACGGATAAAGCAATCGATACGACGGAAAGAGGAGCCGGACCGAGACCGATGGATAAGAATCGAATCAATGGGCAGGTTATCCCACCGCTTTCGAAAGCTTCACCAAGTTGCATATAGTATAAAGGCTATTATTTTTACTGATTAACAATTTCTTTTGAATTAATAGAAAGTATGTTAAGTATTAATTATTTGCGGATTTTCTTTAAAAAGGATAAAAAACCCTAATATTGTAATTAGTCAGAAAAGTAATGAAATTATCTTGACGAATAAGCTAGTTTTATAGTAGTATCTTAATAATCAATTAAATATTCAAACCTCACGTTTTTATATTGTGAGGTAGAGGCGCGGTATTTATTAGTTCATTGTTGAGTACAAGCAAGCGAAGACGCAATGAAGAAGGAACTATCGCCGAAGTGTAAAAGGAGCTCGTACTTTTATGCTGGGCCTGCAGTGAATAAGTGCAGGACTGTCCTAGTGAATTTTTCCAGGTTTACTAGGTTGTGCTATCTCGGAATGATGGAATTATAGTGAGGATTTGGGCAACTGTTGAAAAAGTAAGACCTAAGTTCAGAGCTTAGGCTTTTTTAGTACAGTTGTCTTATTTTTTTACAGAAAAAAGGGGGAGTTTTACATGAAAAGAAATTGGTTAGTAGTAATGTTGACCGTAGTGACTGCAATTTTGCTAGCTGCATGTGGTACAAGTGACAAGAAGGAGCCGTCGTCATCTAGTAATGAGGGGGGCAATACGAACAACGAGGAAGCTGGCGGCGAATTCCGTATCGGAATGGAAGCAAGTTATGCTCCGTTTAACTGGACGCAGCAAGGTGATGCAAATGATGCAGTAAAAATTGCCGATAATGCAGAATATGCAGGCGGTTATGATGTACAAATGGCGAAAAAAATAGCTGAAGGCTTAGGAAAAGAATTGGTTATCGTAAAATTGGAATGGGATGGTTTAGTACCAGCTCTACAATCAAATAAAATCGATGCTATTATTGCAGGTATGTCACCTACTGAGGAACGTAAGCAAACGATCGACTTCACAGAAAACTACTATACGTCTGATTTTGTAATGGTAATTAAAAAAGGTAGTAAATATGAAAAAGCAACATCTATCCAAGATTTCTCTGGTGCAAAAATTACATCACAGTTAAATACATCTAACTACACTGTTATTGATCAAATCAAAGATGTAAAAAAACAAACAGCAATGGATAGCTTCCCAGCAATGCGAGTTGCATTAGAAGCTGGAAAAATTGATGGCTATGTAGCAGAACGTCCAGAAGGTATTTCCGCTGCTGCTGCAAACGATAAATTAACATATGTAAAATTTGAAGAAGGCTTCGATACAGACATTTCAAATACATCGATCGCAGTTGGTTTACGTAAAGGTGATGCAAACCTTGAGAAGATAAATGAAATCTTAAAAGGTATTTCTGAAGATGATCGCCAAAAAATTATGGAAGAAGCCATTCACCAACAACCAGCAGCACAATAATATAATTGCGCGGGCTAGCTACTAGTCCGTGCAATATCATTATATTAGAATCTTACTAAATTATAATAATGTCTTAGCTAATTGTTTCATAAGATAAAAGAAACAGGGGCCCAATGAAAATAGTAGATAGCT
Source organism: Lysinibacillus zambalensis (assembly GCF_040183165.1). NCBI lineage: Bacteria > Bacillati > Bacillota > Bacilli > Caryophanales > Bacillaceae > Lysinibacillus > Lysinibacillus zambalensis. Next base: position 48,988 of record NZ_JBEGDG010000001.1, read on the forward strand.
AAGACGATTGTAACGAAAAAGCAACACGACGTTGTTAGGAGGAACATCATGAGTCTTGAATGGATTATTTCTATTGTTGAGAACAACTGGCAAATGTTTTTACGAGGTGCGTATTATACATTACTTATTTCGATTATTAGTACAATTATTGGTGCACTTATCGGATTTTTCATTGGAATTATGCATACCATCAAAGTTCGTAAAAAGGGAGTAAAATTTTATAGCTTAAAATTCATTAATTTTATACTAACTTGCTATGTCGAATTCTTCCGTGGTACACCAATGATTGTACAAGCAATGGTTGTATATTTCGGCTTAGATATAGCTTTTGGTATTAATATGCACTTTATTACAGCAGGTATTGTAGTTGTTTCACTAAATACAGGCGCTTATATGGCAGAAATCGTACGAGGTGGAATTGTTTCCATTGATCAAGGGCAGTACGAGGCTGCATCGGCTATTGGTATGAATCATGTTCAAATCATGCTACATGTTGTATTACCACAAGTTGCCCGAAATATATTGCCGGCAACGGGTAACCAATTAATTATGAATATTAAAGATACAGCAGTTTTAAACGTTATTGGAGTTACGGAATTATTCTTCCAAACAAAGTCGATTGCAGGTAATAACTTCCGCTATTTTGAATCCTTCTTCGTAGCATGTGTTCTTTATTTCATCATGACATTCACAGCATCAAGAATTTTACTGTATATAGAAAAACGGCTGGATGGATCAGATGCCTACCAAAAAGAACAGAAAGAAGCAGTATAGGGGGCTAATAAATGACAGTTATTAAAATAGAGCATTTAAGTAAATCATTTGGGCGTAACGAAGTGTTAAAGGATGTAAATTTCCAAGTAGAAAAGGGCGAGGTTGTCTGCTTAATCGGTTCTTCAGGTTCAGGTAAATCAACATTACTACGCTGCATTAATTTACTGGAAACACCAAGTGGAGGTCAAATTATTTATAAAGGTGAAAATATTTTAGATGAAAAACATAATATCCAGGAATACCGTACACATTTAGGCATGGTATTTCAGCAATTTAACTTATTCAATAACCATAATGTGCTAAAAAATTGCACAGTTGGTCAAATGAAAGTATTAAAACGATCGAAGGTAGAAGCCGATGAAATTGCACTAAAATATTTACAAATCGTTGGTATGGATCAATACGTAAATGCGAAGCCTCGGCAGCTATCTGGCGGTCAAAAGCAGCGTGTAGCGATTGCGCGAGCATTGTCAATGAGCCCAGAAGTAATGCTGTTTGATGAACCGACATCAGCTCTTGATCCAGAAATGGTAGGGGAAGTATTAAAGGTAATGCGTCAGCTAGCGGATTCGGGAAATACGATGTTAATCGTTACACATGAAATGGAATTTGCCAAAGAAGTAGCCGATCGCGTTGTCTTTATGGATAAAGGTGTTATTGTAGAGGAAGGCCCACCAGCACAGGTTTTAGTAAACCCTCAGCATGAACGGACAAAAGCGTTTTTAAAACGGACATTAAAATAATAAAAAAAATAAGTACAAACGAATTTTATTAATAGTCAATATATAATGTGTAACAATGAAGCTGAACTAAATTTGTTCAGCTTTTATTTGTGATTAAGATATAATCTGGGCCACTCCGATTAACGATCACTCTAGGAACTTTCTTCCACTGGTAGCGTCAATTTTATTCAGTTAAGGAGATAGTATTTTGAAAAAATTATGGATTCTATTTACCGTAACTAGTGTTCTATTACTTGGATGTTCGCAAGAAAAAAGCTATAACGTATGGGTTGATTCATCAACACAAAGTCAAGAAATGGTTGATTCATCAACACAAAGTCAAGAAATGATTGATTCAGCGATAGAAAGGCTTACTGATGCCGAGGTTGATTTCATTATTGATGAAAATGGTAGTGTTTTAGTAAATGAAAAAGATATGAATAAGGTTTTAATGTGCTGTACTTAAGCTTATGGGAGTATTCTTCAAGAGGGATAATGCTTTTTTTATATAATTATTTTCACTTTATTGAAACGAAAACCACGAAATTCAGTCTGATTTTTTAAGGAGTGATGATAATGAAAAAATTTAGCTTAATTTTATCTCTCATATTTTTATCAATCGGGTTATTAGGCTGTCAAAAAAGTGGTAATGAAGAAGTCAAACGAGGACATAACAAATAAACCTATAATCATAGGCGAAATTGTTCGAATTGAAGGTGGAAGATTTTTAGTGGAAGACAAAACTGAAAAATTATCTGATGATAGACCATATGCGATATGGTTTTCAACTGATGAAATTGAATCTTTAAAAGAAGGACAAAATGTTTCTGTTTGGACAAATGCAATTGAGGAAAGTTATCCCGAACAAGCAGATGCGAAAAAAATTGAGATTAATGAGTAATATGAGAGATTAAACAAGTAAGGAAACTTCCATGAAAAAATTTTTTATTGTAACTTAAACTTTCAAGTCTCTAAACAGAATATCAAAGTAAAATGGCATGAGCGACTGATGAGCCTGTTCTCTTTTAGCCTTTCGAGCTGAAGTCCGTAATACTTCTTATAATAATTGAATGACTTTTAAAAATAAAAACGTACACTACTAAAATTGAATTTTGTAATGTACATTTTATTTTTTTACAATAGTATAGGATCCTTTATTTTCTAGAATTCCATTCTGCGTATAAAATAAAGCAAATTGCAAATGCAACGGCCAGGATAAAAAACCATTGCGGTACACCACCAAAGCTCATGTTAACACCTCGAAGTAAATTTTTTTATTAGTAATCTCCATTCATTTAGACTCCCATCTCTGCATGTATTGGGATGAGAGCTACAGTGAAATTTCTACTGAATGAAGACATGTCCTCAGACGCATTGTTTATCTGTGCGACAGCACCTTTTACGCCAATGAGAAATGGATATGGGTAAAAAAATGGATAGTTACGGAGAAAATATGGTCATCTATGGTTTTTTTCTCCACAAGCGGACAAAAATATTATAAAATAAGCTGTATACATTAGCTTCGTGCTAGTAAAGAGAGGTAGAGAGATTATGTTACATTTAAAATGGAAAGATGCTCCAACAGTACGTACAGTTACTTGTAAGCATACAAATGCATCAAAATATTTAGTGTCAAACGTATTAACAGTAGGGCAACAATATGATGTGAAAAATGAAACAGAAGAGTTCGTTTTTATTATCGATAACACTGGTAATATCGGTGGCTACTATAAAGATTATTTTGAATAAGCAATTCAATTTCGCGTTTGCGTAATTGAGTACGGTTTTTCATTCAATAGGTTTGAGTGAAAACCAAAGGGTGGTTCAGATGATTTCTGAGCCACCCTTTTTTGTTGATTAAACGGAATCATCACTGCTTAAAGGTTTTTAATTCAGCAACTTCTTGTAGATGCTCTTTTTCCTGCTCGGTAGCTGTATGAAGGGCGAAGACATCTTGGATAGCTGATTTCAGCTCATGCTGTGTTTCTTTGAATTTTGATACTTGCTGTGCAAAGGAAGGGCTCGTAAAACGATCATTTGCACGAGATAATTTTTCCTCTAGCTGCGCGTAGCGATGATCCATATGCATAGACAACATCATAGCTAACTGATTTTTCCAAAGTGGAATAAGGGTAACGATTGAAAATTCTATTTTTTCCGCTAGTGTTTGATTGGACTGTTGGATCATCCGTATTTGTGGCGCAGTTTGTAAGGCAACTTGCTGCGATACTTGTAAGTCATAAATACGTTGATCTAGACGTTCGATTTGAGCGGCAAAATCATTTAACTGTTGGACAGCTAGTGGTTGTTTTGATGCCTGTACACTTGTCACTTTTTCTGGAAGTTCTACTTCAATGGCCTGCTGCTTCTTCATTTGTCCAGCTGCAATAGCAGTCGCTAACTCTTCAAAGAATCCTCTATTATGAGCATACAGTTCTTCTAGCATTTCTACATCTTTAATCATTTGAAGCTGTGCGCGTTCAAGTTGAACACCAATTCGCTCTACTTGGATACTAGTACGTTCAAACTCCGTTAATGTTTGCTTAACAGTAGGCTCAATTTTACCAAACATTTTTTTAAAAAAGGACTGTTTTTTTGGTTCTAATGCGTTAGGGTCCACTCGGTCTAATGTATGCATTAACGAGTCTAGCATTTGGCCGATTTTTGTGACGTCTTTTTGTTTTACTTGTGCAAGCATTCGATCAGCAAATTGAGAAAGTGATCGTTGCGAATCTTGCCCTAAGGACAGGACTGATTCGAAGTTTGTTAGGTCAAGCTGACTAGCATATAAAAGTGCACGACTTTGTGCAAGAGGCGATAGCGTTTCATACGTCGCCATCGCCTCATTATTTGTAGTCTCTAAATAAGATTGCACAAGAGGGGAAATACCTTGTATTGTATTTAGTTGAAATGCGTGATCATTTGCCGTCACTTATCATCGCCTCGCCACTCCAATTGTTCTTTTCGTCGTATATTGGAACGATTCGCAAATTCGATTTCCATTTGAAGATGGTCGATGTCGTTAGAAAGTGCATCTTTTAAATCAATTTGAATCGTATCATTTAATTCTGTAAGTGTTTCTCTTGTTTTAGATAATGTAATTTGGATTTCCTTATCTTTCACAGGCTGCCTTGATAACATCGTATATTTATCCGTTAATTCAACAGCGGATGGGAGATGTGCATAAAAAAACTGTTCAACATTATAAAATTTTCGTGGATCTGTTTTAACAATTTTCACGATATTTTTTGAAATACGTGTCATTTCGAGTAATTGCTTAAATGCAGAAACAGAACGTACACGTAAGTAGTTTTGGCTTAATGTTTGGATGTTTTTATTGGCTGCTTTAAGTTGTGTTTCAATATGTTTGTATTCTTCTTTTGTTATACCGGCTAATTGCATGAATTTCTTTTTCTGTCTATGTTTCAACAACGTCGTACTTGACGCGTATGTTCCAGCGAACAATAAACTACCAAGTAAGTATCCTGGTGTTGCCGCAAATGCTGCGATAGAAACAGTTGTGATAGAAAATAAGAGGCTAGCGGTATGTCTAGAGAAAAACTGTCCGACACTGAGCATGTTTCTTCCTCCTAGCATTTAAATATGTCTATCTTCTTATACGAAATAATCGACATAAAGTTTCAATGAAAAATAAAGCTTACATAAATTTTACTGCTATTTGTAAAGTTTCTCAATGATATTACTTTAGAAGAGGGAATTTCCTTATCTTTTTAATAGGCACAGCGGAAAGAAGTCGGACAAATCAAAAATCGACATCGCTAGTTCCAGATACTCATTAAGTGGTTGAAAACTTTAACTATCAAAGATTTTTTATTATTGCATAATCAAATCGTAGCTATTCATATAATTCGCAAATTGTTTGTCTTGCTTCACTTTCGTACAAATTTTAACGTAATGAATTCTCAGTAGTTTGAATGTCATTTTGTGTTAGTGAAACGTTTAATATTTGATTTTTTGTGAGTGATGAGGATCGAACATATAAAATAAAGTAGAAATAATAAAAATTTGTTAAAATTTGAGAATGTGGGGATTGTTAAGTAAAAAATTATTTTTTATATAAAACTATTTACACATAGTGAATATGGTGATATAAAAGGAGAATGATAATTGTTATCAAATGAATTGATGGAGGCTTTCAAGTGTTTTTTAAGTGTAACAAAAAGACGATTGGCTTACTAATGGTTGTTTCAATGCTTTTCTTATTAGTAGGTTGCAATTCAAAAGAGGCGTCAAATAAAGATGCAAAAGATGTAACAGAATCAATCAGTATCAAACATGAAATGGGGACGACAGAAGTTCCGACAAATGCTAAAAAGATAGTTGTTTTAGAACTTTCTTTTGTGGATGCTTTACAAGGTGTTGGTATTACACCAATTGGTATTGCAGATGATAATAAAACGGATATGATTGAGAAGCTTGTAGGCGAAAAAATAAGCTACACTTCTGTTGGTACTCGTGAACAGCCAAACTTGGAAGTTATTAGCTCACTTCAACCAGATTTAATCATTGCGGATGTACAACGTCATAAAAACATTTATGAGGACTTACAAAAAATAGCGCCAACGATTGAATTGAGTAGTCGTGAGTCAACATATACAGAAAATATTGATTCATTCAAAACAATTGCGAAAGCTGTAAATAAAGAGGCTGAAGCTGAGAAACGCCTCAAAGAACACGATAAGAAATTGGCTTCTTTAAAAGCTGAATTAGCTGATGAAAAAGGAAAAAGTATTTTAACAGCAGTTGTTCGTGATACTTCTTTCCAAGGACATGCAGCTTCTTCTTATGATGGTGAACTTTTAGAAACTTTAGGCTTTGAAATCGCTGCAAAAAGTAATGAAGCTTATGTGGAAATCAACTTAGAGCAACTTTCAACAATCGACCCTGATATTTTAGTGTTAGCGCAGAATGAGGGAAAATTGGTGATTGATGATTGGAAGTCAAATCCTCTTTGGAAAAATTTAAAAGCTGTAAAAGAAAACAAAGTTTTTGTAGTAGATCGCGATTTATGGACTCGTTATCGAGGGGTTATTTCATCTGAAGCAATTGGTGATGACCTTGTTAAACAATTAAAAGATTAATTTCTTTACTAAAAGCGAGAATGTTGATAATCCAACATTCTCGCATTACTTATTTTTAGATATGTTTTCAGTTAAAGGTGTGATACAAACAATGGGTTCTAAACGAACATTGAATATATGGGTCGTTACAATTTTAAGTCTATCTTTTCTTTTAATTGGTTTATTTTTACACCTCAGTGTTGGTTCGACTATTATGAACATCCATACTATTTTTAATGCAATCTTTCAAATAGATCAATCAAGAGAAACAACGATTATTCAAACACTACGTTTACCTCGAACAATACTTACGGTGATGGTAGGGGCTGCATTAGCAGTAGCTGGCGCATTGATGCAAGCTATTACACGAAATGCACTTGCTTCTCCAGAAATCTTTGGTGTCAACGCGGGTGCCTCATTAGCAGTAGCATCTGCTACACTGCTATTTGCAACACTGAGTCCATCCATGACCGTGTATGCAGCGTTTATTGGTGCATTGCTTGGAGGGCTAACAGTATATGTATTCGCCTCTGGAAGGAAGATGACACATGTCAAACTAGCACTTGCTGGAACAGCGATTCATCTTTTCTTTTCTTCTATTACACAAGCTATCGTTATTTTAAATGAACGCGCAACCGATGTGCTTTACTGGCTTGTTGGCTCTCTGAATGGGAAAGATTGGACACATGTACAAGTTGCATCGCCGTGGATCATTATAGGACTGGCAATAGCCTTTTTACTTTCGCGTTCATTTTCCATATTATCATTGGGAGAAAGTATGGCGTCCAGTTTAGGTGAAAGAGTCCAATTGATTCGCCTAATTGGAGGGTTACTAGTTATTATGTTGGCCGGTTCTTCGGTTGCAGTGGTAGGTCCAATTAGTTTTATTGGTTTAATTGTACCTCATATTACACGGAAACTTGTCGGTCTAGATTATAGCCGGGTCATTCCAATTTCGGCACTTTTAGGGGCAACTTTATTATTATATGCAGATATTTTGTCTCACTTTATCGTATATCCTTATGAGTCACCGGTGGGAATTGTTACTGCTCTGATAGGCGCTTCATTTTTCTTGTATTTAGTAAGGAAGGAGCGACTTATAAAGCAATGATTAGAAAGAAAAAGCCTAATTTACTTATTAGCATCTGTGGAATAATTTTGCTCGCGTTTTCTTTTATTAGTTTAGGAATTGGTTCAATATCAATATCACCTATCGATATTTTTTATACATTAATAGGACATTCTAGTGATAATTCTTTCATTTTGTTTAACTATCGTTTACCTCGTATGATTATTGCGATTATCGTTGGAGCATCTTTGGCAGTTGCAGGAGCAATTTTACAAATAATATTGAAGAATCCACTAGCTTCTCCGGATGTTGTTGGTGTCACAAAGGGAGCTAGCTTATTTGCAGTTGCCTCCATGATTTTACTACCTAATGCTTTGACAATCATGTTGCCTATATCAGCACTTTTAGGAGCGGTCACTGTAGCAACGATTCTTTTAGTTTTTGCTTATAAGCAAGGCGCAAAAATGCACTCCTTTGCTTTAATAGGGATAGCATTAAGCGCGATATGCCAAGCGGGTATTCAATTTTTCATCGTTAAATTCCCTGATAATGTTAATACGACATTGCTTTGGCTTACTGGGAGTTTATGGGGACGTAGCTGGAACGAAATCATGTTCTTAATCCCTTGCCTTATTTTGGTACCGATCATGCTATTATTTGCTCGAAAATTAGAGATTTTAGGATTGGGAGATAAGGTAGCATCAAGCCTAGGTGAAAATGTGCAATTATTACGTTATAGTTTCCTTTCTGTTAGCGTAATTTTAACAGGTGCTTCTGTAGCAGTTGTCGGATCAATAGGCTTCATAGGATTAGTAGTGCCACATCTTTCTAAAAGGCTTGTTGATACAAACGCGCGTAGATTTATAACAATGTCAGCTATTTTAGGAGCCTTATTTTTATTAGTGGCTGATACGTTAGGAAAAGGACTTATGCCACCAGTAGAAATCCCAGCAGGAATCGTTACAGCTCTCATTGGTGCGCCGTATTTTCTTTATTTACTTAGACGTGAAAAAAATAAGTGAAAGGAGTATCGACTTTTATGACACAACTATCAGCAGAAGAATTAACACTGACTTATGAAACAAATACGATTATAAATGGAATCAATTTAAACATTCCAAAAGGGAAAATAACGATCATCATTGGAGCGAATGGTTGTGGGAAATCGACGATTCTTCATGCCTTAGGTCGTTTGATGAAACCTAAACAAGGTAGTGTCTATCTAAATGGGAAAAACATTCATCAATATTCTCCGAAAGAAGTAGCAAAGCAACTCGCTTTTTTAGCGCAGTCACCAGAAATACTGGAAGATTTAACAGTAGAGGAATTATGTCTATATGGACGTCACCCACATAAAAGCTTGTTTGCACGTCATTCAGATAAAGATAAGGCAGTAGTGGAAGAAGCATTAAAAGCTACAAAAATGGACTTATTAAAAGATCGCACATTAGATGCATTATCTGGTGGTCAGAGACAACGCGCATGGATTGCTATGGCATTAGCGCAAGAAACAGATGTATTACTACTTGATGAGCCAACAACATATTTAGATTTAGCACATCAAATAGAAGTACTTGAATTACTTCGTGCATTAAATCAGAAGCACAAAAACACAATAATAATGGTGCTTCATGACTTAAATCAAGCAGCGAGCTACGCAGATTATTTAATTAGTATAGCAGATGGGGAAATATATCAAGAGGGAACGCCTAATGATATTTTTACAGAAGAAATGATTCAACATGTATTTGGACTCAATTCAAAAATTATCGAAAGCCCTGTTAATCAAGCCCCCATTTGCATTCCAATAGGTGTTATTTAAATTAATAGTTTCATTTGAAATAAAAAGATTGAAGCAGTCGTTTTCAATCTTTTTATTTTTTTGCTTTTCGAAAAAGCGTCTTCGAATAAACATCACGCCTTAGCTAAGTTTAATCGTAACGCTTAAAATGCTTTAATTGTTCTGGCGAAAGAGTTGTCCCATCTATTGTATAATACTCAAATTGCCCTATATGGTCTTTATCATGAGCAAAATAAATATAGACGATATTTGTTTCATCAGAAAAAATAACATTTACCCAATAACTAGGAAGACCTGAAAAGTGCCAATTACATTCAATAGATTGGATAGCTTCCTTCCGATACGACATATCTTCGATCAAATAGTTTTCGATTCTTTTTTCATAAAGACGCTTTTTGATATGTACTGTACAAAATGGTGCAAGCAATATAATGATTATCCCAACGATCAAAATTTTTTTCATTCGTCATCTCCCTAAACAGTTCTGCCTATTTTCGTTTCTAAAAATTATTATATTGTCTTGTCGTTTATAGATAGTCCTTTATATTTCATATAGTCACATCTAACTATATGTAGTTTTTTAATTTCATTTGATAGAGATTAATATTGTTTAATAAGATAAACAACATTATAATAGTGTTAATTATATCCAATTCTTGGGATGCTTTCATGTAGAAGAAAGGGAGTCTGCCATATGCTAAAGAACACAAAGAATGTTGAGATATTGGAAACTAAAATTATTTTAGAGAAATATAAGGAAAATATAGAATCAATTCAAAAATCATTAAATCAACTAGAGTTTGAAGTTAGTCATTTGCAAAGTGAAGGTTTAGTTGAATTAGAAAAGCTAGCAAACGAATTAAATATGTTGCAGCTACTTTCAACGAGTATAAAATTTAAAGCTAATAATCTAAACTGTAATAACAATAAAACCATTGTGTCATCAATAACTGAATAAAATAGTGAGATCAAGTCACATCCAATTTGAATTAGGTTTATAATATGCTTCATACTTTCGATTGTTACATATTCTGAGGGAGATAGATTCAAGAAGTTTGTTATTACTAGCGTGCAATAATAAAGAAGCTAGACTACATAATGACTTAGACTAGTAACTACAGTTTATAATTGGAAAGAGCATAGGATATATCTTATCTCATCTCATGAGAGGAAAATTTGGCCACTTTAGGACCGATAGCAAGGCGCCACACTCACAACGAGTAGTGGCTTTTTATTTTGCATGTTATTGCATTATATAAAGGGCCACCGAAGGGTAGTGACCCTTAGAAAGAAAAAAGATGTATTATTTTGTATAATTCATTAAAGGTTTGAAGTTCATAATTGTCATGTTATGGATTAAATATCTATGAAATATGTCAGGTACGTTAATACGAATTATACAAAAACGCAGCACCGATAATAATTAGGAGAATAAAAAGAACAACAAGTAGCGCAAATGCTGAACCGTAGCCAGATCCTCCATTACCATAAGACTGAGACATAATAATTCCCTCCTTTCTGTAATTTATAATATGTATAGTTTTCTATGGGGGGTGAGATATCTATCATAGGTTGTCTTAGAAAAAGATGTAACATCCTTCCACGGGTATCCATATACCCACGGAGCAAAGCAATACCCGCGGAAGAAGAGCGAATACCCGCGGAGCAAAGCAATACCCGCGGAAGAAGAGTGAATACCCGCGGAAGGAAGGTGAATACCCGCGGAAGAAGAGCAAATACCCACGGAGCAAAGCAATACCCGCGGAAGGAAGGTGAATACCCGAATACCCGCGGAAGGAAGGTGAATACCCGCGGAAGAAGAGCAAATACCCGCGGAGCAAAGCAATACCCGCGGAAGAAAGGTGAATACCCGCGGAGCAAAGCAATACCCGCGGAAGGAAGGTGAATACCCGCGGAGCAAAGCAATACCCGCGGAAGAAGAGTGAATACCCGCGAAAGCAAGCAAGCCAATACGCGTGGGAGTTTACTTTCGAAATTCATTGATTGTAGATAGATAAATAATTTAAAATGACTAAACATTTATTGTTTGCAGGAGACAACACATAGCACAAGAACCTTATACTATTCTCCTTATGAGTGACATCCGCTAGAGGATTTGAAACAAACGTATGTTGGTCACTTAGTCGTGTGTTGTCAACATCGCTGACGCCCCGCTTTCGTTTTCGCCCCGCCCCGCTTTCTCTTTCGCTACGTAACTCACTTACTGAAGGAAGTTAAACAATTTTGTTCGGTATTAGTCCATATTGGCAGGAACTTTTGGGCATATAGCAGAAGATAATATTATTGTATGTAATAGTAGGTTTTGTGATCATGAATAGTATAAGCAGTATACATACAAAAGTGGTTCATTTCTTTAACTTATTTTGTAATTAAATCCAACTGTAATATCAAAAAGTCTAATTGGAAGGAGACCAAAGTTATGAAAATATCGAAGGGCGTAGAAATGCTCCATATTGAATTTCATGGACAAATTATTCATCCAACTCTTTTATGGGATCAAGAAATGGCTGTTTTAATAGATACTGGATTCCCTGGACAAATGGAAGATTTACGCGTGGCTATGGAAAAGGTAGGAGTGCCGTTTGATAAATTAAAAGTTGTCATTTTGACGCATCAAGATTTAGATCATATAGGTAGCCTTCCTGATATATTACAGAAGTATGGAAATACTATTAAAGTATATGCTCATGAACTGGATAAGCCATATATTCAAGGGGATTTAACTCTGTTGAAGGATGGGCACCTAAAGGAACTACCAAAGGGCAAGGTGGATGATATTTTGACAGATGGTCAAGTATTACCGTATTGCGGTGGGATTCGCATTATTCATACTCCAGGGCATACACCTGGTCACATCAGCTTGTATTTGAAAGAAAGTAAAACACTAATTGCTGGAGATTCGATGTACAGTGTAAACGGAATAATTGGGGGAATTCATATACCGACAGCACTTGATATAGATGAAGCTCGAAACTCTTTGAAGAAATACCTAGAACTCGACATTGAATCTGTGATTTGTTACCATGGAGGACTGAGTAAGGATAAAATTAATGAGCAGATTCAAAAAGTAATTTCAGAACCTTAGTTAATTAAATCGTAAAAAGGCCACTATGTATACTTGAGAAGTATAGAGTGATAAGAAGGGAAGTATAAAACTATGGATTTCGAAACTGTTATGCAGGAGCTTGAAGCACTCGGTAAGGAACGATCTAAAAAAATGTATATATCCAATGGTGCGCATGAGCCTCTTTTTGGTGTTGCTACAGGTGCTATGAAACCCATTGCAAAGAAAATAAAAAAAAATCAACAATTAGCTGAAGAGCTTTATGCTACAGGTAACTATGATGCAATGTATTTTGCAGGCATTATTGCAGACCCAAAAGCAATGACTGAATCGGATTTTGATCGTTGGATAGATGGAGCGTATTTTTATATGCTATCTGATTATGTAGTGGCAGTAACATTATCAGAGTCAGATATTGCCCAAGAGGTTTCTGATAAATGGATTGCAAGTGGGGACGAGCTAAAAATGTCAGCAGGTTGGAGTTGCTACTGCTGGCTTTTAGGGAATCGCAAAGACAAAGATTTTTCTGAAAGCAAGGTTTCCAATATGCTTGATATGGTGAAAAGGTCAATTCACGATTCACCAGGGAGAACAAAATCTGCTATGAATAATTTTCTATCCACAGTTGGGATTTCGTATTTGCCACTACATGAAAAGGCGATCGAGACCGCAAAGGAAACAGGTGTAGTAGAACTTAAAAGGGACAACAAAAAAACAAGTTTTTTAAATGCTTACGAAAATATTCAAAAAGAAATGGATAGAGGAAGAATCGGTTTCAAACGTAAGTATGTAAGATGTTAACATTAGCTTTGCTTTGATCCGAACGAATAACATCCTAAGTCACATCTAACAAGGTGTGGCTTTTAATTTTCCTAGCAAAGTCAGATAGAGACTTCCGCAATCAAGAAGTGTTAGACCTCATTTTTATATAAAGATTGAAATAGCGCCATATAAATTACCACAGATAATAAATCAATGACGAAGTGTCCTATATGCGCCTACAATGGCATACAGTGTTTGGAAGCAAACATTTGAAAGGATGTGGAGGCAAATGAAAGTAACGGTTAAAGAATGGCGTGTTATGTCTGATCACAACAAACAATTACTTTTAAATGCGGTAGCGACTAAATAAAACATAGGTAAAAAGATAAATGAGAACATGCAGCAACAAATACAACACATAATAGACAAAGCAAGAGGTTTTATAGTTTATCTGCATAAATAATTAATTAAGAGTTGTCCAATAGGCAACATCTCATTTAATGGATAAAATTAATGAAATCACTCTTAAAGGTGATATCCCTTCATATAGCTGAGAGAATTAAAGACTCAAGGGTTTTAATGCGAGTGCGAGAGCGATTCTAAATACAATCATTTAAATGACGTTTAATTTCTCAATAAAACGAATACGGTCAAATAAAAAAACAAAGCTCATGCTTTGTTTTTTTGTCTATTGCTTATGATAAGAGGAATAATACATAACGATCCAAGGAGAATGAACAGTATTAAAGTATTGATTGGATTATCTTTTACAATTGTATCTTCTTTATGTTTTTTTTCAAATGCTCTTACCTCTTCTATAGTATTTACTTTATCATTTGAAAGCAGTTCGTTTTTATCTACATCGTAGTAATAAAATCTGTGTTTGTTAAAGGTGAAAAAGTCATCATTTATCGTTTTATATGAACTTGAAATCATCGCTAAGTTCACTTTTTCCGTATCAGTCACTTTTTTTACATAGTTTTTACTTTCTTCTTTAAACAATTCTTTTTCTTTTTTTAATAAGTTAGCTGCTTCACTTTTTACCTTTTCTACATCTTGCAGCGTTGTTGCTTTTTTTAATCCCTCTTCTATTAAGGCTATTTGTTCCATTTTCATTTTTCCTTCAAATTCTTTTGTTTTTTTCTCTAATAATGACTTATCTTCTCTTGTTGTTTTGATGAGCACCGTTTTTGTTTCTTGTGCTAATATTTTGGCGGAGTCGTTTTTGTAATTATGAATTTCATTTTTATTTTTTTCGTTTACTGAATTCTGGTGCTCATCTGTAACGATTTTTGTTGCCATGCTGGCTGATGAAAAGACGATACTCAATATACATACTGACAGTCCGATCACACTTAATTTTTTTATAAATTTCATGTAAATCACCCCGTTCTTTCTGTTATTATCCATGAAATCCGTTATTGCATTTTCTCTCTTTTGTTCAAATGTTTTCTATTTTATGATGAATCAAGAAAATTTATGAAAAATCATCAAGAACAGCTAAAAATGAGTTCCAATACATTAGGGCAGCAGAATAGGGCAGTGGCATATGCAACCACTTTAGAAATTAATGCTTGTTAGTGCAAGTTTTCCGTTATTAAAAGATATATCAAAAGAAGTCAAAACTATGATTTGAAATTAGGTGTTAAAAAAGTAAGAGGAATCGAAATAGGGGGGAATCAATGAATCATCAGCGGTTTTTATGGAAGGGGAAAATAAAAAGGACTGGGGTATTATTCCCAATCCTAATTAATAAATTTTAATTTGGCGCCTGCAACGTCACTGAATTCATTCATTGGCCACAATAGCTAGCTATAATGACGCTACAAAAAAAGGAGTAGCCAGATTAAACAATGTCTGAGTCCATGCGTGCATAGCCTTTTAAATCATCAAAAAGCTCTAATGCAAACGAATTGGAATCTGCTTGTGGGCTAACACCCTTTTGAACAAAGACTAAAAATTCATCTATCGCTTTTTTGGATCCTTCTACTTCAACCTCAATTTGTTCTTGATCATTAAGTTTACAGTAACCTTTTAATCCTAGCTCAATTGCTTTTTGTTTAATGAAAAAGCGGTAGCCAGTCCCATAAACGTCACCGAAAAATTTAATTAGCGCTCGCTTATTCAAGCTTACACCTCCTAGTGAAAAGGGAAGTACCCCCTTTGTGCTTAGTGCATAACACGTTCTTGTTCTAAATAGGCAATTAAGTTATTGATATAATAAAGAACCTGCTTGGAAGCTTGATCTACTTCTTTTAAATGAACTTCAGCTTGTTCGATATTCCCAGCCTTATAAGCTTCCGCTGCTAACTTCGCTGATTCGTGGACATGTAAATGATATGCATCTAAATCACGATAATCCTGTAGGTGCCCAAAACGTTCTACTGAGCGAGCAGATGTATACCATTTACCGAGTCGACAATCTGTATGGGATGAAACATCACTTGGTTGGACGTTTTCAAGACCGAGGAACATATTGTAAATTCGCCATTTCCATAAAATATGGTCGGCTTTTGATAATTGTAATAGTGCTATAGATGATAGCTGAACATTATTATTCGCAATAATGTCATTTCGGAATCGATTAATTTCTTTCCCTAATGCGTGAATATCACTAGATGTGTTATGGCTATAATCGCGAATATCATCTTGAAGACTAGAAATCTCAATCATTCTTGCGGATACTTCATCAATAGCTGCAGCTTGCTCCTCTGATATCGCCGCTGTATTTGTAACATCCAGATTAATACCTTCAATGGCAATAACAATCGCATTTAATAAGGGTAACGATTCTTTAGCTTCGACGGTTGCTTCTTTTATAATCTCTGTCGTTTCCGTAATCGAGATTGACACATCATTTGAATAGCTCTTTAAATGATGTACATTTGTAGAGACTTCACTAAGCGCTGATACTGTGCCCTCAGCGAGCTTTCGAACTTCCTGTGCAACTACGGCGAAGCCTTTTCCATGTTCACCTGCTCGTGCTGCCTCAATAGAAGCGTTCAAAGCAAGTAAATTCGTCTGATCGGCAATTTGGTTGATTAACGTTACAACATTTTCAATATCATTTACCCGCTTTTGCAATTCTGAAAAGGACTCAACAATCGTTGTAAATGTCTCTTCAGTTTTAAAGATTTCAGAAAGGGCATGCTCTATGGCATTTTTTCCTTGTACGGCGTGATCAACAGATTCAGTTGTTTTTTCTGAAATACGTGAAGACATTCGTGCAACCTCATTAATAGAAGCGGCAATTTCTTCAGTTGCTGCGGTAGAGGATTGAATTTCCTCATTTTGCTTATCTAAGCTAAATACTAAATCTTTCATATACATGATTTTTGCGTTAACATCCATTAAAGAGGAAATTTCAGCAACTACATTTTCAATTGTACGTTCTGTTAATACTTCAACGAGCAATTCCTGATCAACATTGACTGCAGATTGGAAGGATTTCATGTATTCAAATGCCTTATTAGGTTTCAAACCAAAATTATGTAGTATGTATGTAGTAATATAAAATGCAAATTGATTGAAGACGACGATTAACTTACCAGGCTCATATTGATTTTTTCTGAATAAATTGAAAAATTTAACGGTTTCATCTACATATTCATCATCACGAGTAGCTAAGAAAAATTGAGTTAAGTATCGATTAATATATTCTTCACTAATCGTTAGCTCAGTGGAGAGAGAGATTTCACTTAAATAGTTATTAAAAATAGCGTTCATTGAAGGCGTGATATCGTTTAATTTATTATAAAGAGTTTTTAAATTCTCTTCATCTTGAGAGTTGAAATGGTTAAATGCTAGTGTTTTATTAAAACGGCCTGTAGCATTTAAATTTGTACCACGCTTTAATAATTCATCTAGTTCGGCCTTAGGTCGAATACTTGAAAACATAAAAAAAATACCTCCAAAAATTATGAATAATAAGGTAATAATAGCATATTAAAGTGTGTATTAATAGACATTTCAAATGTCTTTGCTAAAATGAAAGTATCTTATTACAGCAGGGAATGTGGCAAATATGTATACAATCATTTACATGAAAGCTGATTATGAGCCTTGGTGGAAGTTTGAAGGCTGGGAAGCTTTTATACAAACAAATGAAACCTTTGAAACAGAAGAGCAATTTGAATCAGCTTTACAAAGAAAACTGCAACACTTCCGATCAACATATGACAATGAAGTAACGAAAGAAGGGGGATTTTGGGCTTTTTGGTCAGAGGATGAAAGTGCTTTTTGCGAAGCTTGTGATGATGATGTACAAATTTATCACGGTATTATCACTTTGAAATCTGAGTCATAGAAATAAAATTTTGACATTTTAAAAAAAACATTTTTCTTTATTTGACAAAATTATGAATGATGGTTATACTTAGGTTAACAATTTAATTGCTTCACCGGAAACATGAATTCACATATTACAAAAAGTGATCGCGTTAGTACGGTACTCTTTGTAATATGTGAATTTTTTCATTCGCTGAAGAAATTACATATTGTTCACTTTTATTTTTTTGGAGGTTTTCTTAAATGAAACAAGGTACAGTAAAATGGTTTAACTCAGAAAAAGGTTTTGGATTCATCGAAGTAGAAGGCGAAAACGACGTATTCGTACACTTCTCAGCTATCGGAGGAGAAGGATTCAAAACTCTTGACGAAGGTCAAAAAGTGGAATTCGAAGTTGTAGATGGCAACCGCGGACCACAAGCTGCTAACGTAACTAAACTTTAATTCTCAGTAATTAAAATTACTTTCGTTAAACTTAAGACATCCTATTTCAATAGGATGTCTTTTTTTGTATTCAAATAGATTTAGTCGATGAGAAATGAACAATACATTTATTGATAATAATTTTATTATGTAAATTAAAAAGTCATTTAAAGAGTGTTTTTTTGTGCCAATTAGATGTATTTATAAATTTTTTTTTACAAATGAGAGAAAAGAGGTGGGCTGTCTAAATATATGATTGTCAAAGAATATCTGTAATAAATAGAGCATAGATCCTGCGAGATGCTAGGACACGAGACCTGGCAATGAGCGTAAGGAGCACATGTCTTACCCACGAAAAGTGAAGTGGATTTTTACCATTGATAATTATGCTAGAATTCTTATAGAACTTTTCAGACATGCCCTTTTTAAAATAATTTAGTTTGGACTAATTATTTTCCTGTTGTTTTTTCTCCATATATTTTTTACCCCATTCACCCATAGCGTGCAATACGGGTATAAAGCTTTTCCCTTGTGCTGTTAGCGAGTATTCCACTTTAGGAGGAACTTGTTTATACACTTCTCTATGAACCATTCCATCCTCTTCCAACTCTCTCAGTTGTCTTGTTAATATCCCTTTTGAAATGCCTGGTAACAACCTTTGAAGTTCATTAAATCTTCTTGTTCGTCGACTTAGATACCATAAAATAGTGATTTTCCATCTTCCAGCGATTACATTTTGAGTAAGTGTCAAAGAACATACTTCTTCTTGTTCTTCGGTAGGTGGTTCTCCTTGAAAATTAAATCGAGCCATTGATTGATATTCCCTTCTCTCATTAGGAACTTTTTTTGTGACTATGTCATAAAAAAATGCCTACTTTTATTTTTGTGACTGTGGAAATAGTATATACCTAGATTTCATTTTTCAAAATGAAAATTTAATTGGAGGGGAAAAAATGAAAATATTAGTTACAGGTGCAACGGGAAAATTAGGGTCAAAGGTTGTAGAAGCATTATTAAAAGCTGTACCGGCAAGTGAGTTGGCCGTTAGTGTTCGAAATCCTGAGAAAGCAGAAGGATTTCGAGCTCTTGGAGTAGAAGTTCGACACGGAGATTTTAATCGACCAGAAACATTAGATGCTGCCTTTTCAGGAATTGATCGACTATTAATGATATCTACGTTTGGGGATGATGAAACAATAATGAGACAGCATACGAATGCCTTAACCGCTGCTCAACATGCTCAAGTAAAATTTATTGCTTATACTAGTGTAACAAATGCACGTGAAAGTAAGTTTTTCCTCGCTTCATCTCATAGAGCCAGAGAAGAAGCTATTTTGAAAACAGGTATTCCTTACTCATTTTTACGAAACAATTGGTATTTTGAAAATGAAATTGGGAGCATACAGGGCGCGATGGTAGGAGCACATTGGGTTACATCAGCAGGAAAAGGAAAAGTAGGCTGGGTACTTCGACAAGATTTAGCGGAGGCAACAGCAAATGTATTGATTGGGAAAGGACACGAGAATACAATTTACGAGCTTTCTGGAAAGCTAAAGACGCAAGAGGAATTAGTATCTGTCCTTGGAGATGTATTAGCGAAAGAAATCCATCTACAACAAGTCGATGATGTTACTTATGCGGACATTTTGAAAGGTGCAGGAGTACCAGAAGCATACCTTCCTATGCTCGTAAACACGCAAAAAGGTATTCGAGAAGGTGGTTTAGAAATTGAAAGTAACGATTTAGAAAAATTACTTGGTCGCCCTGTTACACCAATAAACGAAGCTCTTAGCCATATTATTAGTGAAATTTCTCAAACAGGAAATTAAGTTTAATCAAAAAAATGACCTTCCTATCTGTAATGGAGGTCATTTATATATAAAGGACTGACGGCTTTACTTGTTAAATAATGTATAAAATAAACTAATTAGCATTGTGTAGTGTAGTTAACTATCAAAAATTGAACAACTATATTTTCAACCGTATTTAGCCATTGGTCTATTTATTTAATATACGTTGTAGCACCTGAACCGGTATAAATAAACCGACACGGCCATATGGATCTTTTTTCGCAGTTGCAAAGACAATCCCGATAACCTCGCCATCAGCATTTATGACAGGACTCCCACTATTTCCTCGATAAACAGGGGCATCCATCATCATAACAGGTTCCTGCCAATCCTCTAGGTATGTTAATTCCAGTAATGTTCCTTCATTTGCGATGCCCGTAAAGGCTAGTGGATTACCAATGAAATAGACAGGCTCATTTTTGCTATAGCTCGGATTATTAGAAAGTGAAAGGGAGGGTAAATCATCCCCGGATACTTGCAATAATGCTAAATCTACGTCGGGGTAACTTTCCACTATCTTGGCACCCATTAATCCTTCCTCAGGGAAAACAACGAGTAATGATTGTGCATCTTCTACAACGTGTGCATTGGTTACGATAAGTCCATCTGAAGAAATAACAAAACCAGTACCTTTACTAGAACCTGTAGAGATCTCTACAACAGCCTTTTTATATGTTTTTATATCTTCTTGCGTTGATAACCGAGCAGACACTTTCAAAAATTCAATCGCTGGAATGGAGTAAATTTGAAAGATAAGTGCAAATGTATTCAAAAATAACACAAATGCCATACTCCAGACAATCCATTTGACAATCGGTCTTTGTTTTTTGGGCTTTTTACCTTTGAGGCGTTCTTCTTGTTCTTGTGCTAACGCTTTTTCCTGTTCAGCGAGGACAAGCTCAATCAATTCTTCTTCTGACAAATCTTCATCTGTTGTTGATCTATGTATGTCACTCATAAAAGCCCTCCTTACTCAAAATGAAAAGCGCCCAAGCAGGACGCCTGTGAAGTAATTCTTATGCAATTTTTGTAGGGTAGGTTTAATGCCAAACGGTTCCATATTAGTGTCAATATCATGTCTTCTATACGGAATATGTCATTGTGGTCATTGTACCCTTTATAGCGTGTAATCTAAAAGAAGTCAGGGGTGATTGAATAGTTCAAGTTATTTGCTATTTTACAGTGAGACTTTTTAGTTCTTTACTTTCATTATACGTGAAGTCTATAGGTTATACGAATATTATGAAAACTAGTTTACAAGAGTAAGTTATTTGCTAGGTATACTGGACAAAAGGATGTGTTAGCAAGAAAAGCAATTATAATTAAAATAATAATATTATGTAAACTGAGCTAGAAACTTGTAAGAGAGTCTCTAATTTAATATGATAGAGTTGAATTTACGAAAATGGGGGGCGTATAGATGTATCGACAAGTAGATGATTTTTTAAATGAGTGGTCAGCATCAGCACAAGGCACAATTCAAGTATTAAAGGCTGTAACAGATGAAAAGCTAGAGCAAAGCATCGTAGAAGGTCACAGCACATTAGGCTGGTTAGGGTGGCATTTAGTTGGTGCTGCTGGTTATTTCAGTTATTTAGCAGGTTTGCAGGTGCCGATGATTCGTCAAGAAGATCCAATTCCATCTACAGCGGCTGAGATTGTAGCTGCTTACGAAAAACTAGCAAATGGTGTGAAAGAGGAAGCGGCAAAGCTATCAGATGAAGACTTGCTGGAAGAAGTAAAAGGCTTCACTGGACCAATTGCTAGAGGTGCATTATTACGTGTACTAATCGATCATCAAACACATCACCGTGGACAAATGACAGTGCTACTACGTCAAGCAGGCTTACCAGTACCAGGCGTAATGGGACCAACGAAAGACATGCAAAAGTAGACGTATTAGGCAGATACTCAATGTATCTGTCTTTTTTATTTTTTATGAAAATGAATAACAATTACATATAACGAGAAAATAGGCAATCCAACTAGGAAGTGCCTATTTTTGTTTAAAGTAGAATTGGATATAGGCTACAAATTTTTAACGATCCTTATTTAATAGCAAACCATCTAAAAATATTGCAATAAAGCCTTTACTTTCGTGTAACAAATCAAAATCTTTTCCAAAAACTAACCAGTCATATAAAGAACCTCGCATACAACGAGTAATGTAAATGACGGTTTCTTGCACATTTATTTGTACAGATAATTCGCCATCTTTAATTGCTTTTTGTATAAATGAATGCAAGATTTTATACAATTTGCGTTCAGAGTTAGAAAAGAAATTTCTTTCGTTTTCAATTTAGCCACTTTTGTAAACAGACCGCATTAAATCCATTCCTAAATCATCTTTTAAATATGTCATTTGTGCATCAATTAATGAGATTACCTTTTCCTTGAAGGTAAGATTTACGGGCAGAGTAGTCGTAAATTCTTCATAAAAATGATCAATTTCTTTAAATTTTTCTAGGAAAATATCGTACTTTGAAGAGAAATGACCATAAAATGCTCCTTTTGAACTGTTGCTTTGCTGAACAATTTCATCAACCGTTACTTGATCAAAGCCTTTCGTTTGAAACAATGTAAGCGCTGTTAAATATATATGTTTCTTCGTTTCTTGAGCCTGTTGTTTTCTTGTCATTTTCATTTCTACATCACCTTATTTCCACTATATTTGCTATTTAACTTTAGCATAATACTCGTTTATGTAATTAATTTGTTTTCTGAATATTCAGAAATAATATTGACAATTATTTGTCTTGACGATTAATATACAGACTATAGTCTATGAAACTATTTCAAAAGGGGTGTAGATCATGGATCTCTTTTTAGGGAGAGAGTTGCGCAACAGCCTGAAAAAAGTTTTATGCGGTTTGAAGATCGTAATGGAATGTATGTCGAAAAAAATAATGGGGATTTTTATCAGGAAGTTATGCGCTTTCGTAATGCACTTCTTAAGCTGGGCATAAAAAAGGGGATCATGTTTACTCGCTCTGCAATTAGTGAAGAGGCATTGATTGCACATTGTCGGGAACGTCTCGCAAAATTTAAAGTGCCGGATCGTATTGAATTTGTGATAGATTTCCCTCGCACACTAGTCGGCAAAATTCAAAAGCATGTTTTACGTAACGCTGTTTTTAGGTAAAGCGAATGAAATAAAAATTTGACTGTAGAGAGAAGGGGCTATATGAAAAATGTGAAAGTATTATTAGCAAGTTTAGCAGGCTCAATCATTGAATGGTACGATTTTTATTTGTATGGTACGGCAACAGGATTAGTTTTTACAACGCTATTTTTCCCTTCGACTAATCCAGCAATTTCGATTTTAATTGCATTTGCTACGTTTGGAGCTGGCTATGCGGCACGACCAATTGGAAGTTTAATCTTTGGACATATGGGTGATCGTGTCGGAAGGAAAGCCTCGCTTATGCTCACGTTAATTGGAATGGGTGGTAGTTCTTTTTTGATCGGTTTATTACCTACCTATGCGCAAGTAGGGTTACTCGCGCCAACGCTATTAGTCATTTTGCGACTTATTCAAGGGATTGCACTTGGGGGTGAATGGGGAGGTGCTGTGTTACTAGCTACCGAATCGGCTACGAAAGGTGTGCGTGGCTTTTTTGGTTCTATTCCGCAGCTTGGTGTTCCAATCGGTTTAGTTTTAGGGACATTTAGTTTTACACTTATTTCTTCATTAACGACTGAAGCACAATTTATGGCCTGGGGATGGCGTTTACCATTTCTATTTAGTGCAGTTTTAATCGTATTAGCGATATGGATTCGAAGTGGGATTGAAGAAACACCTGAATTTAAACGCAAAAAAGACAATGGTGAACTAGCAAAGATACCAATTGTCCAAGTATTTAAATATAACAAAAAAGACATTTTCCGCATTATTGGATTAAAAATAGGGGACGGATTCTTTAATGTATTTTTAATGTCATTTATTTTAGTGTATGCGACGACGTATATTGGCTACACAAGGGATGTTGCATTATTTGCTTTAACAATAAGCTGTGCAACAATGATAGTAACAATTCCACTAGTTGGTTATTTTTCAGACTTTATAGGACGTAAGAAAATTTATATCGGTGGCCTTATTACAATGTTACTGCTTGCAATTCCTTATTTCGTGATGATTCCGATTAGTTCAACGTATTTCTTTATGTTACAAGTCGTATTACTTGGTGTCGTATGGGCAGCCATTTTCGCGACGCAAGGTACGTTCTTTTCTGAATTATTCCCAGCGAATGTTCGCTATACGGGGCTATCCTTTGGCTATCAAATCGCTGCAGCAATCGTCGGTTTTGGACCAATGCTATGGACTTCTTTAGCAACAGAGTATGGGGCTTCACCGTATTTATTTGGTGGATTGATGATAGCCGGGCTTCTAATATCACTGCTACTTGCAGTATTTTCGCCTGATACACGGATAATCACTCAATATGAAGAAACTGTCGAGAAAGTACAAGAAAATGAACGACTGTCAGATACTCAAGTGGAAGTGGCAATGACAACATCGACAAAGTAATCGTGGACATTATTTTTACAAGGAAAGCAAAAGTGTGTTTTATAGCAATAAAAAAGCAGGGTTCTCCTTTTTGTAAAATGTACCCTATAAGATAGACACTTTCAAAAAGGTCATCTTATAGGGTATTTTTGTTTATAATGAAGAAAAAAACGAGAGGTGGTTAAATAGGATGACTAAAAATTTATTTTCGAAACAACAACAGGCGCAATTAAAATTAAATCCATACGTCAAAACGGTAAGTGCGAAAGCCATTACTTATACGGATGAATTTAAGGAATTTTTTATTGATGAATACGATAAAGGAAAATATCCAAGTGAAATTTTTCTTGAGGCGGGTTTTGACATTGAAGCCCTTGGTCCAACGCGTATTCGTAGAGCTTCGAATCGTTGGCGTACGGCTTATAAAGAACATGGGCTAACAGGTTTAAAAGATGCCAGAAAACATACTTCAGGTCGCCCTTTAGAGCGTGAATTAAGTTTAGAAGAAAAATACGCCCGCTTAGAGGCGAAGATGAAATTGTTAGAAGCAGAAAACGAACTTTTAAAAAAGCTAGATCAACTCGAAAGGCAGCTGATGAGGAAGAAATCAAAATAAGTACTGTACAAAAATTTGAATTAATCCATCAGATTATTGAAAAATATCAATTAAAACGAATGGTGCGTTATCTTTGTGAAATTGCAAATGTTTCACGCTCAGGTTACTATCGCTATTTTAAGGAAGAAGCTGCCTTGACTCGTCAAAAACAGAATGAAGAAGATGAAGTGGTGAAGGAAGTTATTTTAAAGGCCTTTCATTTCCGAGGACGAAAGAAAGGTGCACGTCAAATAAAAATGACACTCGAAAACCAATATGGAACTACATACAACCTCAAGCGAATCCGTCGCATTATGAAGAAATTTAATATCATCTGCCCCATTCGAAAAGCGAATCCAGCACGTCGTATGGCAAAAGCAACGAAGGAACATCGCACATGCCCTAACAATTTACACCGTAACTTTAAGCAAGGTGTGGCAGGAAAAGTATTACTAACCGATATCACATATTTAACATATGAAGGCGGTAAACGTGCTTATTTATCAACGATAAAAGACGCCGAAACATATGAAATTCTAGCCTATGAAGTATCTTCTACATTGAGTATAGAAATTGCGCTCAACACGTTACATAAATTGAAGAAGCATCGCCATTTAAGAGAAGATGCCTTTATCCATTCGGATCAAGGTTTCCACTATACGAATCCAAAATTCCGAGCCTTAGTAAAGAAAATGGGCTTAGGACAGTCCATGTCACGCCGAGGAAACTGTTGGGATAATGCGCCACAAGAATCATTCTTTGGGCATTTTAAAGATGAAACAACTATTAGAGCATGTGAAACGTTAGAAGAAGTAAAAAAAGAAATAAAGAGTTATATGATTTATTACAATCATTATCGAGGGCAATGGAATTTAAAAAAGCTGCCGCCTGCAAAATACAGACAGCAGCTACAAAAAGTTGCCTAACCTTTTTATTAATGTCCTTTACAAAGGGTACATTTTATTGAATAGGAGAACCCTTTTAATATTAGCTTAAGCCTTGGCTATCTTTCCACTCAAGGAATTCATCATAAGTTAATAGTTTATCTAAAATTGTGCCGTCTTCACGGATTTCGATGACACGGTTCGCAATTGTTTGAATGAACTGATGGTCATGAGATGTGAACAGCATCGCACCTTTGAAGCGCATAAGTCCTTCGTTTAGTGCTTGAATAGATTCAAGGTCAAGGTGGTTCGTTGGTTCATCTAGTAAAACAACGTTTGCTGTAGCAAGCATCATTTTAGATAGCATACAACGTACTTTTTCTCCCCCTGAAAGTACAGAAGGTGATTTTTTTACTTCCTCACCAGAGAATAACATACGACCTAAGAAGCCGCGTAAGAAGCTTTCTGTTTCATCATCAGGAGAATATTGGCGTAACCATTCAACTAATGATTTTTCTGAACCTTCGAAGTATTTATCGTGATCATTTTCAAAGTAACTTTGAGAAGTTGTTACGCCCCATTTGAACGTACCAGCATCTGCTTTTCTTTCATCCATTAGAATATCAAGAAGAGCTGTTTTGGCCATTGGATTACCAAGTAAAATGATTTTATCTTCTTTGTTCATTGAAAAGCGAATATCTTTAAATAGTGTTTCGCCTTCATTGCTTGCTGTAAGACCTTCCACTGTTAACACATCGTTACCGATTTCACGTCCAGTTTGGAAGTTGATGAATGGATATTTACGGCTAGATGGTTTAATGTCGTCAAGCTCGATTTTATCCAACAT
This sequence comes from Lysinibacillus zambalensis, assembly GCF_040183165.1. Lineage (NCBI taxonomy): Bacteria > Bacillati > Bacillota > Bacilli > Caryophanales > Bacillaceae > Lysinibacillus > Lysinibacillus zambalensis. The sequence continues at coordinate 75,675 of NZ_JBEGDG010000001.1, forward strand.
TTTCTTACGAGAAGTCGCTTGGCTTGATTTCGAAGCGTTCGCAGAGAAACGAGCAACGAATGCTTGTAGCTCTTTAATCTTCTCTTCTTTCTTCTTGTTTTGGTCTGCCATCATTTTTTGTGCTAATTGGCTAGACTCATACCAGAAGTCATAGTTACCAACATATAATTGGATTTTAGAGAAGTCTAAATCCGCGATATGCGTACACACTTTATTTAAGAAGTGACGGTCATGGGATACGACAATAACAGTATTTTCAAAGTTAATTAAGAATTCTTCTAACCATTGAATTGCTTTTAAGTCAAGGTGGTTGGTAGGCTCATCTAGTAATAGAACGTCTGGTTTACCAAATAGAGCTTGTGCTAATAATACTTTGACTTTGTCAGAACCTTCAAGATCAGCCATTAGCATATAGTGAAGCTCGTCGCCAATTCCTAACCCGTTTAATAATGTTGCTGCTTCTGAGTCAGCTTCCCAACCATTTAGGTCAGCGAATTCACCTTCTAATTCAGCAGCACGCATGCCATCCTCATCAGAAAAGTCTTCTTTAGCGTAGATAGCGTCTTTTTCAGATTTTACTTCCCAAAGACGTTTGTTCCCCATAACAACTGTATCTAATACATTGAATTCATCGTATTCAAAGTGGTTTTGTTTAAGAACTGATAAACGTTCGTCCTTACCCATTGATACGTGTCCTTCTTGCGCTTCAATTTCACCAGAAAGAATTTTTAAAAATGTTGATTTACCAGCACCGTTTGCACCTATTAAACCGTAGCAGTTCCCTGGTGTGAATTTTATATTTACGTCTTCAAATAGTTTACGATCGCCATAGCGAAGACCTACATTACTTACTTGAATCATGCAAGTTCCTCCTTTTTTCACAATGGCACTAGTATATCATGAAATATGTACCATAGTCTATAAACATTATTAAATCAACGTTTGGTTATGTATTGTCAAATATTTGAGTGGGATAAGAGTGGGGATAATGTTAATAAAAAGTGAATACATATACTTTTTTTATGTATTTAATCGTCTCAATTGTAAAGAACAGGTTTTATGAAATAAAGACCTCTCTAGTGAGAATGGCTTTATTTCACTAAATTATTTTAAATCAAACTGGAGAAAAGGCTTTTATCATTAAAGTTTCTCTTCCCATATCCAAATTGGCTGCTGAAGAACGATGGATGTAAGGTGACGGTTGATTTTTTTTGAATTCACCGTCATCTCATTGCTAAGAACAATCACTGTTAATTCTTCGTCATTTAGCCGTGTAACATAATGAAGCAATCTGATAGAGCCTGCTTGGGCTATTAGGTAAATCAGTGGCAGACAGTAGGTAACCCTTTGAAAATAAAACTTCATCTTCCTTAGCGAATAGGACAGTACCCTGAAATTTTTCATTTATCAAATATTGATCGATTTTTTCAGGAACGCTTCCAGATAAATTACTATGGTTACTACGCCCAAATAATAGCAAAGCGAGCAAAGCTACTATAGACACGACTACAATAACAAGAATAATAATTGAAGAAATTTTTAATGATTTTTTCATATATACCTCGCAATCTATTTCTCTACAGCTTTTTAAACACATCCTACTTATTAGACAATATTTGACACGCAAAAAAATAACAATTAATTATGATCTTGAATCAGTGAAGAAATTTTTTGAAATATGTAAGCTTTGGGGTAAGTTAGGCAACGGCTTATTTAAAAGTAAGAGGATGAACGATAGATCGTTTGACAAATAAATGATACAAACGGTATGAGTATTACAATCTGATAGTTACATACACACTGAGGGATAGATTAATTTGAGTCTCTATTTTTATTTTATACAAATTATCCCTTAAATACCATATAATATTTACGCGAGGGGATAAGTAATACAAACTATTGAATAATCCAAGGTGTTATCTGAGGAAGTTCAGTGGCTGTCTTAGCGTCAATTATAAGCTATGAAGTACATTGGAAGACTAAACAGGTCATTAACAGCCTAACTAGGTGTGCATTTGTATCTGAATAAAATGGTATGGAATGAAAATTATATATTATTAAAGATGCATTTTTTAATGGTTTTTTATTTATTCTTTTAACATTTGTCCTTATGGGTAGCAAACGCAAAGCATAATGAGGTATTGGAGGATGAGTTAGAAAGGGTTGAACATGTAGTAATGAGAACATGACGCTTATTTAAGATTTTACGATAATCTAGAAATGCTTTTTAAACAAATTGATGATTAAATCCAAATAGTTGTGAACGAAAGTATTTAGTAAGAAAGATTTATTCCAGGTACTCGAAAAAATGAGACTTGGTCTTTTTCAATTTCTTTAATTTAGAGGGGTTTTTATGCATAGAGAGCTAAAACAAAGAATAGTAAGTGAACCATCTGAATTCACTTCTTATGTGGAGAAACTAATTAGTACAAATAGATTTGAAGATGGTGAAGTGTTGGAAATATCGATACTTGCCATAAAAAACGGACCGGGAAGATTATCAGATGAACAATGGCATGTCTTTATAGAAAATGGTTTATTACCTTATTATTATGATAAATGTGAAAGATGTACAGATGATATTCCATGGTCATTTATGTTCAGTGCTATTTTTATAAATAGAGATCATCTTTGTCCTTTCTGTTAGAAAATAAAAAATAAGTCTTTTGCCTTCCGTGTTGAGGAGGGCTTTGCTTCTATTTTACAAGAAATACAGACATGCCATTAGTGGGAGTGATTTGGCGTATTCAGAAGTAATGGAATTAGATTTATTTGGTGGGCAAACGGACAGTAATAACTAACTATGTATCAAAAGCTTGATCATGAAGGAGGTGGATGGCTTTGCGATAGAACACATACATTTACACATTTGTCCTTTAACATGCGTTCATACCTTCTATTAGATTATGATATATCATATAAAATGATAATTTATTGAACTACACCAATTTCGCTTCTCTTAGAAGGGGGAGATTCCAAAGCAAACCTTCTTAATCGAAGGTTTTCATTATCTTACTGCCCTTTATATTCCTTGAAATGGAGATTTCTGTCGGAAAATGAAAAAACAATCATAAAGACCTACAACAATTTAATAGGTTGTAGTTGCTTCATTGCTACAATATCGCTAGAATGATTATGTATCTTTTTTTGTTTTAGATTATACATACATATTTATTGTTGCATATGCGTTAAATGCATTTGGTTAGTTCTTAAAGTTGATATTCTGCTGCTATTCCAACCCCAAAGATTTACCACTACGAATATCAGTATAGGTAACTGTCAGTAGATGACTATTATTTCATCATATTTTCATGCCGTGCCGTCCAAAAATGGTACCACTTGTTATAGGAAATGAAAACCCATGAACTCACCAAGGTAAGTTATTTTAGTGGGATTCAATTTTATCTACTGTATGAAAAACTATTTTGATAAGTACCTAGACTGTAAAGACCTATTAGGTTTGCTACGAACTCACGTTGAAATGTAAAACAGTTAATAACTATATAAATATGTCATGTCAACTTTTTCAAAAGGTGATCATGATTATAAACAAGAGATGCATATGGAAAATTTATCTATCGGAGGTATGTTATGGGTAAGGGCTTGATAAGATCAGCCATATTAATAGTAGTAATTGTACTAGGTATAGGAAGTTATTATTTTATAACAGATATTAGAAGTGAAATGGCACATAAAAAACTTGTGAAAAACTATGAAAAACCAATTCCGAAAACGATAAATGACGAATATGATGTAATTGTCATTGGTGGAGAGCCAGAAGGAGTTGCTGCTGCAGTTTCAGCAGCTCGTAATGGTGCAAAAACACTTTTAGTAGAAAAGCGTGAGGAATTAGGTGGGTTATTTACGTATGGAATGCTCAATTTCCTTGATATACCTCGAAATGACTCTAAACGACCAGTCAGTATGGGTATTTTTAAAGAATGGCACGACCTAGTTAGAGGGAAAGATGCCTTTGGAATTTTAGATGCGAAAGCTGCCTTTAAAAAGCTTGTCGATGAAGAACCGAATTTAACGCTTTCTGTTCAAACCGAAGTTGTTAATGCCGGCCTTGATTCAAATCAGCTAACATCAGTAGAATTAAAAAATAAATATGGTACGTATATTGTAAAAGGCAAGACATTCATTGATGCTACACAAGATGCTGATTTTGCTACAATGTCAAAAGTTCCATTTTTCATGGGTGGAGAAGATATTGGTATTAAGGATAAGAGAATGGCTGTTACCTTGATGCTACATTTAAAAAATGTTGATTGGGATAAGGTGAAAAAAGAAGCAAATTCAAATACTTTTGGTGGTGCTCACCTAAATGATTCAGTTATGTGGGGCTTTACAAAGCTTCATGATGACTATAAGCCAGTACAAGAAGGTACGAGACTACGAGGCTTGAATTTAGCAAAAGTAGATGATGAATATTATATTAATGCTTTACAAATTTTCGGAATCGATGGTTTGAATGAACTTTCCAAACAGGAAGCAATTGAAAAAGGAAAGAAAGAGACTGAACATATTTTAAAATATTTACATGAGAAGTTTCCTGGTTTTGAAAATGCAGAAGTTGTGAGTTATCCGGAGGAACTATACGTCCGCGAAACAAGACATATTTGGGCAGAATACCAATTACCGATGTCTGATGTTTGGAAGAATAGTGATCATTGGGATAGCATTGGCGTAGCTGCGTATCCAGTTGATGTACAAGCTCAAACGCCTCATGATTATGGATATGTTATTTCAGCTCCAAAACAATATGCCATTCCTTTCCGTTCTTTAGTGCCGAAAGAAATCGATGGCTTGCTTGTTGTAGGTCGTTCTGCAGGTTATTCATCACTTGCAGCGGGGAGTGCACGTGTCGTTCCAACGGGTATGGTGACAGGTGAAGCAGCTGGAGCAGCAGCAGCATTAGCGATTAAAGAAGACGTAACCTTTAGAGCATTGAGCAAGGACAAAAAACTCATCAATACTTTACGGGAAGATTTGAAGAACCAAGGAGCCTTTGTAGATCCTTTTGAAATGGATTATCCTTATAAAGATGAATGGTATGATAAATCTATTCAAACTTTAATCAATTACGGTCTTGTTGTCGGTGGTTATTCGAATAACTTAAATGTTGAAGATACGGCAACAAAGATTAAGTTTGCGAAAATGCTAAAAGAGGGCGTTCAACGTGTTAGTCCAGAGAAAATGAACGAGCTAAAGGATAAGCTGGATGTCGTTATCTATAAAGTAGCTAAAAAAGAAAAAAGCCCAATTAAAAGAGATGAAGTTGCAGAATTCTTGACGGAAGTATTAGTAGGCAAGTCAAGTGATAATAACTGGGATGTATTGCTTGAAAAAGGGATTATCAGTGAAAAATTAGCAAAAAGATTAACGGAAAACAAGGAACTAAAATTAAAAGAGTTGTATGCGATAATGGCTGATGTCATCCATTATTCAGAAAAGGAACATACCCACTAATTAGTGGGGAATGTTCCTTTTCCTTTTAGTTATCGCATTCATGTATTCGTAATATGCTCTATCACTTTAAGTGCTCCATTTGAATCGATTCAATTATTTAAAAATGAAAAGACGGTTGACTAAAAAAAAGAACTCCTGTAAAATATTTTGAAATTACAGATAAATTCGATGATAAAGAGAGTAGTTTATGGAATTACTGGAAAGCGAATTAGGGATGGTGTGAGCCTAATGCAGAAGCCATAAATGAAACGCACTTTGGAGAAGGTTCTCGAATTAGTAGTAGAGAATATCGGGGAGTCACCCCGTTAACAATGGAAAGTGGTCATATTATATGGCAACTAGAGTGGTACCACGGGATAACTATGCTCTCGTCTCTATTTTAGAGACGAGGGCTTTTTTTATCTTCATTTAGTATGAATTGTGCGCGCACAATTCAAAATCCGGACACTTTGTTTGTCTACAAGAAAACGGGAGGAGAATGAATATGAATACACAAATTGCAAAAAGTATAGCTGTGGCATTAAATAATGTGCTGTCAATTATTGAAATTCAAAATTTACTGGAGAAACCAAAAAAATTGGACTTAGGGGATTTGGCATTCCCGTGCTTTACGTTAGCCAAAAAACTAAGAAAATCCCCTCACACTATCGCGTCCGACAAAAAAAATAATATAAGCTGCGATTTCATACAAGAAGTTCAAGTAGTAGGTGGTTATGTCAATATTTTTTATCATCAGCCAACGATTACTCAACAAGTTCTTTGCAAAATTGTAAAAGAGAAAAATTTATACGGGACTCAACAAGAGTCAAAAGGGAATATAGTACTGGATTTTTCTTCACCTAATATAGCGAAGCCTTTTTCTATGGGCCATTTACGTTCAACAGTAATCGGTAATGCTTTGGCTAATATCGCCGAGAAAAACGGCTACAAAGCAATTCGCATTAATCATTTGGGTGACTGGGGAACGCAATTTGGTAAATTAATCGTCGCATATCAAAAGTGGGGAAATCAAAAGACGATTGAAGCTGCCCCAATAGAGGAACTGCTGAAAATTTATGTAAAATTCCATGAAGAAGCGGAGCAGGATGATTCACTGAATGAACAGGCACGTACTGCATTTAAAGCATTAGAAGATGGGGATGAAAAGACGTTAGCTCTTTGGCAATGGTTTAGAGATGCATCACTCGAAGAATTCAAAAACATTTACGAATTGCTTGGAATTGGCTTTGATTCATTCGCTGGAGAAGAGTTCTATAATGACAAAATGGCTGCTGTTGATAAGGAGTTGGAAGAAAAAGAACTGCTTGTGAAATCCGAGGGTGCTCATGTCGTTGAAATAGACAATATGCCTCCATGCTTAATAACCAAAACTGATGGTGCTACGCTTTACGCTACACGTGATTTAGCAGCTGCTTTTTATCGTAAACAACAATATGACCCTAAAAAATCATTTTATGTTGTAGGGCATGAACAGTCACTTCATTTTAGCCAATTATTTAAGGTCATTGAGAAGATGGGGTATGAATGGGCAAAAGACTTGCAACATGTGCCTTTTGGGATGATTTTAAAAGAGGGCAAAAAAATGTCGACGCGTAAAGGAAAGATCGTTCTATTAACAGATGTACTAACAGAAGCAATAGCTACGGCGAAGCGAAATATCGAGGAAAAAAATCCAAATCTAATGCATAAAGAGAGTATCGCACAACAGGTTGGTGTAGGAGCGGTCATTTTTAATGATTTGAAAAATGATCGTGTTCATGATATTGAGTTTTCTATTGAGCACATGATGAATTTTGAAGGTGAAACAGGGCCATATATTCAATATACGTATGCACGTATTGCATCTCTTTTGGCAAAAGCAGATGCATAAAGTTATGAAGTATCACTCGAACCATTAGGTGAGCAAGCATGGCCTGTTATTTTATTACTCGAACAGTTTCCGAAAGTAATTGCTAACGCCTTTGAACTAGCAGATCCATCACAAATTGCTAAATACGCTTTACAATTAGCGCGTCAATTTAATAAATATTATGCGCAAAATAAAGTATTGGTCAATGACAGCCAATTAAAATTAAGATTAGCATTTTGTTTATGTGTATCCATTGTGTTAAAAGAGTCGTTGGCATTATTAGGCATTGCCACACCTAAAAATATGTAAGTATGATTAGTGTGTCTACAACATCGTGCTAGCTATATCCTGCAACTAGTAATAGCTGTGGAAATTGACCATTACTAGAAAAAATGGTAAAAGAGTATAGTGAGAATTCAAAGGTCTTATCAAATTTCGTTGAATTTTTAACCGCATAATTAGAGAGAAGGTTTTTAGAAAGTATGGAGAAAAAGCAAAGGCGTGTTTCCATGGTACTTGTGGTTGTTTGTATTTTCTTAGTTGCGCTCAATATGCGCCCAGCAGTCACAGGAATAGGACCACTATTTAATGTACTTTTAGAATCACTCCATATATCAAATACGAAAATGAGCTTTTTAACATCTATTCCGGTGTTTTGTATGGGACTCTTTGCACCATTCGCAGTCCCATTACAAAGAAAACTTGGAACAAAAACAGCTATTACGCTATTAATAATCATCCTAACAATAGCAAATGGTCTACGCTTTTTAAAAGAAAGTTATGTACTACTTGTAGTCACAAGCTTTGCGGCAGGATTTGCCATTGCACTGATAGGACCTATATTAAATGCCTATATTAAGAAAAAATTCCCGAGTCGTTTTACTACGGTGGTTGGTATTTATTCATTTGGAATAGGAACAGGTGCAACATTGAGTGCGGCACTAACATTACCATTTTATAATCATTTTCATGAGAGCTGGACGATGGCACTTGGCTTTTGGGCAATACTTGCTATTATTGCTCTATGTATATGGATCCTGACAATACAAAATCAAGAGCTACCAGAGACAGCTGTATTTACAGAAAAAGTAGCACGGAATCCGTGGAAAAATGTCCGTGCTTGGACCATTTTAATTTACTTTGGCTTACAAACATCTTTGTTCTTCTCTATGATGTCCTGGTTAGCACCGATGTTACAGGATAAAGGCTTTTCCCTTGGCGCTGCAAGTACTATGCTAACATTTATGTCTATTGTACAAATGATTGGGAATATTTTGGTCCCTATATTAATGGAAAAATGGTCGAGTCGAATCGGCTGGCTCTTCTCCTTGGGGGTCTTTGGTATTTTTGGCTTTGTGTTGCTATGGGTAGGCTCAGGGGCTTTATTATGGATTGCGGTATTCATAATTGGTATTGTCTTAAGCGGCTTATTTCCAATCGGTTTATTACTACCATTGGATGAGGCAAGAAATGACGAGGAAGCAAATAGCTGGTCATCTATGGTGCTTTCAGGCGGCTTCATGATAAGCGCCATTATCCCTATACTGATTGGCTATTGCTATGATTTGACGGGTAATCATACATTTACTTATGCAATTTTTATCACTTTAATGCTAGGCATTATAGCTACTATCATTTTTCTTAAGAAAAAATAATGTGGAAACATGCGCAAATGTACGCGCATGTTTTTTTATGCTGTTTTCATGATTGATTTTGCCAAATAGGAACTATTGTTCTATAATGTGGAAGAAGTGAAATGGAGGACTATTTTATGAGACCTAAACTAACGAAAGATATAAGTGTAGATAGTTTTAACGATTTTTATTGGTTAAAGGAAGAATTGCAATCTTTTTGTAGAAAAAACGGAATAAGTGCTTCTGGTTCTAAAATAGAGATTGCCAATAGGATTGAAACATTTCTGCAGACAGGGGAGATTAAGAAGCCTGTCAGAAAATCAAAAGCGAAAAAAATAGAACAGCAAGTAGACTTAAGTCTTGATACAGTCATTACCGAAAGTCATCGTTGTAGTCAAAATGTAAGGGCGTTTTTTAAGACAGTACTCCCAAAATTTCATTTTTCAACCTATATCCAAAACTATTTTAAAAACAATGTCGGAAAAACTTATCGAGATGTCGTAGATGCTTGGAATAAAGAGGAGGAACGAAAGAAAGACCCTTCATACAAGAAAAACATTGCACCCCAATTTGAATATAATCAATTCATCCGTGACTTTTTTTCTGACCCGGAAAACCAAGGGAAAAGTCGTGAAGAAGCGATTGAAGCATGGAATACAATCAAGAAACTACCTGGAAACAATAAATATAAAAACAAATAATTAGTTTACGATGTTCATTATTATAGTGGTGTAATAATTAGTAAACAAGGTAGGTTGTTCTAACATGATTCGATGTTCAGCATATGGAATGATACATAATTTTTTAAGGGAAGCCTACCATTTATTTTCTAGAAGGGGACTGGGACCACCGTGTAAATAAAGTAATAGCGGGTTATCATAGTTAGTACCAGAATGAAAGATAGGCACTATTAAACAAGACAAACTCCAAAATAGTAATTACCTTCTTGGATTTATTTTAATCGACCATTCTCCCTAATTATGATTACTTCATATTTCGAACTATTTAAAGATCTTCAACTGAAACGTCATTTTGGTTTTAATCCATATCTAATTGAGGTGTCTTCTTCAAAACCACCTTTACATCAACATGAAAACGATATAACATCTTTTAAGACCCACTACATTGTCTCCAATTCACTTGTCGAAAAAACTTTAAATAGATCTACTAAAAAAAAATTCTTTTTTCAGCTACCTTGAACTCAACATGTCTTCCAAGCTCAGTAATTGAAGCGGGAGGCATCTTTTTTTATATCATTTTAACTGCAAACGATAAGTTATTTTCTATAGCAAAGATAATAAAGAGTCGTTTTTTATAGGTAGAACGAATTGAACATAAGACAAGAGCTTTATTTTATATTACATTTAAAATAATAATATTATTATGTAAACTTGAAACGTAGCGTAACCTTGTTTATGATAGAATAGAAAGATGTTTAACTTACTTTCAGTAATGAAATTTGCCACCTCTATAGGTGATGAGATGAATACGGGTTGAAGTTATTTTTCAGCACGTCCACTGAAAGAAGTTAAAGCCTCCGGACGCAATTATGCCAAGGCATAGTTGAATGATAGAAAGTTTTGGTGAACGTATGTGGAAAAAGATGCTCATTCTTGGAGCGACAACTTTACTTTTAACCGGCTGTGGCAATGAAACATTGGCAGAGGTAGTTCAAAGTAAAAAGAGTGATGTGAAATCGGAAAAGGCTGTGACGAAGCAGCAAGAAAAAATTGTTCCGGAAGTAAAAGTAGTTGGGGAGAACGGAATCGGTGCAGGGATTATTTTTAAAAAAGAGGATGGTAAACTTTATATTGTGACAAATGGGGCGCTCGTCGCTTCAAAGCCAACTGCGCTTGTACAATTTAATAATGATAAACTGAAGGAAGCCGAAGTTCACTATTTATCGACAGCTTATAATATAGCCATTTTAGAAGTTTCCTATAACGTATCGGTAAAGGTACCGACCGTTTATAATGGGGAATTAGATCAGTTAGCTGTTTATGTCGATAGCTTACCACACACTATTCAAAAATATAGTGACAGTGTAGCAGCTTATTACATAGATGCAAATCAAAATACACGTATAGGGAGTCCTGTTCTAGAAGCAGAGAATGGCAAACTTGTGGGCATCTATTTTAAACGTAAGGAAAACGGTGGATCACAGCCGTATATATTGCCATTTAAAGATATTGTGATGTTATTGGATGAATGGTGTGAAAGTGGCATGAAGCCAAGTAATAGACTAACTCAAGCCAAAAACTTGTATCCTTATATAGAACAAGGTAATAAGGAAGCCGTCCAGCAAGCAATTGATCAATATGGAAAGAACATTTTTGCTTTTAATACCGATGAAATAAAGCTATTTTTAGATACATTTCATAAGCAATTAAGAGCAGCTGTTGAGGTTCAAGATGCAAGTGTCATGAATTCTTTCGTAGGGTCAAACGATTTACAAAGCACCCTGGATAATATGGTTGCCTATTACGCTTCCAAAAAAGCGCAAATATATTTTTCCGATACGACGATAACAAATATCAGCATGGAAGGACAAAATATGATTGTTCGTGCCAAAACAGAATATGTCCTAACAAATTCTGCTGGTCAAGAGGCACTTGCAAACTCTATGATGGTATATGAAATAAATAAAAATGAACAGGGCGAGTATAAGCTTATTCGTCTAACAACTGAGGAGTGAAAAGTTGGATGGAGCAAGCAAGACAAATGCTACAACATCATTTTGGCTATGATTCATTTCGCAATGGACAAGAACCAATTATTGAACAAACATTACGAGGTCAATCAAGTCTTTGTGTGATGCCAACTGGCGGAGGTAAATCAATTTGCTATCAAATTCCGGCGCTCATGCTAGATGGCCTTACAGTCGTCATATCCCCTTTGATTTCTTTGATGCAAGATCAGGTAGAAGCATTACGTGCTGCAAATATTCCAGCGGCGTATATTAATAGTACATTAACCGTGCAAGAAGTGAATGAAACGATCCAGCTCGCTAGTGCGGGATATTTAAAGCTTCTTTATATAGCGCCAGAGCGATTAGAAAGTGCAAGTTTTTTACAAGTATTATCGAATTTATCTGTACCTTTGATTGCTGTGGATGAAGCACACTGTATATCTCAGTGGGGGCATGATTTTAGACCAAGCTACCGAGCAATCCAAAAATTATTTACGTTGTGGCCGCAAAAACCAACTGTCTTAGCACTTACTGCCACAGCTACACCAGCTGTTTGTGATGATATTAGACAATTATTAGACATTGACGAGCAATCAACTGTCATTACTGGTTTTTCTCGCGACAATTTATCATTTTCTGTGTTAATCGGTGAAAACAAAGAGCGCTACATTAAAAATTACTTAATGAAAAATAAAAATGAAGCGGGCATTATTTATGCGGCTACACGAAAGGCTGTAGACGCGATCTATGAGCTGTTAAGTCGTTCGGGCGAAGCTGTTGCAAAATACCATGCGGGATTATCAGAGGACATGCGTATGTTAGAGCAAGAGCGCTTTTTAAAAGATGAGGCGCGCATTATGGTAGCTACCAATGCATTTGGAATGGGTATTGATAAGAGTAATGTACGCTTTGTTATTCATTATCAAATGCCACGCAATATGGAGAGCTATTATCAGGAAGCCGGACGTGCAGGGCGTGACGGCTTACCAAGTGCTTGTATTTTACTGTATGCATCAGGTGATGTTCAAACACAGCGCTTTTTAATTGAACAGACGCAGGATGAAACACGGATTGCACAGGAATTAGGAAAGCTGCAAACGATGGTGGATTATTGCCATACAGAAGGCTGTTTACAAAATGCCATCTTAACGTATTTTGGAGAAGTACCAGGGGAGCCTTGTAGTCGTTGTAGTAACTGTAATGATGGACGAGAAGTGAAAGATGTGACGGTAGATGCACAAAAGGTGTTAGCCTGCGTCGTAAGGATGGGGCAAAAATTCGGTAAGACGATGGTAGCCCAAGTATTAATTGGCTCCAAAAATCAAAAGGTCATAGAATTTGGCTTTGCAAGGCTGTCTACCTATGGCATTTTAAAAGGACAATATTCCTCAAAGGATGTCTCAACCTTTATTGAGTTTTTAATTGCTGAGGGCGTTCTTGCCGTTAAACATGGCACGTTTCCAACCATTTATGTTTCAGAGGAAGGCAAAGAAGTTCTACTCGGAAATCAACAAGTCATGAGAAAAGAAGCTGTTACTGTGCGTAAGCTTGTAGACAATGATCCGTTATTTGAGCATTTACGATTATTACGTAAAGAGATCGCAGATGAGGAAAAGGTACCACCATTTGTTGTGTTCTCTGATAAAACATTACGTGATTTATGTGACAAAAAACCAAATGAGCTAGAAGATTTACGACATGTTAGCGGTATTGGTGAAGTGAAATTCGAAAAATATGGCGAGCGTTTCTTCGAGGCTCTGCAATCTTTTTTGAAAACAGTTTAAAGAGAAAAAAAGGAGTGCTTAATTCAACATAATTAGGCACTTCCTTTATATTTGCAAAGTATTACAACCTGCTATTTCTCGCAAAGTTCGATTAGTCGACCTTCAGGATCTTTAATCCAAATAAACTTTCCAAATTCACTTATTTCTTTTTCCTTCTCAAGTGGAATACCAATTTGTTCGAGATGCTTAATTGTTTCGTCTATATCATGTACTTGGAAATTTAACATTACTTGTTGTTCAGTTGGAAAATAACTGTCATCTTCGGTAAAGAAAGAAAAGATCGTCTCATTTCCTAATTGAGGTTTAATCACAGCCCCATTCCAATTTTCCATTTCAATCTTCAACACTTCACTGTACCATTTTTTTACTACATCAAGATTATTAGTTCTCCAAAATATTCCCCCGAAACCTTTTATCATCGTATCTAGCTCCTGTCTGACTTTCAATTTTTTCATTTTTCGAATTTAGGTTTAGTTCCTTCTTCACTATACCGCTTGAATTGTTTAAGTACAATTTTTCACAAAATCAATTTTAGCATAAATATCTATTAAATAAATTACCATAAAGAATAACTAAAGAGGTGGTTTGTCAAACCTACAGTACCAAAATAAAAAAACCCGGAATATACATATTCCGGGCTTGATTCTCACTTACTTATAGTGCTCCATGACACACTGCCTCGCTTCCGCATTGATCTTAAATTTTTAAGACAACTGTGCTTTAGCTGCATTCAGTTTTGATGGTCCTTCTGAGTTACCGGTCAATCCCACTCATCGGGTTAACCCTCCTTGTCATTGGATTTGAAAGTGAAATCTTAAATAGTATAGACCGTTCATCATTTTCTATACACGTTTTTAAAAAGGAATAAGATCCAACGGCTAAATTTATACCCCCGCATAAATGCGTCCTGAATTACCTTAGAGCCGCATATGTTCTTTTGCGTGAAATCGAAGCGACAGTGCGACAGCAACAACATGTCTTCGTCTGTGCGAAAGCGAAGCGACAGCAACAACATGTCTTTGTCTGTGCGAAAGCGAAGCGACAGCAACAACATGTTTTCGTCTGTGCGACAGCAACAAAATGTTTTTGTCTGTGCGAAAGCGAAGCGACACAACTCAGTTAGCCATTATCCTTATGAAGAATTACTAAAGAGGGGATAAAACAAAAAATAACCCGGAATATTAATATTCCGGGTTTGATTCACTTACTTATAGTGCTCCATGACACACTGCCTCGCTTCCGCATTGATCTTAAAATTTTTAAGAAACTGTGCTTAAGCTTCATTCAGCTTTGATGGTCCTTCTGAGTTACCGGTCAGCCCCACTCATCGGGTTAACCCTCCTTGTCATTGGATTTGAAAGTGAAATCTTAAATAGTATAGACCGTTCATTATTTTTTATACAGGAAAACAAAAGAGATAAATCCATTTCGAAAACGGCTAAACCTTGAGTTAAATAGGGGATTCGTCAATCAAAATGGAACTTCATGAAAATTTTTTCTCCCAATGCTCAGTGATGAACTGATCTCGGCCAGAAAGCGCGCGGTCTTTCTGATAATGCTCCGACTCTTTTTTATAAAAGTCCTGATGATAATCTTCTGCAGGGTAGAAGTGCTTAGCATCGCGAATTGTGGTTACAATAGGTTTATCAAAGCGACCACTGTTTGCTAGCTTTTCCTTGGAAGCTTCTGCAATGCACTTTTGTTCTTCTGAATAAGTAAAGATAGCTGTCGTATATGATTCACCACGGTCATGGAATTGACCAAAAGCATCTGTAGGGTCGATTTGCATCCAGTAAATATCAAGGAGCTGCTCATAACTAAAAACGCTAGAGTCAAATTCAATTTCGACTACTTCTAAATGGCCAGAAGTACCTTCTTTGACATCCTCATAAGTAGGATTGTCTATATGGCCACCCATGTAGCCAGAAGTGACCTTATGTATACCATCCCATTCAACAAATGGCTTTACCATGCACCAAAAACAACCGCCAGCAAACGTAGCTTTCTCAATCATGTTCATCATCCTTTCTGTCGTGAAAATATTATAGCATTATTTGGTTCATTCCTGGCAAAAAGGGTGTAAAATAACCTTAAAATAGTTATTGAAAGGATTAGCAACATACTATAAAATGAACCTTTCTTAGATTGAATCGTTACATTACTATAAAAAATAGAGGAGTTAACAGTTATGGAAGAGCAAGATTATTCAAGACGCTCGCAGCGCCCACAAAAACGCCGCTTGCGTAAAGGGCGAGCATTGTTCACATTGTTATTACTTTTAGTCATCGTGATTGCAGGTTATTCCGTTATGCAATATCGAAGTGGACTTAAATTGGCAAGTGATACAAAGGTAGCCCAAGAGGCTTTCAAGGGCGATACAGTAAATGGCGATGTGGAAAACTATTTATTATTAGGGATCGATACTCGTGGTGAAGAAAAATCACGTACAGATACAATGATGGTATTATCGTGGAATAAGAAAACAAATGATATGAAGCTCGTGTCACTCATGCGAGATATTTATGCAGAAATTCCTGGTTATAAATCCTATAAGCTTAACACGGCCTACTATTTAGACGGTGTTCAATTATTAAAAGATACGATTACTAATATGTTTGGCCTACCGATTCATCATTATGCCATTATTGATTTTAAAAATTTCGAATCACTTGTAGATATTTTAGCGCCAAATGGTGTTGAAATCGATGTAGATAAAGATATGTCTGAAAATATCGGGGTTTCATTAAAACAAGGTGTTCATAACTTAAACGGTCAAGAATTACTTGGCTTTGCCCGATTCCGTCACGATGCTGAAGGGGATTTTGGTCGAGTAGCACGTCAGCAAAAGGTGATCGAAGCCTTAAAAAATGAAGTTTTATCACCTCAAAATATGATGAACTTACCAAAATTCGTTGGAGCAGCGCAAGGATATATAACGACGGACTATTCATCAGCAGAAGAGGTTCAACAAGTGCTGAAAATGGTGTCGAAAGGTAAAGTCAGTATAGAAAAAGCAACAGTTCCAATTGAAGGTAGTTATAATTTCCAAAGCTTTAGAGGTGTCGGGGATTCAATTGTTATGGATGTGGAGAAAAACAAAGAATTTTTACGTAAATTTTTAGGAATTCCTTTAGAGTGATTTTTCGCAAAATCCAACATCATCTTGTAAAATAAGGATATAGGATTGGTATTGGGGTGATTAGATGGAAAAAGACAGATCAGATGAGCGTTCAAATTTCTTTTCAACGAAGTTTATTCGCTTTATCGGTGGTAAAAACTTATTTTTTACACTGATTGTATTATTATTATTAGCATGCGTTATTTTTATGTTCCAAAAAGTTTCCTTTATATTTACCCCGTTAAAAGTTTTATTTGAGGTAGTTATTCTACCAGGGGTATTAGCCATTATTGGGTATTATTTACTTCGTCCAATATTGGGACTTTTCGAAAGATGGCGGATCCCAAGGGTTTGGGGTATCTTTCTTCTATATATTATTCTGATCGGCATCATTACGTTATTAGTAGTACTTGTCTATCCGTTTTTACGAGACCAGTTTACTAATTTAGCACAGGAATTCCCGGGATATTTTATGGCATTTACACAAAATATCGCTGAGTTTCTCAATAATGCACGACTCAATGAGTACTTAGATAAAGTTAATTTAAATTATGATTCAATGGTAGAGAATTTTACTACAGATATGGTGGACACGGTAAAAGATACGGCTGCGAATTTAGCGCAAGGTGTAGCCTCTGGAATTACTGGATTCGTATCAGCGTTAACTGGAATTGTTCTATCATTAGTGACGGTTCCATTTATATTATTTTACTTACTTAAAGATGGTAAAAAACTACCTAGTTTTATTATAAAAATTTGTCCGCCACGTATGCGTAAAGAAGTAACAGAAATCTTACAAGACATGGACAAGCAAATTAGTTCCTACATTCAAGGACAAATTTTAGTGTCCATGTGCATAGGTGCAATGGTGACTATCGGATTTTTAATTATCGGTATGAAATATGCCTTATTGCTTGGCTTCCTTGCTATGATTACGAGCGTGGTTCCATACTTAGGGCCTGTCATCGCCATTACGCCAGCGGTCATTATCGCTCTTGTTACATCGCCATTCATGCTTATTAAACTAGCCATTGTATGGACGGTTGTACAGCTCATTGAAGGGAAATTTATTTCTCCACAAATTATGGGGAAATCACTGAGTATCCATCCAATTACAATTATTTTCGTGTTATTAACGGCTGGTTCTTTATTTGGCGTACCAGGTGTCATTTTAGGGATTCCGGGTTATGCCATTTTAAAAGTGCTAGTAACACATTTATTTAAACTATATAAAAAGCGTTATAATCGTTATACGGATGATATGCATCAAAAATATGATGTATAAGAAGAGACAGCTACTGCGAACATGCAGTAGCTGTTTTTTATAAGGCTAGATATATACGTATGAGCCCGAAAGAACAAAACGAGCAGCGACAATTTCGAATAATGCTGGAAATAAGGGCAGAGACCCGCTATATATTTGTCGGTAAGGCAAGTGGGTAAATAATTATCGCATGCAGTATTTAGTAATAAAAAATACTGGACTATTCGTTCCGGAAATATTATATTATTGTTATTGAAAGGAGGAATTTACCATCGGACGTTCAAAAGAGTTTGACAAGGAACACGTACTACATAAGGCAATGTTAGTATTTTGGGAAAAAGGATACGATGCAACGAGTATACCGGATTTGTTAGAAGCTATGGAATTAAGCAGATCAAGTTTGTACGAAACCTTTACGGATAAACAAACACTTTATGTTGAGGCAATTCGCCATTACAAAAAATTCAATCAAAATAAACGCAATCTCTTGGTAAATGCGCCATCTGCGAAAGTTGGAATACGGCAGTATTTTGATCAGCATATTTCTTCTGCTTTTGATGATGATTTGCCCAAAGGATGCTTGATTACAAATGCAAGTATTGGTTTGGATTCACCGGATGAACAACTACGTAAATTGATACGAGACAGCTTTGAGGAATTAGAACAGTCTTTCTATGAACTATTAAGTAAAGGACAAGAGGTGGGAGAAATCGACCCTAAGAAAGATATTAAGGCTTTATCACATTTACTGCTTAATCTTAATCACAGTATCAAAGTAGTATCAAAGGTGAATAACAACAAAAAAAATATTTATAACATGATGAATAATGTAATTGAGATGCTATAGACAATTTTTTTAATATTACTGGAATGTTCGTTCCAGTAAATAAGAATAAGACTTTAATAAAGTGAGGGAGAGTTTTCTATGAGTTTAATCGCAAAACAAAAAATGGAGAAACCTGTTTCATCGTGGATTATACTCATTCTGGCCATAGCTTGTGGCGTGATTGTTGCTAATCTCTATTATGCTCAACCCTTAGTAGGACCTATCAGTTCTACACTAGAATTATCTTCCAGGGCAGCTGGCCTCATCGTCACGCTGACTCAAATTGGTTACGGAATCGGATTGTTATTTATCGTTCCTTTGGGAGATATCCTGGAAAATAGAAAACTAGTTGTTACTTTATTGCTCTTCACTGCAGTCGTGTTGGCGATTGCTGCGGTGGTTAAAAGTGCTACGCTATTTCTTGCAACTTCACTGTTTATCGGGGTAGGCTCAGTAGCCGCTCAAGTACTAGTACCGTATGCAGCTCATCTTTCACCCGATGCCACACGCGGCCGCAATGTGGGCAATGTTATGAGTGGTTTGTTACTTGGTATCATGCTCGCTCGTCCCATATCAAGTATTGTGGCGGAGTATATGGGTTGGCGCGCTATATTCGTCTTTTCCGCAGTAATAATTTTTGTTCTGGCTGTTGTATTAATAAAGTTACTACCTACAAGGCAGCCATTAACAACAACACAATATCCAACACTGCTGAGATCTATGTTGCATTTACTCAAATCGACACCAGTCCTACAACGTAGAGCAATCTATCACTTTTGTGTGTTCGGAACTTTTAGTTTGTTCTGGACAACTGTTCCTATGTTATTGACTAGTCCGATTTTCAATTTTTCGCAAAAAGAAGTTGCGGTGTTCGCATTGGTAGGAGTATCTGGCGCGGTTGCAGCACCTGTAGCAGGCCGTCTTGCTGATAAGGGTTGGGTTCGACCAGCTACAGGTTTAGCTTTAGCTTTAGTTATCATTTCTGTCATTCTACCCCTTATGATCCAAAGCGGCTCGACATTAGCATTAGTAATATTGGTAGTTTCGGCCATTCTTTTAGACATGGGGGTTTCTGCTAATCTAGTCCTTGGTCAACGCGCCATTTTCTCATTGGGAGCAGAGTTTCGAAGCCGACTTAATGGTTTATACATGGCAATTTTTTTTGGTGGCGGTGCAATAGGTTCTGCGACAGGAGGATGGGCATACGCCATGTTTGGCTGGAAAGCAGCATTATTGATTGGAATAGCTTTACCGACCATTGCGGCGATTTATTACGCGACCGAGAAAAAGTAATGGATAGTTGAAAAAATGATGCTACACAATAAAAATGGGTACGTGGCAAGCTATATATCATTATTCGTAGCGATTATTTCATGTTTAACTTGTTTAGAAGAAGGTAGGACTTGTTGTTGCTTATGAAGTTTATTTATGCGTTCTCGTTTCTAGAAGAGATTGAAGCTACATAATTGCCACTAGATAGGAGATGGGGAATTGTTATTTTTCGAAGGGGAAAACATACAAAATATTATATTTCAATCTTGGTCGATAGAATCAAGTTCTAAGTGGACTATAAAGAATCCTGCAAAAGGGCAATGTGGGGTAACAGCACTAGTGATAAATGATTTATTTGGAGGAGAAATAGTAAAGACAGAACTTGAAGATGGATGGCATTTTTAAAATGAAATAAATGGAAAACGTTATGATTTTACAGAAAGTCAATTTCCTTGTTCTATTGAATATATGGATGTTCCTTCTAATAGAGAAGAAGCTTTTGCAGACACAAATGACAAACAATATAATCATTTAAAGCAAAGAGTAAACGAAAAAATAACAAATGAATAGAAATTACCTTCCTTCGAATATTTTTATTCGAAGGTTTTTTTGCAAGGCTATTCGTCGTATCCTGATTCATTTTTAAAATCAATAAAATTATGACTTAAAATACATCCATGCCTTTTACTAACGTCATGACTCACATTTACAATAGGAGGATTTATAGAAAAGCAATTATAGAATTAATAAATGATTCCAAGTAAATCACCCTAGACAACCTAGATTTTAAACAGTAATATTAGATGTCGATCAAATTTGATAGCGTAGAATAAATAGAAAAGGTGTTATTTTTGAAAATCAATAAAAAATTCGAACCATTAATTTTTAGTATCTTTATGATTTTAGGTATATCCTGTATTATCTCTTTCGTTATGACTTCAATGAATGTTGGATATACAGCTTTTTTCCTTAAATCATGGATGAGAGCATGGGGGATTGCTTTTGTAGTTGCATTTTTAGCTTCTAACTTACTACCTTTCGTAGTTAAAAGAATAATGAGAATATTTATATTTGTTGAGCATAAAGCTTAATAAAAAAGTGAAATACTACGTCGGATATAGTACCAGGTATACTGTACAACCCCCATTAGTCGCCCCAATATTTAAAAAGAATAACATATGCGTGTAAATCGGTTCCACGTATCAATTTCTTTTATGCTACTTTCATAGATCTGCACAAAATGTTGATCCATGAAAGTCTGCTTATTCTTCCGCACCCAACATATTAAAATCAATTTATCTATTGTTCGAAAGTATATGAGAATAGCTTTATAGATTATGAACAAGAAAAAATTCTTTTAAAAAAATATGATAAATGTTGCTATATAAGCTTTCTACAAGAAAATCCCTCTATTTTGAACAACATCGGTAAGAAAGATATGCTGAAGTAGTATCTATTCAATATAAAGCTGGTGTAAAATTAGATGTATAAGGTTGCTTAGGATATTTATGTAAAATCAACGGAGGTGTTTTATGAAAAAGGTGTTATTAACAATCGGAATAATCATTTTCCTTGTTGGAGCATTCGTATTTTACAACAAACTTTATCTCCCCCCACTCCCAATAGAAAATATAAGTAAAAAGACAGTTATAGAAAAAATAAAGGATTCCAACATACAAATGGTTAAATTGTCGAACGAAAATGGTCAAGAATGGTATGTAGTCAAGGAAAGAGATACATCTGTAGCTGATGAAATGATTAGAGAAATGCTTGATCAAAATGGATGGACTTTTAAACAAAAAGAGGGGAATGGACTCTTCTTTGAAAGACATGGCGAAAACTTGATTGTGTCGACACAAATGTGGACTGGAGACTATGTGTTAGTGAAAATTCCCGCCAATTTTAACGAATAACAGCTTCATGAAATAAAGGAGAACTTTATAGGATATATAAAGGATTCAAACTAAGGCACAATGCTACAGTTTTTATTAGTTCTCCTGATAGGGGTAGCGTCAGGAAAATGCGGATTTACAACGATAAGGAAATTCCAAATTAAAAAGCCCAACTTCTCTGCAAAACAAAATAGAGAAAGTGAGCATTTCAGTTACTTCATTATTTTTTTCGAACTAATAAAAAACTGCTAAGTTGATTTTTTAGCTCAGTTATTTATTGAATTCATTAACTGGAAGAAGTATTCAGGTTGATAAGTCTTATTTAGGTTATACCATGAATGTAATGTGTCGGGTGCAAATACATCTAATTTTTTCAGTACTTCCGTCGTAAATTCTAGAGGTGCTACTCCTGATGCAGTAATCAAATTCTCACCAGATACCGCAGGTCTCATCTCATAAAATTTTTCTCCTTTATAATTAGGACAAACCGTTTTAATATACTCTAAGTCATTGCTTGTGTGTTTTCTAGAATCTAAGTATCCCATATTTGCAAGGGCCTCAGTTGCACCACAAATTGCAGCAACAATAGTACCAAGCTTTAAAGCTTCGCCAATTTTTTTTAAGATAGGTTGATGAATATCTTCTCTCCAAGTAGTCCCTCCAGGTAAAATTAAAAGATCCTTACTTTCAAGTGTACATTCATCAGGAGAAATATCTGGTTTTATGCTCAGTCCTCCCATCGTAGTAATAATTTCTTTATTGGCTCCTACTGTAACTACTTTTAAAGGTGCTAAATCTTTTTTGAAATATCTTCCTGAGTTTAGTTCAGCAATTAAATATCCATATTCCCAGTCTGACATTGTATTAAAAACATAAAGATAAACTTTTTTTGTTTGCATCCAATAACACTCCAATCACAATTGATATAGCCTATTATAAGATAACTTCCCTGACAGTTAACGTCAGGGAAGTTATCATACTTGATGAAATTTTATTAATTCCGACAGCACTTCAATAAGTCTTTTCTTAAGACTTATTGGCTCAATAACTTTAATAGATTTACCGTACGGTAAAAGTAAATAAGGTACATATGTATGTATCATATCTTTTTCAAGAAGAAAAACTGCTTGATTTGAAGTCCGTTCTTGTAAATAATGTCCTAAAAACCAATGTTGGCAAATATCATCCAACGTCCTTTTATTTCCATTAATAACTAAAGAAATAATCCCTTCCTTATCTTCTATAGTTGGAAGGAGGTTTTTCATAAAAAAGTCACGTGCTGAAAAATTTTCTGGACGGTTAAACTTATTTTTGGTTAGCTTTAGACTTTCAATTCGATCTACTCTAAAACTACGGATATCGTTCCTAAGATGACAAAATCCAATCACATACCACTTATTATTCCAATAAATAATTCTGTACGGATCAACCAATCTATACTGTGATTGATCTTCGCCACTTTTATGGTAAAGAATTTTTAAAGAGTATCCGTCAGCTACGGCCTGCTCCAACTCCTTCAAGAAAAGTTCCATAGAGAGGGAACTTAATCGACTTATTACTTCAAGACTGGTCAAATGTTGGTTTATCTTTGTTTCTTGCTCTTGATTTGAATATTTGCTTAGCTTTGAAATAGCCCTATTTAGTGCTTCACCACCATAATATCCAGCTTCTTCTGCAAAAACAGCAGCATGATAAATTGAAGTTTGCTCCTCAAAATCAAAAAAAAGAGGAGCCTCAATAAAATTGTTCAATAAAGTGTATCCACCGTTATGCCCTGGTTCTGAAATTATAGGTACGCCACTTGTTGAAATTGTATCAATATAACGATACACAGTCCTTATATTCATCTCTAACTTTTCCGAAATTTGTTTTGCAGTAATTTTTTCACCTGAACGAAGCATCCATAGAATTGCTAACATATTGTCAATCTTAGGCATATAATTCCACCTCTATATGAAATTTATTTTCTATTATATATTTCCGATTTTTGGTATAACTCATCAACTGTTCTTTTCCGATAGCTTTCTATATAATGAGGCCCTAGACACATTTGTAATTTCACAAATTTGATTTACAGTCATATCTCCTTCTTTATAAAGCTTTATTGCATAATTCATTCCTACATGATTTTTATGGTACTTCTTTAACCGACCTTTAAACTTTCCTTCTTTTTTAGCCAGTTCAATCCCTTCAAGCTGCCGCATACGAATAAGATCACGTTCTAATTGGTTTACATCCGTCATTTAGCGTTGTAAATCCGCATTTTCCTGACGGTACCCCTGATAGACCAATACTTAAGAATTACATAATAATCTATAAAAACCCTTCCAACGATTAAAGTTAGAAGGGCTTTCATGTTGTTTAGCTCATGATTTTTGTGGTGCTAGTTGCACTTGTGCTAAGCGATCAACAGCTTCTTGCAACATTTCATTCGGTTGTACTAACGCTAAACGTAAATAGCCTTGTCCAGCCGAGCCAAATACTGTACCAGGAACTGTCACGATGCCAGCTTGTTCAATTAGTTTAAAGGCTAGCTCTGTACAGTCAATATCGTACGGATATTTTGCCCAGACGAACATGCCACCTTCAGAAGGAGCGGCATCCCATCCTAAAGTATGTAAGCCATTCATTAATGTTTTATGGCGCTCAGAGAAAGTTGCGCGTAGGTCTGCAGTAATTTCCTCTGCATTATCAAGTGCTACGACCGCAGCATCTTGAATTGGTTCGAAAATACCGAAATCTAAATTTGATTTTAATTGTTTTAAAATCGAAATCATCTCAGCGTTACCCGCGATATAAGCGATACGTGTACCAGCAAGGCTAAAGCTTTTCGATAATGAGTTAATTTCCATCCCAACTTCTTTTGCGCCAGGAGTGGCTAGGAAGCTAATTGGGCCATCACCAGTAAAGTAGAACTCAGAGTATGCCGCATCATGTAGAATGATAATGTTGTATTTTTTTGCAAAGGCAATGACTTTTTCAAAATAAGCGATTGAAGGCATTGCAGGTACAGGATTACCTGGTAAGTTTAAAATTAATAGTTTTGCTTTTTGCGCAATCTCTTCGGGAACAGCATCTAGGTCTGGTAAATAATCGTTGTCAGCTGTTTGAGGCATATAGTAAGGTGTTGCGCCTGCTAGGTGAATTCCTGCATCATAGGCTACGTAAGCTGGGTTTGTAGATAGTACGATATCACCTGGATCACAAAAGGCGATTGGTAAATGCACTAATCCCTCTTGAGAGCCGATCGTTTGAATGATTTCAGAAGCGGGATCTAAATCTACATTACTACGACGTTTATAGTAGCGACTAACAGCTTCATAAAAACGTTGCGTGCCTGTTAATGTATAGCCGTAGGATTCTGCTAAACCCGCTCTATACGATAAATGCTCGCGAATTTTAGCATGAGGAGGAAGGTCAGGACTACCTAAGCTTAAATCAATCATTTTCATGCCTTTTGCTTCCTGTTGCTTAGCATGATTTTTTAAATCTCCGAAAATTGCTGGTGTAAATAAAGACATTTTTTTAGATGGTACGATTTTCAAACTAGTACACTCCTTATAGTTGTATAACAGAATAGTAGTTCACATTTTATCATACTAAAGCATATAAAGGGAAAGATATTCTGAAAAAAGAATATATTTTTATAATGGAGAAATTGTATGCATAGACTAGCAGGAATAAATTAACTTCTTTCAGCTGTAGTCTCCCATCTTGATAGGTGATGTGATGTAACGAAAAGAATTTTCAGTTGTTTTTCAGTGAGTGTGTAAAAACCAGCTGAAATAGAGGAACTCAGTCTAATAACGCCACGTCCTGTGGCATTATCGAAATGACCGACATCGTGTCGGCCCTCGTGCAGGCCTAAACACAAAGCCGATTCCGGACGCAATTATGCCGAGGCATAATTGATCTAATGCTGGAAACAATAATTTTGACGGAAAAAATGTACTGTTTCTGCTATCATAAAATGGAAAGGAGCTGTCAGTCATGGTTGTTTATTCTTTGAGTGGTCCAAGTGGAACAGGGAAAAGTACAAGCGCACTAGTTTTCGCCCATAAAATCGGGGTAGAGGCTCTTATTGATGATGGTCTTCTTATTGTAAATGGTGTGAAAGTAGCTGGAATTTCCGCAAAATTTGAGAAAAATACGATTACAGCCGTTCGTCGAGCCATTTTTACAGATGATACACATCGTAATGAAGTAAAAAAAGCACTTGATACATATAAAGTACAGTCGATTTTGCTAATTGGTACGTCCGATAAAATGACTAAAACAATCGCTCGTCAACTTGAGCTAGGTCCTATCAATACATATTACTATGTTGAGGATGTACGTTCTCAAAAAGAAATTGCAAAAGCTCGCTTTATTCGACAGACGCAGGGGAAGCATGTGATGCCAATCCCGTACCGACAAGTCGAACAAAACTTTTTTAAACGACTCGTTCAAAAAGGGAAGGAGATTTTCTCTACAAAGCGTGAAAAAATAGGGGAGACGACGATTGTTCGTCCTGATTTTCAACAAGAGTATATTGAAATTGGTAAGCATGTTTATGTGCAGCTACTAACGTATTGCTGTGTAAAGCAAGATATCGTGCACAAAGTTGAGCACGTACAATTCGTGTTAGGCGACCTAGTACAAGCAACGATTACTTTACAGCTAAAGTTACCTATTACTTATTCCATACCAGATCGATTGTATGCATTACAAAAATCGATTCAGGAGGAATTCTACCAGCATTTTGGGTATGAATTAGATGCGATTCATCTTCAAATTAAGTCGGTAGTACAAAAACGAAAATCCTAAAAACAGGTACTCCATTCGCAAGAGGGCGAGCGGAGTACCTATTTTCTATTTCGATTGACGTGTAAATTGCGGCTGACGTTTTTCTACAAAGGCACGGCAACCTTCTGCAAAATCCTTTCCGACAAACGGTGTTGAGCCTTGCCATAATGAAGGTATACTGTCCACACATTCTTGAACAGATTGTTTCACAGCTAGTAAAGATTCAGGTGACATGCCTGCAACAAGCTTACCCATGCGAATCATGTATTTATTTAAGTCTTTTTCAGTTACTAAATAGTTAAGCATGCCAAGCTTAAAGGCTTCTTCAGCTTTAAACATGCGACCCGTAAATACTAAATCCTTTGTTGTAGAAGGACCTACTAATTGAACTAAACGTTGTGCAAATTTGTTATTCAAGGTGATGCCTAATTTACCGACAGGAATACCGAGCTTTGCTTTTTCAGAGCCGATGCGGATATCACAGGCTAATGCAAGCTCTAAACCAGCACCCATTGCGGGACCATTAATGACGCCAATTGTTGGAATCGGTAAACGCTCAATTGTGGAAATCGTTTTTTCCATATGTACAAACGCTTCTTCGGCTTTTTCAAGAGAAATGGCGTTGAATTCTTTAATATCTGAGCCAGCTGTAAAGTTTTCACCAGAGCCGCGTAAAATCAATACTTTATTTTTCGGATTATCTAATACTTGTAAGGCAATTTTAGCTAATTGATCCCACATATTTGCTGTAAGCGCGTTTTTAGCCTGTGGGCGATGGATCGTAATGATTGCTAGCCCAGCTGTTTCTTGATAAATAATTTTTGCGTCTTCTGCTTCAAGTCGAGTTGTTTTTACTTGCATACTTGAAAAGCCCCCTACATGTTATAGTTGTTACTCCTATTATATAACACAAACGGACATAAACACTAAATTATACGAATTTTCATGTAAATCAGCCTAGTTATACAAGAATAGAGGCATAGTAAAGAAATTGTATTACAACAAAGTGCGGAAAATTACTATTGTAAGAAAACATAAGATGTGGGACACTGCTATAGGATCATTTGTTTCTTCATTTTGAAAGGATCATTTGAACACTGAAAGCAGGATAGTGTATGAATACTACAGATTATCCGACATTACAATTTATATAAATGAATTATAAACTAACGCCCCAAAAATATAGTAAACTTAAATAAAACACGCACAGTTATTAAGGAGGTCATAAGATGGTCACTTTAGTGGAAGCATGGGACAGCTATTTTTTACTTTTAAACTCATTGAAAAAAAGTGCTGCTACGAAAAAACAATACAATATAGATGGACAGCAATTTATAGCGTTTGCTCATGAGAACAACTACTTCAATGTAAATCATCATTTAAAAGAATTGTTATTCATATATAGTAATTATTTAAAAGAGACCTACACAAATGTCAACACGTTTAATCATAAAATTGCTACTTTGCGGGGCTTTATAGACTTTGTTTTTTTAAGAGAATGGGTGGATCCATTTGACTATGAAGTTATTTTACAGCCTAAAAAGAGACAAAAAGAAGCTTTGACATTGTTGACAAAGAAGCAATTAATTCAAATTACGAATGTCTGGCCAACTTGTTTTCAATACGCTAAAACAATGGAGCATGCTTGGCTAGCAAGACGAAATGGCTGCATTGTCCAACTACTTATGGAGACAGGATGTAAACCAGCAGAACTTGTCCGTATGAAATGGTCTCATCTTCAGTTTGACTCATCGATTATTTACATTGCTAATCAAAATGGGCGTAGAGAAATAAAGCTGACTTCAATTTTAATGAACATGCTGGCACACTATAAGGAAGCAACCGAAGAATTACATGAAGAAAATTTAGGAGAATGGGTATGGGTAAGTGAGGCTAGTCAATCTAAATTCATCTCTACAAAAACAATTGAGCGAATTTTCCAAACGATATCAAAGGATATTGGCACAAATGTGAGAGCCACGGATTTGCGCTATACCGTCATGCAAAAGGCGTTTCAAAGTGAAAAAACAATCGAAAATATTCAGGAAAAAATGGGCTATGTACGAAAATGGGTACTGACTGAAAGACAGGAGCGTTTTGAATAAAGAAAGATCGTTTTTCATCTGTATTGGATTGTGATTAAGCGTGTATAAATAACAATAGAAAATTTGTGCACGCTTTTATAAATTAATTAATAGTTTTTTAGTATATTTTTAACAGTTCTACAATGGAGGTTATCATGAATTACTTTAAAAGTAAGGCTTTTGAGGAACATAGAAAAAATACATATAACTTATTAGAACAAATTCTTTCTGCTAAAAGTCCGGTTGGATGGACTTTTAAGGGTAATTTTAGTATCCGGTGGTTTTGAATAATTCGGGTTTGATGAATCATCCGATTTGTTACTTGTCGTATCAAGTAACGGTAGGGGAATACTAGATTTAGCAAGGGCAGAAAAAATATCCCGAGATTATACAGATGACTTTGATTTATGTTTACAAAGAGTATCTCCTCTGTACCCTTGTGAAGATATAATTTATCAACCTGCGTTTGAGGACTGTTTGGTCCAAGGGCACAATAAAAATTGTATCCGCATTTATAGAGATTTTTTGTATTGCTATGGGTTTTCATTTAGTGGCAATTATTTTGTAATTGCAGATGACGGCGGTATTTTATTTTGGGAGAGAAATAATGCCGAGGCATAATTTAAAATGCAGTTGCATCCATTCCTTAATTAGATAATGAATAAATGTATTTAAAATAAGGGAGGGTGATTGTTCAATTAGTGAAATCGCTCTTTTACTAACGGCGCAAGTTAATTGAAGAAAAACGACTGTTTTATCGTTTAGCAAAAGAGATAGGCGTAAGCGCGAAAATAGGTCTTACAATTTCATATTAGTTTCGGTGAACCGTATCATAAGTAAGTGAGGTTTTTTTGAAAAATAGTACAGCACCTCCCAAGATAGTAGAATAAGTGTTTTTTGTTGTTTGGCCGTATAACAAGAATAAAATATGAGAACAGAATAGTGGGAAAGCAGAGAATAGAAGTTCCTCTGGATAGCAAGGTTCTAAAAAATTGATTTAAACCAAAGAATTCCGTCAAAATGTCATTGATGATTCGCACTTATTGGAGCGATACGTGAACAATTTATTGGATAATGCGGTTAGACATACACCTCGCCATGGGGAGATTTTTATAAAATGCTATACGCAAAGATATTATCCAAATAATACTTTAGTTAAAATAATGTATTTGACTAAACCTAAATTTCTTCTTCGAATAAGATATATTATTCTAAATTGAAAAGAAGGTGGTATAATGTCAAATCAACGAAATCATAAAGATAGTAATGATGGGTCTAATTCCAAGGAATTACAAAACGGAGTGGAAAGTAAAAATGAAAAAGTAAGGATTATTGTAAAAAAAGATGGTGAAGAAATTAGGACTGATGCTCCTGTATCGGATAAGTTAAAGGTTGTAATTGTTATAAATAATCAGTTCACTAGTGCACCTAATACCACGCAAATTGCAAGTGGGGCAGGAAGAAATAGTGCAGCTGGTAGTAATGCTGCAATAGATTCCTCGAATACCGATCAACAGCAAAGTGTGGGAGCACAAGGGGTAGCTAGAAACAGCGGTATGAAGGGGAAGCAGACTGAACCTCACGAACAGCATAAAGACTGTGATGGTGACGAAGAAATTGTTATCATCATCAATAATCAGATAAATAAGGAGCAAAAACAGTCCTCAGCTACTCAGGTAGCAAGCGGCAGTGGTTTAGATAGTACGGGAGGAACTAATTCAGCCATAGGAAGTTCTAATACGAAGCAGCAGCATGCGGTTGGTGGAGAAGGTCGTGCAATAAATAAAGGTGAGAATGGTGATCAAGAGGAAACGTAACAATTACAATTCATTGGAAAAGTTAAAAAGAATTAAAATATAATATCTTCTAGGAAATATAAATGCTGTTCTGTTCTCTCTCTCTTTCTAGATGATTGTAAAGCAACGACTAATAGCGAATAGCTGACATGCGTAGGGCCAGAATAATGTATGAGTACATTTGATCGAAAACCTCATTTAGTTACGTTACGGTGAACATCATAAATAAGTGCGTTTTTTTCACAGAAGTCATCAAGAACAGTTATTTTTCCTAACATCCCAAAAGGGCTATCCGGTTTGACTAAATATTTTTAACTAATCGCAACTCTTGGCTAACTACTACTACTTGTATTCGGGGGTTTGTAGTTGTTGGACCAAATTTGGTCCGAATCAAAAATTAAAATCCCATTTGGACTCATTATGGAGAAAAGTATCATAAGTAAATAAAGTTTTTTTGATAAACAGAGAAAGCACCATTCCATTACGTGTGGATGGTGCTGTTTTATGTAAACAGAATTATAAATTTGAACGATCATCAGCTTCACTCCAGCTTTTCATTCAATATGTAAACATTGGAATATTATAAAAAAAGAGCCCCTAAAAACATCAAATGTAAGCTGGGGAAAAAATTGAATCAACAGTCATAGAAGTTGTTTCTAAATAACAAATACTTATATTTATTGTGTATGAGAAATATACAAAGGACTGTCATAAAAGTGAATTTTGTGACAGCCCTTATTCTATCCATGGTTTTCAATAAGAATGGATGTAACTTCATAGAACTCTATAATGACGTAGCGCTCACATTTTAACGAGAATATAAGCTAAGCAAATTTCTACATAGAAAGAGTTTAAGAAAAATTTATTCCTTTTTGGGATTACAAAACCTCTAAATGGGTTGTGACTTTTTAATGTTTATTTAAAGTCTATAATTATGTTGACAGAATAGGACCTAATATTTAACCTACAAGGCATTTTTTATCATTCTATTTCCTAGTCGCCTCGTTTCTCTAGATTTTTAACAGTTTTACTTTGATCAACATCCTTTTGGTTTTTAAAGGTACCCATGAGAAAATCATAAGCTGGGTTCGTAACGCCATACCAGTAATTTTCATTTTTGAAATGATGCCATAAATGAACCTTTTTCATCCAACGACCCCATGGAGATATTGGCTGAAGGGGACGATGGGCGATATAATGCTTCCACTCATAAAATAATAAAAAGAGCATGATACCTGCAATAAATGCGTTTGTCATTACTAAGCTAGATGAAAAAAAATTAAAAATGGCTGCTGCAATTGCAATGTTTGGCACACTATACCATAAGGGTAAAAATAATAAATGCAATTCATTCGGATTTGTATGGTGGTCATAATGTAAGCGTTTAAGCATTTTTAACAAAAATGCATTCTTTGGCGGTTTCAGATGAAAAAGAAACCTGTGTGTTACATACTCAGCTAAGGAATACATAATCATTCCCAAAATAAAAGCACCCAAAATTCCGATAGAGGTTAAATGTAGAATCATAAATACAAAACTAATAAGGAATAGACAGGTCATGATTAATATATCAGGATAGAAAAAATATTCTTTAAAATATTTCAACTTCATTTATCACGCCTCCAGTATTCTTTATTTTTTTCTATCTTTCCAGATTTCTAAGCTTTTCGCCATTGTTGTCGTAGATAACCTTTCCGCTTCCATTACATCTCCTTTTAATGCAGCTTTTAATAAGCCGTGGTAAAAGTCGAAGGACAACAGACGATGTTCTTTTATAGAAAAATATCTTTTTGCCATATCCAGATAAATAGAATCGAAGCTATTTAAAATGAGTAAGAAGATTGGATTGACTGCAAGGCCAGCACACCTTTTTTGCAAATTCCAATCAAATGCAGCATAGCTTTCTGCACTATCTTCGAGTTGCTCTAGATTGGCAAGGAGAGCAACCACTTTAGGTTGATTAAACGTGACAGCATCACGAATATAAGTCGGAGCCAAAGAACTTCTTAATTCTAATAAATACATGATAAATTCATCTGTTAAGGTATGATGATTCTCAATAATATTAACAAGTGTCGTTAAATTCCCATTGCGCCAATAATCATTAACAACCGCAGGCATTCTTTTTCTCCCTGTTATCCATCCACCCCTTCCTAAACGTTGAAGTACCTCCCGAATAGTTGGCCGACCTACACCAAATTCTTTTGCAAGCTCTCTTTCTGGCGGTAAAGTACTTCCTACAGAATAAACACCAGCCACTATTGATCTAATTAATTCATTCTCAATTTTATCTGAGGAGCGTTCCTTTTCTTTCAAAACCTTGTCCCCTTTACTATGTGGTAATACAACTTAAATAAATTGGTAATACCAAAAATTATATACTAAGTCCGAATTTTCTGTCAACTATACGTAGAAATTTTATAATTGGACATATCAAACAAGCCGTAAAATTCTTAGTAGAATGCAATATATATTTAAATTATTTGAATCAGAAAATTGGTAGAAAGAGGGAAAAGGCATTAAATAAACCTTCGCTAAGACAAATGAATTTCTCATTTCATAACTTTGATGTCCATAGTGGTTTTAAAGATAAGGAAAGATATGTGAGATATCCGTAGACAAAATCAACCTAGCAGTTTTGATAAATGTGGTTAAAATTAGCTAATCAACATACCAAATTTGAAACAAAGAATCGTCATGTTCTTCTTAGAATTGACCGAAAATAATAGTCTGAATTATGGAAATTTAACGGATTTCTATAAATAAAAGACGCTAAAAATACCTGAATTTTCTTTGCTAATTTAAAAATTTTTTTGCTTACAATATGTTAATTTGACACATCTATTTACAAATTTAATAGGAGTTCGTTCTATTATTAATATAAAAAACCTTTACGTGTATTTTTATTCACTTATTGGAATAAAAATTAACATCTTGTGAAATGTTACACTAAGTATTTTTTGGTTCAAAAGGGTAAATGAATTAATTTTCATAGCGATTCATTATAAAAAAATATTAAAAAATAAATTGACACTCAATTGTTTATGACTTAATATGAGTCTCAGCATAATAATATAGCTCTTATTAATAACCGTTGAGACGAGGGGTCGAAGATACGGTGGCCAAACAATTTAGTTCAAAATGAACTGAATCCAGTGGGCCGAACCTGAGCACAAAATTAACTTTTGTGAACAATAAGAGGAACAGCAGCTGATAGTATTCGAAGCTTTCCTTAAAATTGGGTGAGCTTTTTTTTATGCCCTAAAAATCTATAATTTGTTAGGGGTAGTTAAAATTGTCAGAAAAAGTATTATTCACATCGGAGTCTGTATCGGAAGGACATCCAGATAAAATTGCAGACCAAATCTCAGATGCAGTATTAGACGCGGCATTATCGCAAGATCCGCTATCACGTGTGGCATGTGAAGTATTCACAACTACAAACACAGTAATTGTTGGTGGAGAGATCACTACAAAAGCAGAACTAGATATCGAAAAAATTGCCCGTAATACCCTAATCGGCATTGGTTACACAGATGATAAGTTCGGTATTGATGGTCATAACTGTAATGTACAAGTTTTAGTACACACGCAATCTCCTGATATCGCAATGGGTGTTGATTCTTCAAGCGATACAAAAGAAGTTGGTGCAGGTGACCAAGGTATTATGTTCGGTTTTGCGACTAATGAAACTGAAAACTATATGCCATTAGCAATTGAAATGGCACATATGCTTGTAAAACGTGCAACTGAGTTACGTAAAAATGGTCAATTCAAATGGGCTCGACCAGATATGAAATCACAAGTAACAATTGATTATACGGATAGTATGCAACCTAAAATTGATACTGTTTTAATGTCAATTCAACATGATGATGATTTTGACCGAGTAGAATTCATTGATTACGTTACAGAAAATGTAATTAAAGCTGTTGCGAAGCAATTTGGTATGAATGAAGACTTCCGCATTTTAATTAATCCTACTGGTCGTTTCGTAGTAGGCGGACCACACGGAGATGCAGGTTTAACAGGACGTAAGATTATTGTTGATACTTATGGCGGGGCAGCTCGTCATGGTGGTGGCGCATTCTCTGGTAAAGACTGTACAAAAGTTGACCGTTCAGCGGCTTACGCAGCACGATACGTTGCAAAAAATATTGTTGCAGCAGGCTTGGCAGATAAATGTGAAATCCAATTATCATATGCAATTGGTGTAAGTGAACCAATTAGTATCGCTTTAGAAACATTTGGTACAGAAAAAGTAGCGAAAGTAGAAATTTTAAAAGCGATTCGTCAATTATTCGACTTAACGCCAGATGGCATTATTAACATGCTAAATCTACGTAAACCTCAATATCAACAAGTTGCAGCTTATGGTCACTTTGGACGTAGTGATGTAAACGTAACTTGGGAAAAAACAGACAAAGTTTCAGAATTAGAGCAACTTTTAACAGTTGCTATGGGACAATAATGCAATGCGTGCAAAATCGAGTGGCTACTGAGGAATTTTTAGCCACTCAAGACCGCATGCCATTATTTGAAGCTTTAGTCAATTATACTAAACAAGATGTTACGCCGTTTGATGTACCTGGACATAAAATGGGGCTACATGAAAACCCATTAAAATGGACGCTTGGAGAAATGACATTAAGAATGGACGTAAACTCGATGAAGGAGCTTGATTTATTAAGTCACCCGGAATCGGTTATTAAAGAAGCTCAACAATTAGCTGCACAAGCATTTAATGTAGACTACGCTTACTTTTTAGTAAATGGAAC
This sequence comes from Lysinibacillus zambalensis, assembly GCF_040183165.1. NCBI lineage: Bacteria > Bacillati > Bacillota > Bacilli > Caryophanales > Bacillaceae > Lysinibacillus > Lysinibacillus zambalensis. Next base: position 110,918 of record NZ_JBEGDG010000001.1, read on the forward strand.
TACTGTAGGAATTTTGGCGATGATTTTAGCGACATGTAAACAGGGCGATACATTGATCGTACCTCGTAACTGCCATAAATCAGTTATGAACGGCATTATATTAAGCGGAGCAAAACCAGTATTTATTCAACCTGAAGTTGATCAACATTTTGGCATTGCACACGGAATTTCAGTTGAAAATGTAAAAGCGGCACTTGCAGAAAATCCACAAGCGAAAGCTTTACTAGTAACGTATCCAACATATTTTGGTTCAATGAATCAACTGCAAGAAATTTGTAAGCTCGCACATGAACAGAATGTAACAGTTATTGTTGATAGTGCACACGGAGCGCATTTAACATTTTTACCTGATGCTAACGATGCGATTAGTGCTGGTGCAGATGCAGTAACAGTCAGTATGCATAAAACTGGGGGTTCATTAACACAAAGTTCGCTTCTATTACTACAAGAAAAACGAATCGATTCGAAGCATTTGCAAAAAGTATTAAATATGCTTCAAACGACGAGTGCAAATTATTTATTAATGAGTTCTTTAGATGTAGCGCGAAGAGAATTAGTAATGTATGGACAACAACGTTATAGCCAATTAAAGTCAGTTGTTGATGTAGCAATTGAAGAAATTGAAAATAATTCACGCTATGAAGTGCTTAAAGCTGATTATGTACAACAAAATTTCAATCAATCCTATGATTGGACGAAACTTGTTATTCGTGTGAACGATCTCGGTTTGACTGGTTTCGAAGTTTACACAATATTGAAACAACAGTATGGCATTCAATTAGAACTTGCTGAAGGATATGTCATAATGGCAGTCATAAGTCATGTTGATACGAGTGAAACAATCGGTAAATTAGTACATGCGTTAAAAGATATTGAACTTAATCACACAAAAAAAGATGCGATTCAGTCAGCTTATGTGACAGCGAATCAAATTAATAAATTAGCAATGACACCGCAACAGGCGTGTAATGCAGAAACAGAAACAATTTTAATTTATGATGCGGTAGGTCGGATTAGTGCAGACTCATTAATGATTTATCCACCGGGAATACCACTAATTATCCCTGGTGAAGTTATTTCAGAGGAAGTAGTAGAATTATACAACTTCTATTTTCTTAATTTTGGGAATGTTCTGTTCGAAACGAAAGAAGAAAATTATATTACAGTCGTAAGGGAGACAAATAAATGAGCATTGAATTATCAACATTAGGTAGACACGTATTAATTGAATTTTATGGTTGCCCAAGTGAAATTATTGAGCAAAACGCATTAATCGAGCAGTTTATGAATGAAGCTGCTGACTATTCTGGGGCAACAATTGTAGAATCTTGCTTCCATCATTTCAACCCATATGGTGTTTCGGGTGCAGTAATTATTGCTGAATCACATTTAACGATTCATACTTGGCCAGAATACGGATTTGCTTCTGTAGATGTTTACACATGTGGTGACTCAGTAAGTCCTTGGAAGGCAGCAGAATATTTAGAACAAAAACTGCAAGCGAAAAAGACAGAATCATTTGAAGTACCACGTGGAATGGCAGATAAAATTCGCCAATTTGCAGAACAAGAAATTGATACAATTCTAGTGAAACAAGAAGTATTAGAGGACGTGATTTAATGAAATGGTATACAGAACAATGGAGCGATAACTGTAAATTTTCAATCGGATACAACGAAGAAATTCATAGTGAACAATCTCCGTTCCAAAAAATCGATTTTTATAAAAGTGAAGAGTTTGGTACTTTCTTCACGTTAGACGGTTTGATGATGGTTAATGAAAAAGATGAGTTCGTTTATCACGATATGATTACGCACCCAGCATTCGCTACTAACCCAGACATAAAAAAGGTATTAATTATCGGTGGTGGTGATGGTGGTACTGCTCGTGAAGTACTACGTTACGAATCAGTAGAAAAAGTAGTAATGGTAGAAATCGATGAGTTAGTATTCCGTTTGAGCCAAAAATATCTTCCAATTACAGCTGCTGGTGTTGAAGAAGATCCACGTATGGAAATGATTTTCGATGATGGCTTAGCTTATGTTCAAAACGCAGCTGATCAGTCATTCGATTTAATATTAGTAGATTCTACTGATCCAATTTCAGTCGGTGAAGGTTTATTTACAACAGCTTTCTATAAAGAATGTTACCGTGTATTAAATGAAAAAGGAATTTTAATTAACCAACATGAATCTCCATACTTTGCCGAGTATGCAGAAAACATGCGCAAAGCACATAAAAAAATTAAAGGTATTTTCCCAATCGCGAGCGTATATCAATTCCATATGCCAACATACCCATCTGGACATTGGCTATTCGGATTTGCTTCAAAAGCATTACATCCAATTAAAGATATTCAAGTAGATGCTTGGGATAAATTTGGCCTAAAAACGAAATATTACAATACAGATTTACACGTTGGTGCATTCGCACTTCCTACATTTGTGAAAGAGTCACTTGATCGTGATGAATAAGAGGCTGGGACAGAACTAAATCGTTCCTTTATAGAGCCGAATAAAATCTTGATTAACAAAACAAGATGAATATAAAAACCGAACGATTCCAAAAAACTTCATGAAAGTTTCATTGGATAGTTCGGTTTTTTTTGTTGGGTCTGAAAGAAAATGTTCATAAGGGCGAGGTCATCCTGAGGTAAGAAATTAATAAAGGGTTACTCTACTTGAAGTGACCCAAAGTATAACTAAAAGATTCTATTTGAACTTATCTAGTTTCTTAACTTTCATTGAAGCTACTTCTCCACAATTCTTACAAATAGTCAAAATCATTGGTGAACCTGTAATATAGCTTATCGATCATAGTTCGTACGCTACAGCAAACTAATGAGCAATTTGGAAATAATAATAAATAAGGTAATCCATAACATGACGAATCTCCAAGATTTTAAGAGAATTCATAATCAAAACCAAAAGAAAGCGTTCATTCTCTGCATATTTTGTAAAATTAATCTGTTCTTATGTTTTTATAGCAACAATCTTTTAGAAACAGCCTTTAAAAATCCATTTGACGTTTTCTACTATTTTTTGTATTATATTTAAGAAAAGAATGCCCGGACTAGAACGGGAGAGGTTCATAGCTGATACCCTCTATAAAAAACTATGGAAACATGATAATTATGCCATGTCCATATCGGACGTGGCTTTTTTTATGTTTTTACTTACGTTTTATTAGAACGATTGGTTATGCCTCTCTTGAAAAGTGTTGGGAAACATTTTACAAGGAGGTTTTTTTATGTCTGGCCGAAGCCATACAGAAGGACTGTAGGATTTACCATTATTGAGTAACCAAAGTACACAATATTTTAATTCGGAAAAAATTGATTATCGATAACTACGGTATTGAATCGTTCAATTAAGAAAGAGGTATTTAGCTACCCTCTAAAAAAACTAAAAGAAGCAGTACTTTTTCTTATAGTGCTGTTTTCTTGAAACAAGGGAGTTTTTACAGATGAAGCAGGAAAAAGCAATTGTTGTATTTAGTGGAGGTCAGGACAGTACAACTTGTTTGTTCTGGGCAAAAGAACGTTTTAAAGAGGTTGAAGCAGTAACTTTTGATTATGGCCAAAGGCATCGTCTTGAAATTGAATGTGCAAAGATGATAACAGAAGAGCTCGGTGTCAAGCATCACATTCTTGATATGTCACTCCTGAATCAGCTTGCTCCGAATGCATTGACACGACAAGACATAAAGGTAGAAGACGGAGAAAATGGAGAGCTTCCATCGACTTTTGTACCTGGTCGAAATCTTCTCTTCCTTTCATTTGCGGGCGTTTTAGCGAGCCAAGTAGGAGCTAAGCATATTGTAACTGGCGTTTGTGAAACGGATTTTAGCGGATATCCGGATTGCCGAGATGTGTTTATTAAATCCTTGAATGTTACGTTAAATTTATCGATGGATGATTCCTTTGTAATTGATACACCGTTGATGTGGCTGAATAAGGCACAAACATGGGAACTTGCTGATCAGTTTGGAGCACTTGAATTTGTTCGGGAAAGAACGTTAACTTGCTATAACGGTGTACTAGCAGATGGCTGTGGTGAATGCCCAGCATGTAAACTGCGAAAAAAAGGGCTTGATGAGTATTTGAGTTACAGGAAGGAGTCATAAGGCATGTCAGATTTTAGAATCGTCGATAAGCTCCAAAAACTAGATGTAGATATTCAAAGAAATCAATTGAACTATCATGCAAAGCGCGTTCTCGTAAGTAAAGAATTTACCTTCGATGCTGCTCATCATTTACATAACTATGAGGGGAAATGTAAAAACCTGCACGGTCATACGTATCGCGTAATATTAGGACTGAGTGGTTACACTGATGAACGGGGTTTGATGATTGATTTTGGTGATATTAAAGGAATATGGAAAGAAAAGATAGAGATTCATTTGGATCATCGTTATTTAAATGAAACGCTTCCACCAATGAATACGACGGCAGAAAATATTGTTGTTTGGATTTACGAAAAGTTGGCTGCGGCCTTGCTTGATGAACAAAGATATAACGGTGCGCGTGTTGAGTTTATCCGGTTATATGAAACTCCGACTAGCTATGCAGAAGCGAGACGGGAGTGGATGGAAGTTGAGTAAGATACCTGTTATCGAGATTTTTGGACCAACGATTCAAGGTGAAGGAATGGTAGTTGGCCAAAAGACAATGTTTGTGAGAACGGCCGGCTGTGATTATTCCTGTTCTTGGTGTGATTCATCGTTTACGTGGGATGGCAGTGGAAAGCACCTTATTGTTCAAATGACAGCTGAGGAGATTTGGTCTGAGCTGAAACGTCTCGGAGGCAGCGGTTTTTCATTTGTTACGATTTCAGGCGGCAACCCTGCACTCATCCAAAATTTGGAGAAGCTCATTGCCATTTTAAAAGAAAATGACATAAAGGTCGGGGTGGAAACACAAGGTAGTAGGTGGCAAAAATGGATGTATGAGATTGATGAGTTGACAATTTCCCCAAAGCCACCTAGCTCTGGTATGACGACAAACTATTCGATGCTCTCTGAAATCTTCGAAAAACTTGAAAATCGAAACAGTAATCATCATGTATCTCTTAAAATAGTCGTTTTTAATCAAGAGGATTACGAGTATGCTAAACAAATTCACCAACGATATCCAACGATTCCTTTTTATCTTCAAGTCGGTAATGATGATCTCACGACGACTGACAATTCACGATTAATACTACATTTATTAGATAAATATCATGCACTGATAGATAAAGTGATGAAGGATGAGGAATTAACAGATGTCAAAGTACTGCCACAGTTGCATGCCCTTGTTTGGGCGAATAAAAGAGGGGTATAGTACTATTACAAAAATGGCTATAAGACAATTTCTTGAAGAGGATTATGATTAACTTGTCGCGGTGTGAAAGTATAGGCTAATTTGGCCTATACTTTTTTGTGCTGTCAGTATAGATGTAATCTATAGAAAATATATCTAACCCACGAAGACAGAAGTAGTGACTAGCCAAGTGCAAGGATGCTCGTGGCGATACAGAATCTGAAGAAAGCATGCCCATTCACTAGGTCATATTTAGTAAATGAAGCAGATGGATGTAAGTAAAAGTAAAGAACAGGACGTTTAATGGAAACTTATAGTAGATTTTTATGTTGAATTTTCTCTTGACCTTAAAGTAACTTTAAGATGTATCATTGAATTAAGGTGGTGTAATAGTTTGAGTAAGTTGATGACAATACAGGATTTTGCCGAAAGAACTGGTATTTCCAAAAGCGCATTAAGATATTATGAGGCACAAAATTTACTTCGTTCAGTTAATAGAGACACTAGTGGATATCGGGTTTATACTGAAGATCAAGTTGAAGTAGCTAAATTAATCTCAAGTTTACGTTTGGCAGATATACCAATAAAAAATATTCAAGTGTATTTAAAGGAAAGCGATGTAATATCGAGACAAAAGATGGTGGATAGTTGGATTCAGATAATAAAGGGAAGGCTAGATATTTTAAATGTTAGCTTACGCTACTTAGAAAGTGAAAATACTAGCAAAAATATATATCTATTAGAGAAAAGCGCAGAAAAAATTATTTGGTTTTTTGCTGAATCAGAAATTGGTGAGTTCAGAGAAATTGTTAGTAAGAAAGCTAAAGAGCTTGAGAAATTAAATATCCCAATAAAAAATTGTTATTTAAAATATATATCTGGAAAAGACGTGATTAAAGTCCAATTTGGCTTCGGCATACCTTTGGACATACAACCAAACAAGCTAATTGAAACGGATTTGATAGAACAAATGCCAGCTTGTATATACATAGCTATGTCTTATAATGATTCAATCACAAAAATTCGAGACGGTTATTGTAAATTAATAAACTATGCAAATGAAAATAACTGGGTTCCTACAGGTTCGATACTAGAATGGTATCGAGGGAATGACTTTACAAATCTCGACTTAATATTGCCTGTCACACAATTTGGAAAAAGGGGGGAAATGGAAAGTGTATAAAAATGATGAAGAGTTAATTGTAAGAATAGTTGAACTGAGAGGGAATTATTATCAATTTGGCTTGGAACAAGGTAGAGAATTAAAGTCATTAACAGCCTTAGAACAATTGGAACGGCTAGAGAAATTGAATTTTAACTCAAATGTACAAAAGGCGAAGGAAATAATAAAGAATGTTTCACCGAATCTTTTTCAAGAACTAATCGGCTTGGCAGAAGGATTAGACATGGAAATAGATAATACTATTAAACTTTTTAGTGGCTATGATGTAGCATTTCCACAAATGGGGTGTACTACATTAGTAAATGATGGTTATTATGTACGCAATTATGATTTTAGTCCGGAAATGTACGATGCAAGGCTTGTATGGACTAATCCTACAGATGGCTATGCTAGCGTAGGCTTTAGTCAACAAATAATTGGAAGACTTGATGGAATGAATGAAAAGGGGCTCATTGTAGGGTTACATTTTGTGAATAACGAATACAAAGAAGAGGGATTTATTGCAACGACTATTGTTAGAATGCTATTAGAACAATGTGCAAATATTGAAGAAGCGCTAAACTTCATCACTAATATACCTCATGGATATTGCTACAATTACTCCATAACAGATCAAAGTGGAACAAGTGTAATAGTAGAAGCTTCTCCACAACAACAGATTATCAATATAACAAGTCCTCTTATTTGTACCAATCACTTTGAGTCAGATATATTGAGGGAGAAAAACGGTATTAGCGTACAAGGATCAATAAAACGTAAGGATTATGTGAGTTCCTTATTATCTGAAATTTTATCACCTATGTCTAGTTATCAGCACTTCAATGATGAAAGTTCTCCGATTTTTTGTAAGCACTATAAAGAGTTCTTTGGAACATTACATACAGTTGTCTATTGCCCAAAAGATTTGAGCATTATAATTGGAGTTGGTGGCAATTGTGAACCAATGATGTTTTCACTAAAAGAATTTAAGCAAGGGACATTAATTCTACCTGAATATATGAAAGGGACAATTAATCAATCTAAATAAAATGGACATCTGTTATTTGAATTAGATACTAGTTTAATAAGAAGGAGATAATTCACTTTTATCGAATATACTATACAAGATTAGGAAGTAATTTTAGATGAGGTGTTCGATTGAATAAAATAAGAACTGAAACAGAAAGATTAGTTATTCGATTTCTTGAAGAAGGTGATTATTCTTCTTGGCTAACCCAGTATGAAAATCGTTTACCTTCTCAACATAAATACGATCAAGGTAAATTAGATATGAGCATCTGTACGAAAGAATGGTTTCGTGATTTAGTTACTAAACATCAGCAAATGGCTGAAGATGACAAGGTCTATGTATTTGGAGTGTTTAGAAAAGAAGATAATACTCATATTGGTTTTATAGACTTTTCGACAATTATGAGGGAAGAATTTCAATGGGCCAGGTTCGGATATACAATTCATAACCAGTTTTGGAGAAAAGGTTATGGGAAAGAGGCTGTAAAAGCTGCCTTAGATCTAGCGTTTAAAAAATTACATTATCATCGAATAGAAGCTCATATAAACCTTGATAATATAGCATCTATAAAGTTAGCAGAAAGTGTTGGAATGGTGTATGAATGCACGAGGAAAGGATTCATATTCGAGGACGACAAATGGACTGATCATCTAGTTTATTTTATAAACGCAAAATAAGTTGATAAGTAGACAAGAACGAAGAAGTTTTTTGTATACGTTCTCTTATGCAGATTAAAAAGCAGTAGATTTTAATAAAACCCCTGATTCTTCTGCTTAGCGTAGAAAAATCAGGGGTTTTTATTTAAACCTTTGATAAGTAACAAAAACTATTTTCATAAATAATAAAAAATCCTACCATTTTATCTACTTTTCAACCTTCATTTGTGTTAACTTAAAATAAAAATAAGTTAACACAAATGAAGAATAGGAGGAAATAACATAAAGTTATTACATGTTAATTTAAAAAGTAAGATGGAGGAAAAAAATGACCCGAAAGTTTTCTACTTATGATCTTGCTCAGATTTCATTGCTAGCATGTCTTATTATCATTACAGGCATGTTTAAAATTCCAACAGGTATTCCTGGGTCTGAATTTCAATTATCAGCACCCATAGCAGTTGCGATTGCAGCGGTATTTGGGTTTAAGCGGTATTTTCTAGCGGGGATTATTGCAAGTTTAATCTTATTTTTACTTGGGATACACTCGATCTTAAATGTGGAGATCGCATTGATTTTCCGATTGACTGTAGGCCTACTCATTGTTTTATTTGGGACTTCAATTCCAGTACTCGTTTTGGCGGGCCCAATTGGAACAACGATTGCTAGATTTGGTTTGGCTTATACGTTAGGGACTCCATTTTTACCGTTATTAGCTGTGGCTATTCCAGGTATGGTAATCACAGCTGTTAGTGTCTATCCCATAACGAAAATGTTACATACAATTAATAAGAAAGTAGCAGGTAATCATCATGTTAAAAGCGTGTTATAGCATTCGAATGCGTGCAGCTGAAAGAAGTCCTGAACTAGGGGAAAAACATATATCTGGTGGTGAACGGATAGGTAGTAAATCTCAGGTAGAGCCAATTGTAAAACAGTTATTGAAGAAAGCAAGTAATCATTCACGTGGCGATGCTGACTTTATTCAAATTACCGTTGAAAAAATTGCGCATGACCAGATTCAGTATATATCACCATTAGAAGTTACAACAGTTGAGGAGGCTTCGATCGAAAAGGCACGTAGTGAAGCAAGAAAGATACTAACCTCATTAGGTGTTTCAGAGCATGCACTGGATGTTGCTTTTCATCAACTTAGTAGTAATCAAAATCTCCGTGGGGCAATCATCCTAAATAGTAAAACTGGCTTACGGCTTGACGAACGAGGACAAAAGGGTGTGCGTGTATCACGAATCGATTGGCAAGATGCTGATGGAGACCTTAATGAACGGGTAGGTGAAGCGTTGGCTCTGGCGTCGAAAGTGGCAAATTCTCCGTTTACAATTGCAGAATTATGTTGGTCTGATGATCCAGATTACGTGACTGGATATGTAAGTAATCGTGGCATTGGCTATGTCAGAATTACTCCGTTAAAAAGGGATGGCTGTGAAAGTGGAGGACGTGTTTATTTTGTGTCTGATGAAGTTGAACTAGAATCTTTTATAAACTATTTAGAAAGCGTACCGGTTCTCATTAGGAGGGATTAAAAATGGATCATTGGTTTCAACGGGAACTACAATTAATAGAAGAGAAAGGATTGACAAGGAAGTTACGTTCGTTTTCAAATGGCAATGAGAGCGAGGTAATCATAAGTGGTAAGAAATTCTTGCTTTTTTCATCTAATAACTATTTAGGTCTTGCAACAGATTCTCGGTTGAAAAAGAAAGCATCGGAAGGTATTAGTAAATATGGTACAGGAGCTGGTGGTTCGAGATTAACAACTGGAAATTTCGATATTCATGAACAGCTTGAATCTGAAATTGCGGATTTGAAAAAAACTGAAGCTGCCATTGTTTTCAGCAGTGGTTATTTAGCGAATATTGGCGTGATTTCGAGTGTGATGAAGGCAGGTGATATTATATTTTCTGATGCCTGGAATCATGCGAGTATTATAGATGGTTGTCGCCTCAGTCAAGCAAAAACTATTGTTTATGAACATGCTGATATGGTGGATTTAGAGCATAAATTGAAGCAATCACGTGGAGATGGAAAGAAGTTAATTGTGACGGATGGCGTCTTTAGTATGGATGGTGATATTGCTCCACTTCCCGAAATCGTTGCGCTAGCAAAGGAATACAATGCTTACATAATGATTGATGATGCGCATGTGACAGGTGTCTTAGGAACTGATGGTCGTGGTACTGCTGATTATTTTGGGTTGAAAGATCAGATTGCTTTTACAGTGGGCACGTTGAGTAAAGCGATTGGTGCAGAGGGTGGCTTTGTGGCGACGTCGACAATTGCAAAGAACTATTTACTAAATAACGCTAGAACATTTATTTTCCAAACAGGTTTATCTCCAAGTGCGATTGAAGCCGCGCGAGAAGGGATATCCATTATTCAAAATGAGCCCGAACGAAGGGAACAATTGCTGAATAATGCTACGTATTTACGTTTGAAATTGGAGGAATCCGGTTTTGTAGTTAATGAGGGGGAAACGCCAATTATAACTCTACTTATTGGTGATTCCCATGAAGCTGTGCAATTTTCTGAGAAACTTATGGATGAAGGTGTCTTTATTCCAGCGATTCGACCACCAACTGTGCCAAAAGGGTCAAGCCGATTGCGGATTACAGTGATGGCTACACATACAAGGGAGCAGCTCAATACAGTTATAAATAAAATGAAGAAAATAGGAAAAGAAATGGATATTGTATAAAAGTCTTATAACACTTAATAATGTTGAAAATATGTAAATAATAGTTGGATTACCGAGATTTACCGTTTTCAAATCAATAGTTCATAACAAAACCCCTGATTCTTCTACTTAGATAGAAAAATCAAGGGTTTAATTTAAACCATTACCGTTATTTGTCACAAATGACTCAATGCTTTGACACTCACTTTAACTGTTAAATTATGCTTTCCACCTGAATAAACACCTTCAACAGGGCTTATATCGGAATAATCACGGCCAATGCATAAAATAATGTGATGTTCTAATACTTCAACATTATTAGTTGGATCTAGACCAATCCAGCCGATTCCCGGTATCATGACTTCTACCCAAGCATGGGTTGCAATATCTCCGATCAAGGCAGAGTTTTCGTCCACATATAAATAACCGCTCACATAACGCGCTGGAATTCCTTTAGCTCTTAGCACGGCCAGCATGACATGTGTGAAATCCTGGCAAACACCTCGCTTCAGGGCGAAGGCTTCACTTGCCGTAGTTTTCACATCGGTTGCACCCGGATCGTATTCAAAAGTTGAGTATAAATATTGCATTAAATTTAATGAAAATAGTACAGGATTTTCAGCATGACCAATGGCATGATAAACTTCCTCTAACTGATTTTCTGTCATATACGTAAATTGTGTAAACTTTATATAGGGCAAATAATGTTCATAAAACAATTGCGAGTGAAAAATCGTCTGCATCTCTGGTGAATATTGAATACGATGAATAAATGGTGCACGTTGAATGCTGACAATAGAGGTTGTTTGAATTTCTAGTTCTTGATGCTGCTCTGGTATATAAAAAGTGCCAACTGTATTGCCCCATATATCAGTATGCTCACGTGTTAAAGATGAAGGTGTAATGGCAATGCGATAGGATAATAAGCGCTGACGCTCATCGCCTCTTGGCTTTAAGCGGATTGTATTTAAGCTTTGATCGACTTCAGACTCATATTGAAAAATATTAGTATGTTGAATTTCAAATTTCATAGTGTCCGCTTCCTTTGAATTACTGACTTGCTTGTTGATAGGGAGCTGTCGTTGATTCCTTTCAAGGTTGTACGCTGGGTTCATATAAATGATATATTGTTGAAAATGTATTGCCTAAATCAATACATTGACACAATTTTTCCTCCATTAATAAAATTGTTTCTTCTAATGTACTATTCCAAACATCTACATTCATGATAGCAAACAATAAATTTTCTAATGGAGCATGAAGCTCTAAAAATCTAGCTGAAAGAGGATCGTTTTCTAAACAAATAAATGCTTCCTCTAATTTTTGTAAGCAAAACATCACTGAACGTGGAGAATGCTTATCTTGTAATAAATATTGGAGCACACATAGTAAGTTAGTTTGGCGATGCTTTTGTAAATAAGACTCCGTCGCCTCTGATAAATCGAGTAAAAACGAACCGTCCGCTTCTACTAAGGAGATAGCTATCTCCTTATGTTGCTCCAGTATAATTAAAGCCATACGAATCGTTTTTTCTGCACGCTCTAACCATTTCCCAACTTGTATGAAATAAAACGGTACATCTCGATCCATCGAACCTTCGATAAGCCCTGTCACCGTTAATGAAGTTTTACGAACATTTTGTAAAAAAGAGTTAAGAACAATAAGTGGAATAGGTCTTTCACGTTCCAATAGTTCTTGCTGTAAGGATAAATAAAAGTCATTTTGCAATTCCCAAAGCTCAATGGGAATGCTATCTCGAGTTACACGCGCATTTTCTCTAACGGCACATAAAGTAGCATGAAGAGCGTTACAGTTATTAGTAGAAAAGAGTAGATATTCGATAAGTGGATTAACTCGAATCGACTCATATAAGGTCAAGTATTCTTCCTTCGAGGCGCAAATATTCAACACCGCTTCCCAATGATCGATGTATTCATTTTCATTGCCAGATTGCTCCAACATATTCAACAGCTGTACTTGTAATATATGTGCATTCGATTGTGATCGTTCACTATATCGTGCCATCCAGTATAGTGCATCGGCTACTCGACTTAGCATATTGCAATTCCTCCTTTAATATCCACGTATCTTTTGCTCCTCCACCTTGTGAAGAATTTACGACTAAAGATCCTTCTTTTAATGCTACACGTGATAAACCGCCAGGAAGCACATAAATATCTTCACCCTTCATCACATATACACGTAAATCAACATGACAAGGATAAAATCTTCCATCCTGGAAAGCAGGTGCTCTAGATAAACTAATCGTTGGCTGTGCAATGTATTGATGTGGGTTTTCCATAATTTTTTCTTTATAAATAGCGATTTCTTCATCACTCGCATGCGGACCAATAAGCATATCATAGCCACCAGAGGCACTAACATTTTTTATAACAAGTTCTCTTATATGCTCAAGAACCCAAGTTAATTGACGATGATCAGCTAGATGATAAGTTTTCACATTACGTAAAATAGGTTCCTCATTCAAATAGTAACGAATCATATCCGGTACATAGGCATACATCGCCTTATCATCAGCAACACCGTTACCAACTGCATTTAAAATAGCAATATTTCCAGCTTTATAAGCCTCCATAATATGCGGTACCCCGAGTAAAGAATCCTTACGAAAAACAACAGGATCTAGGAAATCATCATCAATTCGACGATAAATAATATCGATTTGTTCTAGACCGTAGATAGTCTTCATGTACACCTTATCATCTCGGACCACTAAATCACGGCCTTCAACAAGCTGAATATTGAGCTGTTGTGCTAAAAAAACATGATCGTAATAGGCCGAATTATACATGCCGGCTGTTAAAAGGACAGCTTTAGGTTCTCTATTTGGCTCCATACAAGGTGGCCGATGAGCAAGGAGTGCCTTCTTCATAAAGGCCATTTGTTTATCAAGTGACTGGATCGTATGTTTAGAGAAAAATTCAGGATACACTTCCTTCATCACAGATCGATTTTGAAAAACGTAGGAAATACCTGAAGGATTGCGTAAATTATCTTCTAACACGTAATAAACACCATTTTCATCACGAATCAAATCGATGCCAGCTAAAAAAATATGATTATCGATAGGTACTTTTACACCAAGCATTTCTTTATAATAATACGGATTGTTTTCAATGAGCTCTCTCGGAATAAGCCCATCCTTAAAAATAGATTGTTCATTGTAAACATCATGTAGAAAGCAATTTAACGCTTTTACACGTTGCTTCATCCCAGCTTCTATTTCTTGCCACTGTTCATGTGGAATAATAATAGGTATAAAATCAAAGGGCATTGTCCTTTCTGTTCCACCTTGTGCTCCATATACGGTAAATGTAATGCCTTGTTTAAGGAATCTAGATTGTGCTTGCTGATATTTTTCCTCTAATTGGTCCTTTGTGAATGCATTGAGCTTATGGTGGAAAGACCGATAATGAGGCTTCGGTTGATTGCCATCTAACATTTCATCAAAAAACAAACCAGATTCGTAAAACTTCATCATATGGATCGCCCTCCGAATTTAAGTAGTAGAGAAAACGTGTTACACTAAATATGAATCAATTTCGCCTTGGCGTAATTGTAGTAAATGGGTACTAATTGAAAAGGAACCACATCCGCATTCATCTCATCATTTTTAGAGAAATGTAGATAAATACATAAAAGGAGCTAGTAAAAATGACAATCATTAATTTAATGCAAGCTTATGAACTAGACAAGCTTTCGAAATTAGATTTTACTAATGAGGAGATTGTGCGTACATTGCAAACAGGGGATTTATCAGTTTGGCAGGAAAAAGTACCAAACTATGAATTTTCCGAAACAATGGCACTTTTTCAAGAAGGGGAACAATTATTTTTGGACGCTTTGCATGGTAACTACCGTATCAAATATGTAACTTTGCCAGGCATTCAACGTCTACTGTATCTTCGCTTCCAATTAGAAGAAGGTAAGGATTATCAATTATTAGAAACAGGAATCCAACATTTAACTTGTAATGAGGAAACAATAGAGAAGCTTCAACGTATGCTATCAACAAATTGGTCTTTAACAAAACAAGTAGATGGGACATATAGCATCTTTATTTCGTAAACGGATTTTGTCCTGGCGTAATGGACGCTTCACTGACTTACAGGAAAAAATGCGCCCGGACTTGACGAAATCCAAATAATTCCACGCGTGTTATGAGAGGAATCGACATGTACAGTTACCCATCTTTTCATTTTTCGAATCGTCTCACAGCGCATAGTTCATTTAGTCCACTAGATTTAAATATTCATTTTTTTTGTGATTTATGCCTAAAAAGTGAAAACTTCTAAAAAACTTTTAAAAAAAGGTGATTTTCTTTCTAAAAGGGAATCATCTTTTTTTGTCACCTAAATAAAAGAACATACGTTCTGTTTATTAAAAGATATCATTTATTTCATCATAAAGTTCCCAAATTTATATTTGGGAACGTTTTTTCATGGTAAAATAGAGCAAATAGAGGTGATTTTATGGAAAAGCCTAAGCTACCAAAAATAATGAGAGATTTCCTAGTTTATTTAACAACCATTAAAGGGAAGTCTCAACGTACTAGAAAAGAATATGAATATGATTTGACATTATTCTTCCGTTTTTACATAGCCATTCAGAATGAACATGAACTATCAGATTTGACGAAAATAGATATTTCTACTATTTCAATTGAAGAAATTCGTGAGATGACCTTAGAAGATCTATATTTATTTATGGAATATTGCGAGGTGCAGCGTGGAAATTCTGCATCAGCAAGAGCGCGTAAAGTAGCAACGTTGAAGTCATTTTTTAAATACTTGAAAGGGAAACGTCGCCTTGTAGAGGAAAATCCGGCAGATGAATTAGAAACACCAAAAATAGGACGGAAAAGACCAATCTATATGAATATCGAGGAAGCGACGCAATTTATCGACGGGATCCAGCCAAATCGAGCTTCACCGAGAAACTATTGTATGATGATGTTTTTCTTGAATTTAGGAATTCGTGTGACAGAGCTTTGCCAGCTAAATAAGTCATCCATACAAGGGCGCTACTTAACAGTTGTTGGGAAAGGGAATAAAGAACGGACTGTTTATTTGAATGATAGCTGTGTACAGGCACTTGCAGACTATGAAAATAGCGGGAAAACACCATTTAAAGGTGAGGGAGAAGAGCCCCTTTTCATCTCACAAAAAGGAACACGATTTACTCGTCAAACCGTCGCTAAAATCGTTAAACGAATTAATCAACAATCTGGACTCCAAAAAGAACGACTGACACCACATAAGTTACGTCATACATCCGCAACAATGATGTATAAATCAGGAGCGGATATTCGAAGTCTTCAGCACATACTGGGGCACTCAAGTGTGGCAACAACACAAATCTATACACATATTGAAAATGAAGAGCTGCAACATGTACTCGAAAACAATCCATTCAATATTGTTCGTAGTAGAGAGCAATTCATTGAATAAAATAGGCAACTAAAAAAAGCCGATTATGCTTACTTGTAGGAATCGGCTTTTTGGCACTATTATTTGTTGTTAGCTTCCATTTCATCAATAGAGTTTGTTAGCTCAATAAACTGTTTTTCGATTGGCGTAATACTTCAGCATCTATACATATCCAAGGCGGAGTTTATCCGGCTTTTCAATTAGAAATCAGGGGAGAAAAGGGTGCATTTCGCTTAACACAAAAAAATTCCTATGGCCATGTCCAATTTGGTCATCTTATCATTGAAAAAATGATACACCCTACTAATTTGTTTAATTCTAAAGATGTTTTATATGAAGAACTAAAAATGCCATCATAACTAAATAATGACGCTATAAACTATGTGAATCAAGCGTATACGTTGTTGGCAAAAGATATATTTGAGTGCACAAGACATATTCCGAATTTTAATGACGCTGTCAAACTACATCGATTGTTAGAGGCAATCGAAAATCTGCAAAGACCGGAAAACGAATACTGATATAAACAAATATAGAATACTTCACATCATATAAAACATATACAGAAAAGGGAGTAAAAAACACTAAGTGGAGGAGATATCATATGAGTCAATTAATTAACGATCACCTATGTGAAACAAGAAATAACTTAGTAGAGGAGATCAAATTATTAAGTGATACTCAATTCAACGCTAAGCCTGATGCAAACAGTTGGAGTATAGCACAGGTTTGCCATCATTTAACTTTAACGGAGGCATCTTTCATAAGATTGATTGCATGGGCATTAAAACAAGAAAATAGTAAGCAAGCGGGACGTAAAAATATTCATATTATCGCAGATAGAACAAAGAAAGTCCCAGCGCCAGAATTTGTTGTTCCAGCTGAAGACTTTTTTACAGTTCAGCAAATTATTGAGTTACTTGACGAATCGAGAGGTAAATTTACAGCATTCCTTGATACAATTGAAGATCCATCTTTATTAGCAGAAAAATCCTATAAACATCCTTTTCTTGGCGATTTACCCCTCGATCAATGGGTAGAACTAGTTTCTATTCATGAACAACGACATATTGAACAAATAAAAGAAATAAAAAACATTCATCAAAGTTAAGCACTATTGAACTTCTAGGAGACTAAATACAAAGAATGAAAAAAAGCAAAGCTCGAAATTATATTAAAGAATTAATACAAAGAATGAAAAAAAGCAAAACTCGATATTATATTAAAGAAGTTATTATAGCAATTAAAAATTCAATCGTATCAGAAATAATTTGGAACATTTTAATATTTATCCCTAAAATGATCTTCCGATTATTGAAAAATTTATGGTGAATGGTCCAATTTCTCGATAGTAATATTGAGAAGTTGGGCTTTTTTGAAGTTCTAAAGAAAGGAAACAAGTCACAAAAAGAAAGTAAGGACCTAGAGCATTCCCTTCTTGATTAATGGTATAATTATCATTGTTTACTATTTTTAGTTAGGAGAAGTTATGAGAATTTATAAGTTAATTATTATATGCACTTCTATTATACTCTTATCTGGGTGTACTACATTTTCATCTAAAACAGAAGTACCCTTCAAAAATGAAACTTCAGAGGCTGTAAAAAAAGACCCTGTTGTTTTGGATAGCAAACATAAGGAGAAAGACGATAAACCTGTTGTCGTAGATATCACCAATACGGAAAAAGGCGATGAATCAATAGGTTCTCGTCCTATTAAAATATATGAAGAGGTATCGTCCCCTATAGGTGAAAGTAAATCATATTTTACTTATGAGGAAGATTTTCCATTTAGAGTGTCCGTATCAAATACTGGAACGAAAAGGTTTTATTACAAAATTCAAAATGTAGGTAAAGAAGAAAAAATTGCAAATGGTATTTTAAACGGTAACGAAAGTTTTGAAAAGCTATTTAAAGGATTTCCCAAAGGAGCTTATGTCATAACTTACCGAGTAATAGAGGAAGAGCATCCAGTAGATATCAAACTAAAAGTAAAGGTAGAGATACTTCCTGAAGTATAATATTCGAAATAAAGAGAGCCATTGTTTTGATTAATCTTTTTCAAAACAATGGCTTTTATTATTTCATTAAATTAATACTTCAAGGATATTTTTAAATTGTAAAGCTTGACGAAATGAATCATCTGTTATATATTAATAAAAATAATAACAACTGTTATAAAACAGTTTAATTTTAGGAGGAATTCAAATGTCAAAGTATCGTGATGGTTATGAGTTTTATTGTGAGATGTGTGAGCGTTATGGTTTAGAGCCAATTTCTTTCCGCTATTATGTGCTACAGTTATCACAGCAGCAACTTTCAGCTTATAATATGCAAGCAAAACAACTAGGTATTTAAAAGGTTTAAGATTAAAGGATGTGATTATAACGGACGCCGACGTGAATATTTTATGAAAAGCCCAGCCATACTAACTATAATGGACTGGGCTTTCAACTATTTGAAAGAAATATCAGATAATTCATTGACATAGTAAAGAAACTGTTATATATTATTAAAAAATAATTAATCTGTTGTATAACAATGTAGGGAGAATGCGATTTTCTCAATATAAAAATGGATACGAAATTTTATCTTTATTCAGTAGAAGACATTCACCTTAGAAGATGTGATGTCACTGATTTTCAAAGGAATGAAATGTGCGATCACAATTCAAAATTCAGACTCAATTACGCCAAGGTGAAATTGATTGAAAGAATTGTGAACAATTGATTTATAACCCATCAATTCCCATTTTAAAGTAAATCAATTATCAAAAGAACAATTAGACTATTAAAATGAAGTGCACAAATGGAAGGAAGTATAAGGATGACAAAATATCGCGAAGGCTATGATTTTTACCGACAAATATGTGAGAAACACGGTTTAGAGCCCATTAATTTTCACTACTATATGTTGAACTTATCTCAGGAGCAACTTGATGCCTACAATGAACGAGCCAAAACATTGGGAGGTCCAATAGAATATGAAGTCTCTTAGCTTATAAAATACCTTACTGCCTAGTTATGACAGTAAGGTATTTTTGGTAACTATCATAAATGAAGTAATTATTCAAGTATCTAAAAATACAGAACAATCATTCAGCTGGAAGATAAATAGGCTAAACATAACATATAAATAGACTAAGGTACTTAGTGTATTTCAAAACAAGCGTATTAAATGAGTTAAAAGACCTTTTTTTTGAGTCAGTTCTAACAAAAATCATTGTAATATAGATTTAAACGTTTGAATATTTGGGTTGAATTAACTGCTTTTCTAATACTATAATGTAATTACATAATAAAGGGCGATATCCCATAACTTTATACCCCGCTTTTTATAAAGCAAAAGTACCAAACCCTTCTAATGAACGGAGAATGTAAATGATGAATATCACGCCTAGTAGTATTAATCAAGTTAACTATAGTCTGAAAGAATTACAAGATATTTTTTCTGCAATGAATAGTTCAATCATTGTGGCAATCACAGACCGAACTGGGAAAATTACGTTTGTTAATGATCATTTTTGCAAAATTTCTAAATATACACGTGAAGAATTATTAGGGCAAGATCACCGTTTACTGAATTCAGGTTACCATCCACGATCTTTCTTTAGAGAGATGTGGAAAACGATAGGTAAAGGTGACATGTGGAATGGCGAGGTATGTAATCGCGCAAAGGACGGTAGTCTATATTGGGTGAAGACGACGATTTTTCCTTTTCTTGATGACAATGGTAAACCATATCAATATATTGCTATTCGAGTCGACATAACTGCACAAAAAGATATCAAAAAGATTACTCATATCGCCTATCACGATGAATTAACAGGGCTACCAAATCGTCGTAAGTTAGAGCAACGTTTAGAAAACGAATTTCATCAATCTCGACGTACAGATGAGAAGTTTGCGTTATTTTTTATTGATGTAAATCGTTTTAAAAACATTAACGATGGACTTGGTCATATCATCGGGGATCTGTTCTTAGTGGAAATGGCGCATCGCCTACGCAACATTGATTACACTTCGAATTCTATCTACCGCCACAATAGTGATGAATTTGTAATTATACTAAACGATGTTGACCGTATTGAAGAGAAGGCTGAGGAAATAATTAGCGTCTTTAATGAGAGTTTTATTGTGAATACGTATGAATTTTACGCAAGTATTAGTGTTGGAATTAGTATTTTTCCAGACCATGCAAACTCTGTAGAGGAATTATTGAAAAATGCAGATATCGCAATGTATGCTGCGAAATCTTCCCGTGGAAATCAATATCGCTTATATCGTCCAAATATGGATGAAGTCAATGATAAATGGCTATTACTTGAAACAAAATTACATCAAGCGTTAAAGAAGGATATTTTAGAATTACATTATCAACCAAAGATTGATTTAAAAACGAATACAATGATTGGTATGGAGGCTTTACTTCGTTGGCATGATCCTGTACTTGGGCATATACCTCCAGATCACTTTATTCCATTTGCTGAGGAATGTGGGCTTATAAATGATATAGGGGTATGGGTGTTAAGAAAAGCATCCGCCCAGGCACGCGCTTGGAACGAGGTACATAATTTAAACTTACGTGTTGCCGTAAACATTTCTCCGATTCATATTAGTACGACAGGCTTTGTCGAAATGGTACGCGGAATTATGACAGAAACTAAAATCGATCCTCACTTATTAGAAATTGAAATTACAGAAATGAGTATGTTGGATTATACTGAAGACTTGCTCAATACTATTCATCAATTAAGAGCACTTGGTATTACGATTTCATTAGATGATTTCGGAACGGGTTACTCATCGCTCAATTACTTAAAATCATTTCCCGTAGATGTTTTAAAAATAGATCGGGCATTCGTCCGTGATATTTTACCTGAAAAATCAGGCATTGCCATGATTTCAGCTATGATCTCTCTAGCACATGCCCTAAATCTTCAAGTAGTAGCTGAAGGCGTCGAGGAAGAAGCAGAATTAAAAGTGCTGCGTGAACATGGCTGCGAGTACGTACAAGGCTATTATTTCAGTAAACCACTATCGGTAGATGACTTTACGCAGTTGATAGTTGAGAGTAATAGTTAGTCGTTAGAAAGGACCTTGTCCAAATTAATGACAAGATCCTTCAATTGTTAGAGATGATTTTCTATCGTGGTAGTATAGTTTTAACAGCCGGATAAAAATTGAACTGGGGGTATCCTGGAAGTTTATAAATGATTTCTTCTAAAACATAATGGGATACTGCTCGTATTGTATAACAGCATTAGAAGCAATTGAAATTGAAAACAGCTTTAAACGAAAGCTACAAGCCATTCCTTTTGGCTATAATCGCAATTAATCAAGAAAAATAACGATTTTCCAAAAGTGTGTATCCTAAATCAAATGATGAAAATCCTTTACTATTGAAAGAGATCTTTAGTACGAAAAGTAATGTCAATTTTCAGATATTTCCCGAAAAATAATTATTAATATTTGAAATTTTTTTACTGTTTTGCTAAAGTTATATACAATATTAATTGATGATGTGGCCAAGTAAGGTAGAATTGTGAAACAGAAAATATAGCAATTGTTGAGAGCTATATCACCGCTTCTATCTGAAACCTACCATGGAGATGTTATGCAAACATAACCGAGTCGTTTTCGTTACAAAACGTTTGAGAGTTTTAAGATGTTCTTAAAACTAAATTCAAGGTGGTACCACGTTAATTCGGCACAAAGACGTCCTTATTTTAAGGACAGCTTTGTGCTTTTTTTGTTTTTATTCAATAGGTGACAAACACCCTTATCGAAATGGAGGAAAGAACATGACAACACAACAAAACGATTTTTCAAAATGGTACATTGAGACAATTCAAAAGGCAGACTTAATGGATTATACACCGGTCCGAGGCTGTATCGCATTTAAACCGGACGGCTATGAGATTTGGGAACATATTCAGGAAGAAATGGACCGCCGTTTTAAAGAAACAGGCCATCGCAACGCTTATTTCCCTATGCTAATCCCTGAATCTTTTTTCCAAAAAGAAAAAGATCATATCGAAGGTTTCTCACCAGAGCTTCCTTGGGTAACAGAGGCAGCAGGCGAGAAATTAGAGGAACGTTTAGCACTTCGCCCGACATCTGAAACGATGATAGGACACTTATATTCAAATTGGATCAAAAGTTATCGTGATTTACCAGTCCTCATTAATCAATGGGCAAATGTTTTTCGTTGGGAGAAAAAAACACTTCCGTTCATTCGAACTTCTGAATTTTTGTGGCAAGAAGGCCATACAGCACATGTTGATGAAGAAGATGCACGTAAAGAAACAATGCAAATGTTAACGATCTATAAAGAGGTAGTGGAGGAATTACTTGCAATCCCTGTCTATGATGGACAGAAAACTCCTTCAGAACGTTTTGCAGGAGCGGTTGATACATTTTCAATTGAAGCAATGATGAAAAATGGCAAGGCCGTACAAGCTGGGACTTCTCACTATTTAGGGACAAAATTCGCTGAAGCATTTGATATTAAGTATTTAAACAAAGCTAATCAGCATGAACATGTACACACAACATCTTGGGGGACTTCCACACGCTTAATCGGTTCTGTCATTATGGTTCACGGTGATGAACAGGGGCTTATTTTACCACCAAGAATTGCACCAACCCAAGTTGTCTTAATACCTGTAGGTCCATGGAAAAAGAACCCTGAAATTATAGAGAAACTAGATGACATCTTCGCAGCCCTTAAGAAGAACGGAATTAGAGTTCGTTTAGATGATTCAGACCAATCACCTGGCTTCAAATTTAATGAATGGGAATTAAAAGGAGTACCGATTCGTATTGAACTAGGACCTCGTGATTTAGAGAAAAACCAAGTATTATTAAAAGCACGGGATGAAGATGAGAAGCAATCCATTGACCTGAATGACATTGTTTCGGCCATTGAGGTAGAACTTACAACGATGCAATCACGTTTATTTGAAAAAGCACGAACATTCCGCGATGAAAATGCTCATACAACGATTGATACACTGCAGGAATTACAGCAGCATATTAACTCGTCCAAGGAAAACGGAACTATACCAGGCTGGATTCTTGCTGGATGGTGTGGAGATGATGCATGCGAGGAAAAAGTGAAAGAAGAGACAAAATATACTTCTCGTAATATTCCATTTAACCCACCAACTACGAAGACTACTTGTATTTGCTGTGGAAATGAAGCGAAACAAACTGTTTGGTTTGCTCAGGCATATTAATCATTGAAGAGATAAAAAAGAAAATATTACAAATATAATAAGCTTGCTTCTCGCATTTTGAGAAACAAGCTTATTTTTTGTTCCTTTAATATTTAAATCTCTAGATAAACTCCGCAGTATCTCCATATAAACTACATGTTACCCCTATATAGTATAGCTATCAAGGAGGTAAGGAAAATGAATTTTATCAAACGAGCATTTTTAAGTGTTAAAGCAAGGAAAGGGAAATCGCTAATATTATTTACTGTATTTTTAGTAGTTTCCAATTTAGTATTAGCGGGTTTCGCTATTCAAAATGTCTCACAAAAGGCGAATGATCACGCTAGACAAACATTAGGTGTTGACGTGAGTCTTAGAATGGACGAAGAGAAACTTATGGAAAATGTAGCGAAACAGCGACAAGAGAATCCAAATGGAAAAATACAACACCCTGAGCTTTTTGCTGACGAAGCAGACCAGTTAGCTAAATCACCTTATGTAATAGACTACAACTATCTTAAAAGTGACATGCTTGTAGCAGATGATTACACGCCTATTAATGGTGACAAAGATGATGAAGGGGTAGTTGGAGCAGTAGGTGGTAGTCACTCTGGAAATATGAAAATGCCTAATACATTTATCCAAGGCGTAAAAAGTTCCGATTTATTGCAAGAATTTACAGATGGAACGAATGAAATGATTGACGGTCGTTCAATTGCATCAGAGGATACGAATAAGAAAGTAGCTCTGATTGAAAAACGGCTAGCCGAACAGAACGAGCTTCAAGTTGGTGATAAGTTAAAGATTAAATCAACTGATGAAACATCGGAAGTTGAGTTAGAAATAATAGGGGTATACAAAAATTCTGGGATAACTGACTTTGAGGAAAATTTACCTGCTATGATGCATCCGTCTAACAAAATATACACAAATTATGACGCGACGAAAGAAATGTCTGAAGAAAGTGATACAAAGGGTGTATCTATTAACGAAGCAATTTACTACTTAAATGATCCAGAGAATATTGAGGATTTTAAAGCAGAGGCAAAGAAATCAAATATTGATTTCGATTTATTTAAGCTAGATGCGCATGATGCTTTATATCAAAAAATGGTAGGCCCTATCGAAAATATTGCCACTACTTCCAAAATGATCGTTTATTTAGTATCCATAGCAGGATCCATTATATTAGGTCTTATTATTATGTTGACCATAAAAGAGCGACGTAAGGAATTAGGTATTCTATTGGCAATCGGTGAAAAAAAGAGGAAATTAATAGGACAACTGTTAGTAGAAGTTCTATGTATAGCTGTACTAGCATTTGGCATTTCTATCATTACAGGTAAAACAGTGTCTCAAAAAATGGGCGACAGTTTATTACAGCAAGAAGTGATTGCTGCCGAAGATCAACAACAAGAATCAAATACTTTAGGATTCACGTTTGGAAGTATGAATAAACAAGATAAGGATGTAGAGCCTATCGACGATATTGATGTAAGTATATCATCACAAGATGTGTTGAATTTAGGTGGATTAGGGTTATTAATCGCGATTTTATCAACACTTATTCCAGCATTATCAATTCTTCGTTTAAATCCAAAAGAAATTCTATTAAAAGATGAGTAGGAGGAGTCATATGGACACGATATTACAATTTAAAAATCTATATTACTATTATCAAAGTAATAATAAGAAGAATACTTTATTAGAGAATGTAAATTTCACCTTTGAAACAGGATGTTTCTATAGCATTTTAGGTCCATCCGGTTCAGGAAAAACAACCGCACTTAGCTTAGCAAGTGGATTAGATAACCCAAAAGAAGGACATGTACTTTACAAAGGAAAAGATATACGGAAAATTGGTTTAGATAAATATAGAAATAAATATGTTTCGATCATCTTTCAATCTTATAATCTCATTACGTATATGTCGGCACTTCAAAATGTCGTCACGGCAATGGAGATTACAGGAGTTAACATAAATGATAAAAAGAGAAGAGCACTTGAATTATTAGAAATGGTTGGCTTGTCGGAAATCGAAGCAAAAAGAAAGGTGTTACAGCTTAGCGGCGGTCAACAACAGCGTGTAGCCATAGCTCGCGCATTATCTTGTGAAGTAGATTTATTAATTGCAGATGAACCGACCGGTAATTTAGATGAGAATACTTCGGATGAAATTGTAAAATTGTTTAAAGAACTAGCTCATAAAGAAAACAAATGTATTATCGTTGTCACTCATTCCCAGGAAGTCGCTAAACAATCTGATAAGGTAGTGTATCTTGAAAAACAAAATTTGGTTTGTAAAAGTTTGAAGAAGAAACGGGAATAAAATTTTATCGAAAATCTTTTATAAAAATGTAAAATTGGAGTAAAAAAATGTGGACGAAAATAGCACCATCCATTGCCTTAGTAACAATAGGAATAGCAATTGGTTTATTTGCGAATTTGATTAATTTAGGTGGAAACCTGGATCAAAGTGAAACGAATATGGACCAAGATCATAACACGTATTCAGAAGAAAATACACCCGATCAGCGACAGTGGGAATCTCCAAATCCAATAGGAGAAATGACGCCAGAACAGTGGGAGGAGTTCACAACAAAACCAGGTGAACGGACACCAGAACAGAGGGATCCTTACTCATCTAATTCAGAAGAAGAAATGATACAAGGTTCTACATCGGGTTCTACATCTCCTAATTGAATTTCTTTCATGCATTAAATAAATTCTATGACACTATAGCTCGACAGATTTACAACCAGGCATAAATGAACAGTTATGAATAGCATAAGTTCCCCCCTAGGATAAACAGGTGAAAATTAAAACATGTTTATCTTAGGGGGAACTTTGTGTCTTTATCAATATTTTATGTAAAAATCCATCAGTAGAAATTTTTAAAATCGAAATATGACAAATAAATCTTTAAACGACAAAAAAAGAATCCAACTTTTTCTAAATGGATTCTTAATTATTATCATATTAAAAAACTTTTAAGCTATTTTAATCATTATCGTATTAACAAATGACTTCGTACACTTAAAGAAGATTTCCTCTGCTCCTAAAGCTTTAAGGGATACGTATGTCAAACACGAACACAATACCAACATAAATACGACCATTAACAATAATGGACGTAGATTAATTTTATACATAAAACCTTCTCCTTAGTTGAATAAGTTGAAAGAAAAATACTGTATAGATATATACATCTCTAGACGCTTCATTCTATTGAAAGTACACATAAAAGAATTAATTTTCTTCCTAACAACTAATGTATATGACCAATCTGGTATTTGTATGGAGATATAGAGGAGTTTATGTAGAGAAGATAAAAATTAGCGTCAGTAACATTTATTATTTTGTTCATTTTCAAATAAGTACATATAGATATATCTATTCCATGTCAAAACGAATATTTAAGAGGATAGTATAGCTTTCAAAGGGAATATGAGGTATCTTCACATAAACTACAGATTGAAAGGTTATAATGTGCTTCGAGGGGGATATATCGATGAACTATCATATTCTTGTAGTAGAAGACGATTTAGAAATTCAGGAATTAATTAAACAGTTTTTGATGACACAAAATTATACAATAGAGGTTGCTTCAGATGGGCTAGAGGGAATGAAACGATTTAATACACAACCCTTTGATTTAATTCTACTTGATGTCATGATGCCAAATCTTAATGGATTTGAAGTTGCCAAAATGATCCGAAGTCAGTCAAACATACCCATCATTATGTTGACGGCTTTAGAAGAAGAACAAGATCAAATGAAAGGCTTTGATATAGGGATTGATGATTATATAACGAAACCCTTTTCATTTCATGTGCTGATCAGACGAGTACAAGCAGTTCTAAGAAGAAGTTGTAATCAAAATAGCGATAATCATTTAAATTTTAATGAACTGAATGTCGATTGCGACGGATATAAAGCTTATGTAAATAAAGTTGAAATACCGTTAACAACAAAAGAATTCGAAATTTTACAACTACTACTTCATAATGAAAAAAAGGTGCTTACTAGAGAAATTATTGTAGAAAAAATTTGGGGATATGAATATTCAGGAGAAACAAGGATGATTGATACACATATAAAAAATTTAAGAAAAAAGTTAAATATACCTTATATTAAAACGGTAAAGGGGATTGGATACAAAATCGATGAATAGGATTGTAAACATCATGAAGATGAAACGAATAACGTATAAGCTCTTTATGATCACTTCGCTCATATTGTTATCTTTTGCAGTCTTGATTTATTTAACGTTATACTTCTTCCTTCCAACATTTTATCAACAATATAAAACGAATCAACTCCAATCTGGGATTGAGGAAATAATTGATGAATCTAAAAATCTAACATTACAAAGTGCGATACCACTTTTGGATGAGTACACAAAAGAAAACAATGCCATCATTTACTTACAAACTAAAGAAGGAACTTATATATATTCGCCTTCTTTTTTTATTCAGGGGAATTCGCAACGATCAATGCTTACTGCAAAAACAGCACCAATACAAAGTGCAGAAAGCTTTAATAATGCATTTAATGTTACTTTGCCCATTCAATTCCTAGATAAAGATAATTTAATGGTTACTGTATTTGCGACATTTCAACCTATTGATGAAGCGTCGCAGGTCTTAGTACGTTTTCTACCTTTTATAAGTATCATTGTAGTGATTATTGGATTGGGGAGTGCCTATTTATATTCAAGGTTCATTACAAAACCGCTCATCTATATTAATGAAGGTGCGCAAAAGATGGCCAACTTGGATTTTTCCGAAAACATCGTCGTTCGTTCAAATGATGAATTAGAGGAACTATCCAATAGCTTGAATGAGATGTCGAATAACTTGCAACGAACTATGCTCGATTTACAAAAAGCAAATGAGCAATTAAAAGATGATATTGAAAGAGAGCGAAAAATCGAAACAAAACGCCGAGAATTTTTCGCAACAGTTGCACATGAATTAAAAACTCCGCTTACTGTTATGAAAGGATATATAGAAGGGATGATTTATAATATCGGTCCTTATCAAAATCGTGACCTTTACTTAGAAAAAAACCACAAAATTATCGAAGGAATGGAACAACTAGTTCGAGAGATTTTAAGCATGTCTAAATTAGAACAAGATACCTTTAAATTGCAATTGGAGGAAGTCAACCTTTTAGAATTATTAGATTCAATAACGAAAGATCTCGGTTTTTTTGCTTCTCAAAAAGACATTCAGATTATAAAACAAATTTCTCCTAACATGAATGTACGCACAGATCGAGATTTATTAGAAAAAGCTTTCAAAAACATCATCCATAATGCGATTACGTATTCACCGCATGGAGAAACAGTATGTATAGACGTAACTGATCTCCAAAAAGAAAATCAGATTCAAATACAAGTGATGAATACAGGTGTCACAATTAAAGAAGAGGAAATACAACAATTATTTGAGCCATTTTATAGAATCGAAAAATCTAGAAATCGAAATACTGGTGGGAGCGGACTAGGTCTTTATATTGTAAAGCAAATATTTGAATCACTTTCTATTACCTATTTAATGAATAATACCCAAAATGGTTTTCAATTTTTAGCTACTATTCCTAAAGGAAGATCATAGTATATATTTGGACTTAAACAACGCCATCTAGTTAAATAAATATCAGTCAAAAGAGTGTCAAATTGTATAGGTATTTGACACTCTTTTTTATTGTTGTGAAAAAGTATAAAACGAATGTCATTTTGTCAAAAATAAAAATTGACTGGACACTAAATGGTGTCATATAATTAAGACACCATTTAGTGTCCTATTCAAAAAGGGAGAGGAGATTTTGAGCGAGAAAAATCTAGAGCGTGATGTTTATGCTGCGATTGCTGATCCAACAAGACGTCAATTAATACGCTTGTTGGCTGATGCAGAAGAATTACCTCTTCACGAATTAACGGCTCATTTTCAAATGGGGCGTACAGCAGTTTCTAAGCATTTGGCTATCCTGAAAGATGCTGATCTTGTAATTGCTCGAAGGGTTGGTAGAGAAACGAGATATCGGTTGAATGCCAATCCGTTAAAGGAAATTCAAGATTGGATATCTTATTACGAAGGATTCTGGAAAGAAAGAATGGCTAAATTAAATCTACTATTGGAGGAAAAAAAATGAAAGCAGATGTATCGTTAGATTACCAATTTACAAGTTCAATCGAGAAAGTTTGGAGCGCATTAACGGATTCAGACACTCTTGAAAAATGGATATGGAAAAATGATTTTAAACCAATCGTAGGGCATAAATTTCAATTCCGAGCTGAGCCAAACGAATGGTGGGATGGAATTGTCAATTGTGAGGTGCTTATAGTGGATGAGCCACATACACTATCTTACACTTGGGCGAGTGCCGGAGAAATCACTACTGTTACGTGGACGTTGACACAAGGTGAAGATGGTACAACTAACCTACATCTTGATCAATCTGGATTTAGTGAAGCAACGAAAGCTCGTCAAGGAGCAATCGAGGGAGCTAAATATGCTTGGATTAACAATGGTAATCAGCTTGAAAAAGTGTTAGCAGAACTATAATTCATTTTTATCGTTTATATAAATAAACCGTTCTTCTACAATTGACGCTTTTCCGAACACGGGAAGCGTCATTTTTAACTTATTTCAGAAGAAGTTTCCACGCATTTATGCCGAGGCTTAATTGATTGGCACTTCACTTCAAAAACACAGCAAATACTTCTGAAGTTATGCTAACATGACAATACTAGATTGAATGGAGAGTATCCGATGAAAATAAATCAATTAATTGCTAACAATATTAACCGATTAAATGTCGACTTACCGGAAGATCAATCATTAGGAATTGCTGGATTATCTGGATCTGGTAAAACTACATTTTGCCAAGCAATTGGCGAAGAATCCAAAAAACGTCTCGTTT
Organism: Lysinibacillus zambalensis; assembly: GCF_040183165.1. Classification (NCBI taxonomy): domain Bacteria; kingdom Bacillati; phylum Bacillota; class Bacilli; order Caryophanales; family Bacillaceae; genus Lysinibacillus; species Lysinibacillus zambalensis. The sequence continues at coordinate 141,361 of NZ_JBEGDG010000001.1, forward strand.
CTTTATTACCAAAGGCTGAATATCAATATTTATTCCCGAATATTATGGAAACAAATTTTAGTGCCATTAAGATGCAAGAAATGCCTTTAGTCCTTTTTCTCGGGAAATCATCCATTTCTGCCAATCCACGTTCGACGGTTGGTACTCATACCGGCGTTTTTAAAGAGATTCGTGAAAAGCTGGCAAATAAATTTGATCTTTCGCCAGAGGTTTTTTCTTTTAATAATGCATTAGGCTGGTGTCCTGCTTGTAAAGGACGTGGTACGACTAAAAATGTCGAATGTAAAAAGTGTGAGGGAAAACGTTATAATCCAGAAGTTGAGCATTATAAGTTTGAATTATGGGGTCAACCACATAGTATTTCCGATATTAACAACTTGAGTATAGAAGCGATTTATTCCCTTTCAGAGGAATTAGCAATTAGCGAAGAAAGACAACGTATTCTCACAAATATTATCCAAATGAATATTGGTTACTTAACGTTAAATCGGATTATGGGGACTTTGTCAGGTGGGGAATTAACACGACTGTACTTAGCAGAATTTATGGCAGCTAGTGAAAATACGGTCATTATTATAGATGAAATTTCTGTTGGTCTTGATCATCAAACGCTGTTGAAAATTTTAGAGCAGATTAAACAATTGGGCTATAAAAACCAAATTTGGCTTATTGATCATTCTGATACAGTGCTAGATACAGCAGATGAGCAGCTGTTCTTTGGACCTGGTAGTGGTAAATACGGCGGTAAAATTGTCGAAGTATCACCACGTCCAGAACCAGTCTATTGGGAACGAAATCAAGCAATGCCTACAGACTATTATCAATTTCATGATCTTTACTGTCGTAACATTGAAATGGCTAACATACAGATTCCAAAAAATAGACTCGTAACCGTTACAGGTGAGTCTGGCTGTGGGAAATCGACTCTGGTCAATGAGTGCATCGCTAAGGATTTCCAAAAACGATATCCGAAAGATAAATTGGTAATGGTAGGACAAGACCGCAACCAATCGATTACTAGTCGATCAACGGTTGCAACGTTTCTTGATATTAAAAAGAAAATGACGAAATACAGTGACGAAATTGATGATATTTTCCAACGTTCCATCGAGGACATTATCGAGGAGCTTCCAAATGAAGATATCGCTCATAAACGTTTAAGTTTATTAATTAAGCTTGGACTTGGTTATTTAACGTTAGAAAGAAAAACACAATCCTTATCGACAGGTGAATTTCAATGTGTTCATTTAGTGTCTGAGCTGTTTTCGAATGCCAGAAACCCCCATACATTATTTATTTTTGATGAACCTTCAAAAGGTTTATCACAAAATATTTTAAACCAATTCATTGATAGTGTTAGGGATATTTTGCGAGATGAATCTGTCTCTATTATGATGATTGAACATAATGCCTATATGATGGAAAGCTCTGATTTCATCGTCGATTTTGGTAAAAGACAGCCAGAACCTGTTAGACATCTTGATGTTGTCAGTCATGATGATTATTTTAGTCAACATAACAAACTAAATAGTGTAGCTCCATTGCATATATCTTCAACACTAAATTCTAAAAATGGCATTCATTACTTAGAAGAGAATCATATTAGCTATTTTAAAAATGCCGAAAACATTTATAAAGGTGGTATTTTAAAAAGCTTATCATCGATGGCCCGATTAATTTATGGTGAATACGAATCTGCAACTATTGCACCTGTTGTCGCCATCGATCTAGAAAGACACTTATATAGTCAATATAGTTTTTTATATGAAATAGGTGGTCTCATCAATCATATTGTGGCGTCACATCCGACGAATAAAGATACAAGAAGCTTCGATTTCTTTAGTCAGGAAAATCATTGCCCAAGCTGTTCTGGACGCCTGCAAATTGAAAAATTTGATTTTGATTTGGTCATTCAGAACAAAACAGTGCCATTTTGGGATGGCTTATTACATCAAGATGTGATGGAAGTATTAAAATATTATCAATATCCTAAATTGCAATTCCTCTTTGATGAGATAAAAAATGAACTGGGTCAAGATATTAGTAAAAGCTACAATGACATGACAGCAGAAGAAAGACATACATTCCTTTATGGTTATTGGGAAAAATCATTTTATGATAAAGCAACGAAGTCTTCGAAAAAATGGGAAGGGTTTAATTTGATCCTTGGACGTTATATGGTGATTTCGAAATCAATTATTAAAGAGCAAATGAAAGCATCGAAAGAGATGATTGCCTGTCCTATCTGTCAAGGAGCGGTGCTAAACCATAAAAAACCACTAACATTTGGGGACACTGATATTCGTGAGCTTATCCATCAACCAATCGATCAGGTCATAAAAACGATTGGCAATTTACCAGAGCTTGAAAAACTAAAAGCAATTGTTGGTGGCGCTATGACACTAACAGAAGATGTCTCCTTACTTCTTAGAGAAACACAAGTGTCGTTAAAAATGCTGGAATTAGAACTCGCAAGCTTTGCTGGGTATGAAATAGTCCTACAAAATGTTTTACCATTTTGGGACAAAATCCAAAATAATATCGAAGCTATAAGCAGCAAAAATCAAATTACAATTTGTGATTTCGCGCATATTGACGAAACGAGAGAAGCTATTATTGATCAGTATTTTACGAATGGAAAATACAAAAAATTAACGTATGTTTATGAAGCATTTGGCTACAAAAAAATTGTTACACAAATTAATAAAATTAAAGCAAGTCATAAATGTCCATTCTGTAATGGGAAGAAGGTCATTTCTGAAGATAATCTCCATGATGGTGTTTATAAATTATCAGTACCATGTGTTCGCTGCTACGAAAGTGGTATCAATGACGAAGGGCGTAAGGAAATTGTCGATGGCATAGACGTGCAAACATGGCTAACCGGCAAAGTAAGCGATGTTGTTGCTGAAAACTTACGAACGGAGGCTGTTGCTAATATCCCTATTTTCAATCGTATTCGAGAGTTAAATAAACGAGAGATGATGGCGGTTTATCAATGCCTTGAGCAAAATAATTAATTAATGCTAGCTATATTTTAAAAGATTACTACATAAAAACTCATTTGCAATAATAAATGCAAATGAGTTTTTATGTTATCCTGAGAAAGTGCTTGTAAAAAAGTTAGTCGAATAAAAGGGGAAAGATAGGAATGACAGAATTGATGGACTGGAAAAATAATGCTCAAGGGCATCGTTTTATTGCTTCATTTAGCGGAGGAAAGGATAGTGTCTTAGCTTTATATAAAGCAATGCAGTTTGGAGAAGCGGTTGGACTAATCGTCATGATGGAGGAAGAAGGAAATCGTTCCAGATCTCATGGCATGCCTCCGGAACTCATACGTGCTCAAGCTAATTCTATAGGTTTACCGGTTTATACTGCAGCAGCAAGCTGGACAGATTATGAAAAAGTATTTATGAGCCTTTTAGAAAAAGCTAAAAATGAAGGTGCAGAAGTTTTAGTCACAGGTGACTTAGATATGCCTGAACATGGTTGCTGGCATGACAAGGTTACGAAGAATGCTGGATTAAAACTAGGCATGCCTTTATGGGAAATGGATCATCGTGAAGCTGTCGATGAATTTATAAACCTAGGATTTGTTACAATCATAGTCACTGTAAATTTATCATTAGGGATGCGAGAGGATGATTTAGGACGAACATTAACCCCTGAATACGTGAAGGAGCTTGAAGCCCGCGGTATTGACCCTTGCGGAGAAGGTGGAGAATTCCATACTACAGTATTAGACGGACCAATTTTTAAACATCCTATTCCAGTTCGTAAATGTGATGTTATTAGAAGCGGAGAATATGCTTTTTTGCCTTTGGAACTTGATTAAAATGTAAGAAAAAATTATTTTAAAGTATTAAAAGACTTATAAAGTTGGATTATGGACTGCAGAGAAATCTAAAATATAAGAGCCTTACTACATGTTATTGTAGAAAGGCTCTTTCATGTTGTTAATCCATATTAATTTACACAACATTTATAACAATGGAGAGTACAATCGATTTAATTCAGTCCTATTCTAAGTATTGGGATTGATTTGATTTATATAGCTACTGATCATATGTTCAAATAGCTGATTATTTAAGTACTGATACACTTAGATTAACTAAACTATTAAAAGGGTCACTGGTGGAAAGTAACCCTTAATGAATGGGAGGTATATCGGATTAGTTTGTATAATCCTAAACATTATGAGCATGAAAGGTGGTTTTCGGTATTAGTAATAACCTATGAAGCTAGTACCAACAATAATCAATAGAATGAATAGAACTACGATTAGCGCAAATGATGAACCATAGCCAGAACCAGAACCATTACCGCAATATTCAGACATAGTAATTTCCCTCCTTTCAATACTCTATAATATGAATTGTTGTTAAAATGATTAGCGATATTTATCTATTAAAACATAAAAATAATAAAATTAAATATCCTGACATTTATAAAAAGATGATTCAATTCTTCATCCGTGAAAATGTATATTTCTTTAGCATCCCCTTAATCAAATTCTAATTTTTTTGTATTAAAGTTATATCATACTAATTCGGTTAAACACTTTCTTCACTCGCTAGTACATTGTCATGAGCAAAATTTGGTGAAACTGTAGATATCAAAGTAAGTATTAAAGCGCAAATAAAACAGTAAACTTTTTAATTGCAACAATTCTCTTTTTGTATTTTTGTAAAATAATATACTTACAGATAATAAAAAAGTTGTATTTCCATCATTTTACATAACCTACACATTAATGCATAATATATATAAAGTGAATGTGAGGTGTATTATTTGTATTTCTCGAATATGCAATTTTTAATGTTGATATTTGCTTTTATTATTGTGATTTTAAGCTTTATTAAAGTGTATCAAATAAAAAAAGAGTATTTGATTAAGCATAAGGAACTAGAAGTGGAATTGGAAAGAGTTGAATTAGAAAGACAAAAAATAAACATCGATGATATAAATGGAAAAATCTGAAGGGATACGTTTGGCAGAGGATGATTTGTTTTTAGTTTAATGCAAGTTTAATTCATGAAAACCAACCATGTATAAAATCTTGTATACACAATAAAAAGTTGTTCAAAAGAAAGGCAGTAGTAACAAGGGTTTATCCGTTGTCGTTACTGCCTTGTTCTAATGATCCGAATAATCCTTATGATCATGAATGGTACGAAAATGACGACGATTATACTTTTTAATATTTCTAGATTTTATCTAGGATAAAGGATAGCCTTAATCGGTTGTTCTTTTAAATTGTACAAAAATATTCACCAAAATAATCAATAATGGGTGCAATACCAAGGCTATTGCTATTAGAGCATATGAAGAATTGAAATATTCTGCATCAATCTCGAGAAGATATATGTTCAACAGCATAAATAGAGTCAATGCAGCCATTACAGTGTATCGAATGGCATTTTGAGAATTGATAATCGAGCCACAAATAGTTAACAGTGTAGAAATAAATAGAAGTACCTGTAGGGTAATGGCTTCATCCAATGCATATAAAACGGGTATATCAGAGGTAATCAATAAACGATAGGCGAAAGCACTCAGTAAAAAAACGTGCCAAACATGAGTAATAAATTAGAAGTAAGGTTTTTTTTCATTTTTTCACCCTTTTTTAAAATTTAAGTTGTTGTTTTGTTTGGGGAAATGGCTCTTTACTATATTGGCGATTGGCCCGATTTTGAGCATACTATCGATGGTCAAATATAGACGAAACGAATTCAATGGGATACACGAGAATTAATAGAAGAAAAATCAAACGAACCTTTTAGCAAAGTATTTGTTATTTTCATCAATAGGAAACGGTGATTGAATCTACATATTATAAACCGGTACTAAACAGAATAGTTTTTAAGTCAGTACAAATTAGTACTGACTTTTTTAGAGGAGGGAGGGCATATGAAATGGTATTGCCTAAAAGTATAAGAACGAAAAAAGGCATCTCATCCATAGATGAAACACCTTTTCTTGAAGTTATTGAGCTACTCGTTGAATAAAGGCGTCTAATTGTACTAATGTGACATTATCGTTAACCCCGAAAGTATTGTCACCTTTACCAACCGTAATTTTATTGGAAGCGAGAATAGATACATAATTGTAAGCCCAATGCACACTTGGAACATCCACGAATTGTACTGCTGACCCTTGTTGTTTTAAATGGAATGCTTCCACTAAAACTTTCGATAATTGACCACGTGTCATCGGAGAACCTGGATTGAATTTTCCATTTTCATCACCCGTAAAAACGCCGATTTTTTTAAGTGCTTCTGCAGCACCCGCATATTTAGACGATGGTGTTATATCTGGAAAACTTGAATTCGTGTTACTAGTATCTAACTTTAACTGCTTAGCTAGTTTAAGAGCTACTTCTCCACGCGATGCATAAACGCTAAAGTCGATTTCTGCATCTTTTACTTCTCCTTCAGAGAAGTTTGCTACGCGTTTTGCTCCTACGTAACGAGATCCCCAGTAATAAGGATCATTAAGTTTGTCAATTTTTACTCCAGAACTTGTAGTAGCTGAAATAAAATTGTTGTCACCTATGTATATGCCAACATGAGAAACGCCGCTTCCCGAAGTATTGAAAAATACAAGATCTCCAGACTTCAACTGAGCTTTCGCAATCGAAGTACCTTGCTGATATTGAGAACTCGATGTACGTTGTAGTGAAATGCCCAACTTAGAAAAAACGATTTGTGTATATGCTGAGCAATCTATACCTGTCTTAATATCCGTTCCTCCATATTGATAAGGTACACCTATATATGATTTTGCTGTATTAGTGATATCTGCTACTGTTGCTGCTTTCGCATCATGAACACCCATGCCTGTGAAAAACATAAACGATGCAAAAATGGGAAGTAACCATTTTTTCTTCATGTAAACTTACTCCTTTCAAAAAGCTTTCAGTTTTTAATAAAGTAAGAATAGCATGAAACAGCCATGAGTTATTTTTCAATCATATTACCGATTACCGTTAAACAGCAAAATTGAAACCTTAATTTTAACTGTGTAAAACTTCTGCAATAATCATGGGCAATTTTACTAAAAAAAATTTAAATAAATGGTTATAGAGGATTTAAAGGGTTTATTTAGTGCTTTCATCCAACATAAAATCTTTAAGTGATTCATTGTTTTTCCACATCTAATCCTAATTAGTGCTTTATGGCATTGTTGGTCCTCTTCAGTTTAACGCCTCGTTTATTAGCTAGATTTTTATACTTATAAACGAAGACTTTCTTTACAAGCTAGTTCACAAAGGGCGAAATAGCACCTTTCTTCCCCATTGTATTTTCATAAAGACAATTGGACATTCTCCATACATTTTTCATATTTTTTATTTATACTAAATAATTGATGTGTTTAATTAGATAAGGAAGGATTGGTGAATGGCTTTGGCAGGAGAATTGAATTTATTTCTTTCCTTTGCAGCAGGGTTATTGTCGTTTATTTCCCCTTGTTCATTACCACTTTACCCAGCATTTCTTTCGTATGTTACGGGGATGTCCTTTAATGAACTAAAGGATGACAAAGGAGTATTTCATCGTAAAGCTTTGATACATACACTTTTATTTTTATTTGGTTTCTCTATTATATTTTTGGCTTTAGGTCTATCTACATCATTTATCGGTTCTCTATTTATTATGCATAAAGATTTACTGAGACAAATTGGTGCTATTATTATCGTGATATTCGGTTTGATCATTTTAGGCGTTTTTAAGTTCGATTTTTTACTTTCAGATAAGAGAATACAGTTTACGAAAAGACCTAAAGGATATTTTGGTTCTATTCTAATCGGTGTTGGCTTTGCTGCTGGATGGACTCCGTGTACTGGTCCAATTCTTGCTGGAGTTATTGCATTAGGCATATCTGATCCTAGTAGAGGAATTTTATATATGCTATTTTATGTACTTGGTTTCTCTATTCCGTTTTTAGTTATGTCACTATTTATTGGGAAAATGAAAATGTTTCAAAAACGAAGTGCTCTCTTTATGAAAATAGGTGGTGTGTTAATGGTGATTATGGGAATCATGTTATATTTTGATATGATGACAAAAGTGATAGCATTTTTAACACCGTTTTTAGGAGGATTTACAGGATTTTAGTCGATATAAAACGCGGGGGAAGGAGGAGTATGCAATAAGGTGAAAAAAATCTCTACTAAATTAGCAGCTAGTTTTTTTGTAGTTGTGCTAATCATGGAATTATTTCTTATGTTTTACCTACATCGAAATATTATTAAGTCGAAAGTTGAAGAAGAACTAGCCAGTTTATTAGCAAATGGAGAAAATCATAGAGATGTATTACTCGAGAATTATTCAGAAATGACTATAAAGCATATCGTGTTAATGGAAAAGAATAAAGATCGAGAAGTCATGATCACAGATAAAAATGGGCGTATTATAGGTCGTTCCACTTTAAATAACACAATAGTAGAAGAATACCTGCCTTTAGTAAAAAATCTAAGTAAAAAAAAGGATCAAGTACTAGTAGCAGACTGGCGAAACTCTCCATATATAGTCAGCGTGCACCCTTATAAAATAAATAAAGATCAATCTGGTTATGTGGTCATGTTTCAAAGTACAAGTGCTATCAAAGAAATGGTCCATAATTTGAATAAACACTTTTTCATATCTGGTATTACTAGCATTGTTGTACTTCTTGCTATATACGCATTATTATCGAAAGTCTTAACGAGACCTTTATTGCGTATGAAAGCGGCTACTGAAAAATTAAGTCATGGCGACTTTAATGTAAGTCTTGCCAATGTAGGAAAAGACGAACTTGGTGAGTTAGCAAGATCGATTCAGAAGTTAGCCGATGATTTAGAAAGGTTACAAAAAGAAAGAAATGAATTTCTTGCATCAATAGCGCACGAATTAAGCACACCCTTAACCTATTTAATTGGGTATTCAAAAGTAGCCATGAGAGAAAATTTGAACGAAAATGATCGAAATCACTATCTTGAAATTATTACTGAAGAGTCAAATCGAATGAAAGAACTTGTAAAAAACTTATTAGAATTAGCAAAAATGGATCAAAACACGTTTAGTGTGTCAAAGGAATATTTTTCTGCACGTCTATTTCTAGATAATATATGTAAGCGAGTTGCACCTTCTTTTGACATGAATAACATAAAGTTAATTCTTGTTTGTGAAGAGGACTTTGAAATATATGCAGATTCCTTACGCCTGGAGCAAATTATGCTAAATTTATTAGATAATGCTTTGAAGTATTCAAATAAAAACACAAAAGTTACAGTAGAAGCAATGAAACAAGAAGAAAGAACGGTAATAAACGTAATTGATGAAGGGATCGGTATTCCTTCAGACGACCTGGAATTGATTTTCGAAAAATTATACAGAGTGGAAAAATCACGTTCGCGAACTTTTGGGGGTTCAGGAATAGGACTTGCTGTAGTTAAAGAACTAGTTGAGGCCCATGGCGGTACAATTAAAGTGAAAAGCATTTTAGGCGAAGGCAGTACATTTACAATCACAATATAGAAGGAGATAGGAATATACATGAAAACAATTTTATTAGTTGATGATGAACTAAGAATGTTGGATTTAGTAGAATTATTTCTATTACCATATGGTTTTAATTGCATAAAGGAAACAAGTGGCATAAACGCAATTGAGCTCGTAAAGAAAGAAGACATAGCTCTTATCATCTTAGATGTTATGATGCCCGAAATGGATGGATGGGACGTTTGTGAAGCAATCCGCGAATTCTCGAATGTTCCAATTATTATGCTAACGGCACGATCCGATAAAGTAGATTTAGCAAAGGGGCTAAATAAAGGAGCGGATGATTATATTTCGAAGCCTTTTGACGAACGAGAGTTACTTGCAAGAGTAAATGCGATACTACGTCGAACTTATCGTGATGAGAATAAAATTATTAGTTACAAAGATTTTACGTTGGATAAAGAAACGTACTCCTTACACTATCATGATTTAACTGTTCAGCTGACGTTAAAAGAATTTAACATTATAAACACTTTAATTTCCCGACCATCTAAAACGTATACTAGAGAAGAATTATTACGTTCTGCATGGGAATATGATACAGATATCGATACACGAACAATAGACTCTCATATTCGAAATTTAAGAGAAAAGTTAGTGAATGCTGGTTTTCCAAGTGATAATTTTATTAATACCGTTTGGGGAATCGGATATAAATGGGGCTAATGAAGCGCAAAGTATTATAAAGTAATATGAATTAGATGTCCAAAGTCAATTTTGACATGGATATCTTTTTTTATTGTCCAAATAGTTATCATGATGTTTTTTTAAGTATGATCTTGTAACTCCATAATTTCTTCATATTTATTTGCTACAGTTAATTTGTATTAAAATGCAAGGAGGAAACATCATGAAGCTTAAATTTTTGATTACTTCTCTACTAGTGAGTAGTGTGATCATTGGGGGATGTAGTGCTAGTAGTTCAAAATCTGATGAAACGATGGACCATTCCAAGATGACAAAAGAAGAAATGTCGAATATGGAGGGGATGGATCATTCCAATATGTCGGGAAAAAATATGGAAACAATGAATGGACATGAGAGCCATACGAATCCATTAGCATTAAATCATTCGACTGGAGAAAATGAACTTGCTCTCCCACCTTTACTAGAAGCAAAAGATGGCATTTTTACTATTACTGCGCAACAAGGAACAAGTGAAATTTTCAAAGGTATTAACACCGAAACATATGGCTATAATGGCTCGTATTTAGGTCCTGTCATTAAAATAAATGAAGGTCAAAAAGTAACGTTTAAAACAAACAATCAACTATCAGAGCCAACGACATTTCATTGGCATGGTGTAGATATACCAGGAGAAGGAGACGGAGGTCCACATCATCTTTTACAGCCTGGAGATACGAAAAATGTGAAGTTTACTGTAAAACAAGGAGCATCGACATTATGGTTCCATCCTCATCCTGTAGGAGCGACTGCGGAACAAGTATATAAAGGTTTAGCAGGATTAATATACGTAGAAGATGAACATTCTAAAAAACTAGGCTTACCAAGTGAATATGGTGTGAATGATTTCCCTTTAGTATTCCAAGATAGAAAATTTGACGATAATAAACAATTAAATTTTAAAGCTGCAATGAATGAGGATGGTACTATAGGTGATACTTTGTTAATAAATGGCACAGTTAATCCTAAGCTAACAGTTGGCAAAGAAAAGGTCCGTTTACGTTTATTAAACGGTTCAAATGCCCGTAACTATACATTTAAATTAAATACAGGAGATTCATTTCAACAAATAGCTACTGATGGTGGCTTTTTAAATAAACCAATTTCGATGAATGAACTATCATTAACGCCAGGCGAACGTGCAGAAATTATAATTGATTTTTCAAAATATAATAAGTCAACGGATATATCATTGATGAATGAAGAAGATATCAAATTAATGCCATTTAATATCGTCGATAAAAAATCAGAAACATCTAGTGATTCTCTCAAAAACTTAAATAATTATGTAGTAACCGATGAAGAAAGAAAATTGCCAGTTTCTAAAAAGCTGGAACTTTTCGGAATGGGAAAGATGGTCACTATTAATAATAAACAATTTGATATGAATCGAATCGACTTTACGCAAAAACAAGGAGAGACTGAAATATGGGAAATTTATAATAAACCAGATATGATGGGCGGCATGACACATCCATTCCATATACATGGTACTCAGTTTAAAATCCTTTCCATCGATGGTAAAGAACCTCCGACAAACGAATATGGTTGGAAAGATACTGTCGCAATAGATGCTGGAGAAACAGTAAGATTAGCTGTGAAATTTAACAACAAAGGCATTTACATGTTCCATTGTCATATTCTTGAGCATGAAGAAAATGGTATGATGGGGCAAGTTAAAGTAGAATAGTGATCAATGATGTAAAATATTTACTTTACGACAAAATCTGCCCATTTTAATAGTTCTGTTTGAACCCTAATTATATTGTGATTTACAGTTAGAAGTCCTCTACAAAATAACCTGTAGAGGACTTTTCAATTATAGAAATAATCTACGGAAGCAATCATAGAAAATATCTATGGTTATTATAGAAATTATAGAATTGATATATAGTAATTTGATTCTTATAATTTTTTTATAAGCAATAGTTATTTTTAATGAGGAGGTAATACGGATGACAAATATTGCTGGTATTAAAATACCTGACAGCCGTTTGGCATTGGAAGCTCAAGATATTTTAAAAGAACATGGTTCAGAATTACTTTGGAATCACTCAAATCGTGTTTATTTGTTTGGGGCTCTACAAGGTAAAAAAGCTCAGCGGAAATATGATGAAGAGCTACTATATGTAAGTGCTTTGTTTCATGATTTGGGGTTAACAAAACAATTCAGCAGCCTAGATAAACGATTTGAGGTGGATGGTGCAAATGCTGCACGTCAATTTCTAGCACACCATCATATTGATGATGCTTCAATACAACTCGTTTGGGATGCCATCGCACTACATACTACAATCGGTGTAGCTGAGCATAAAGAAAATGAAGTCGCATTGCTGTATGCTGGAGTAGGTCTTGATGTAATGGGAGACGGTTATCATGATTTAACGAATGAAGAACGAAATGAAATTATACATGCTTTCCCACGTAACCAATTTAAACAAAAAATTTTGCCAGCATTTTTTGAAGGATTCAAACATAAACCCGAAACAACATTTGGCAATATTAAATCTGATGTTTGTGCATTGTTCATTCCAAATTATAAACCTAAGAACTTTTGTGACTGTGTCTTGCACTCACCTTGGTCAGAATAAAAATTGATAGTAGATAAGGGGATTCATATATATGTTAAGACTAGCACATAAGAAAATTCGTCATGTTGCATTACAAGATAAAGTTGTATCAGCTCAAGAAGCGGCCTCTTGGATAAAAGATGGAATGTTATTGGGGATGAGTGGCTTTACAAGGGCTGGAGATGCAAAAGTAGTACCACTAGCGCTTGTAGAAAAAGCAAAAGTGGAAAACTTCCAAGTTGATGTTTATACAGGAGCTTCACTTGGTCCAGAGGTAGATCAACAGATGGCTGAAGCTGGCGTTATTCGTAAGCGAGCACCTTATCAAGGTGATCCAGCTATTCGTCGTTTGATAAATAGTGGAGAAGTGCTGTATACAGATGCGCATGTTTCGCATAATGCAGAGTTAATTCGTCAAGGAATTGTAGGACCAATTGACTTTGCCATCATTGAAGCTACTGCAATTACGGAAGATGGCTTGCTGATACCTACAACCTCTGTAGGAAACTCTCCAATTATTATGCAAATGGCAAATGAAATCATTATTGAACTAAATGTTTCGCACCCTGACTCTCTAGAGGGAATCCATGATATTTATATACCTGATGTACAAGGGAAGAGAAGTCCTATTCCTTTAAATAGTGCAGGTGAGCGAATTGGAACAGTTGGTATCCCATTAGATATTAGTAAGGTACGTGGCATAGTACTCTCTGAAAAAACAGATGCTCCATCAACAATTGTACAGCCAGACGAGGAAACCGCTAAAATGGCAGAGCATTTACTCAATTTTTTACATGATGAAGTTAAAGCTGGTCGTTTAACAAAAACATTAGCACCGATCCAATCAGGCGTAGGATCAGTAGCAAATGCAGTATTAAATGGTTTTTTAGAATCAGAGTTTGAGGATTTAGAAATATATTCAGAGGTGTTACAGGACGCCGTATTTGAATTAATTGATGCGGGAAAAGTGAAATCCGCTTCAGGAACGTCCATTACACTATCACAGGAACGTGGTGAGCAAGTTTATAGTCAGCTAGAAAACTATAGAGATTGTTTAATTTTACGACCTCAAGAAATATCCAATCATCCAGAAATTATTCGCCGTTTAGGGTTAATTTCCGTCAATACAGCACTTGAAATAGATATTTACGGAAATGTAAACTCAACACATGTTTCTGGTTCAAAAATGATGAATGGCATTGGAGGATCTGGTGATTTCGCTCGTAATGCGCGTTTAGGAATATTCGTTACAAAATCCTATGCGAAGGGGGGTAACATCTCAAGTATCGTCCCTATGGTATCTCACGTGGACCATACAGAGCATGATGTAGACGTCATTGTTACAGAATTTGGGGTAGCCGATTTACGTGGTTTAGCACCAAAAGAACGCGTGCCTTTGTTAATTAATAATTGTGCACATCCTGATTATCGTCCTCAATTGTGGGCGTATTATAATGCTGCTGTAGAGAAGACTGGTAATCATCATACACCTCATTTATTAGAAGAGGCGCTGTCTTGGCATGTTCATCTAGAGAAAGCTAAGACAATGAAAAAATAAGGCAATGTTGGCTAGGCATAGTGTTTAGTCAGTAGAAAAATAGAATCCACTAATCACAGCCATAGTATTACTGTGATTAGTGGATTTCTTATTGAGATTTTATCAAAGATTGAATCAATAGTTGACTTTTTTCTGAAATTGAAAAACCAGCTTTTTCAAGTCCCTCAACCATTAAACGAATAAAAGCTTTCGCCGCAAAATTAATGAATTTATCTTTTCTATATAGAAGTACAATTTCTCGCGTTAATGGTGGATTATAGATTGGTCGCTCACAAATAGTATTTGTTTTATATAGGTTACACAGTGTTTTCGAAATAATTGTCGCCCCGACATTTTGTTCAACTAGTTTAAAAATGGCTTGAACACTAGCTGTCTCTATTTTAGGTTTCACATGAAGCTTTTCTATGCGCGCTGCACTATCAATTACTTTCCTACATTGATGGATAGTTGGAAATAATATAAGCGGAAGCTCTAAAACATCTTGCAATGCTATTTTCTCAGATGCTAAAAGTGGATGCTCGATATGTGCAACGAATAGTAATTCTTCAGTAAACAATGGAATTATTTGAAGCTGCTCAACCTCATAATCGAAATACTCTTGTTTATAGGAAATCGCAAAATCTATTTTATTGTCTTTGAACTGTTTTAATAAATCATCTGTGCTATTTATGCAGATTTGTAAATCTGGATATTCAAGATGATAGCCTAACAAATAGTCCGACACTAAGTTGGTTAATTCACCAGGTAGAGTACCTATCACTAATTTCCCGGCTTTTAATTCTTTCAGTTCAATTATCTGATTGCTTGTATTATCTATCGCTCGAAATATATGGGTACATTGTTCATGCAATATTTTACCTGCTTCTGTAATCGCTATTTTTTTCCCTAGACGATCGAATAGCGGAATGCCCAGTTCATTTTCTAATACTTTAATTTGATGGCTAAGCGTCGGTTGAGAAATATTCAATTTTTCGGCAGCCTTTGTAAAATGAAGCTCACTACACAGTACTAAAAAGTATTCAAGCTGTCGTATCTCCATATACGTACCTTCTTTAATAAAATTATTTCTTATATTATAACATTATTCTTATAGAGACCCGTATATTTCCTCAGAGAATTAATATCAAATTTAGTAATGCGCAGAGGAGCTTTGACAACTACAAGCACGATAATGTAGATTTCTTTAAGCTTGTAGAGGGATAATTAGTTGAATATATAATTACCATTAAAGCCGACAACTTTAATTATGCCATATTCACTATTCATTAGTTATTAACACACAATCACGTTACTAAACTACTATACTCGACTGAAATAATTTTATGGTATAATTTCCTTAAAAAGGAGTGGTAATTTTGGGAAATAGAAATCATTTTAACGTAATAAAATTTTTAGTAGGCTTATCTGTTATTTTATGCATGATAAATTATCCGGTTATTTCCTTTGCTGAAACACTTGATACGCATTCTAGTGAGAAAAGCAAATCGAATGACATTGATTCGGGTATAGCAAACTTGAACTACAATAATAACGAGGTTTTAGCTGTGAAAGGAGATAGGATTGATAGTTTCGTTCCAAGAGAAGGTATTAACTCAAATGATAAATTTATAGTGGTGGAACGTAACAAAAAATCACTTACAACCTCACCAGTGGATATTTCAATTATCGATTCTATGGCGAATCGTACATATCCAGGAGCATTACAACTTGCAAATCAAGCTTTTGTAGACAATCAACCTAGTTTATTAGTGGCGAAAAGAAAACCGCTAAATATAAGCATAGATTTACCTGGTATGAAAAGAGAAAATACTACGACTGTGGATAATCCTACATATGGTAATGTTTCTGGTGCAGTAGATGAGCTAGTATCTACTTGGAGTGAAAAATATTCAACAACCCATACTTTACCTGCAAGACTACAATATTCAGAGTCTATGGTTTATAGCAAATCTCAAATAGCAAGTACGCTAAATGTGAACGCCAAAGTTCTTGATAATTCATTAGGAATTGACTTTAATGCAATTGCTAATGGCGAGAAAAAAGTGATGGTTGCGGCATATAAACAAATATTTTATACCGTAAGTGCAGAACTACCTAATAATCCATCAGACCTTTTTGATGACAGTGTGACTTTTGAAGAGTTAACGCGTAAAGGGGTAAGTAATGAAGCTCCTCCCGTTATGGTGTCAAATGTAGCGTATGGCAGAACAATTTATGTGAAATTAGAAACAAGCTCTAAGAGTAAAGATGTACAAGCTGCATTTAAAGCCTTACTGAATAATGTGAATACGAATGTAGAAACTAGTGGACAATATAAAGATATTTTTGAAGAAAGTTCTTTTACTGCAGTAGTATTAGGCGGAGATTCACAACAGCATAATCAAGTTGTCTCAAAAGACTTTAATGATATTAGAAATATAATTAAAGATAATGCAGAGTTTAGTCTTAAAAATCCAGCATACCCAATATCATATACAAGTGTTTTCTTAAAGGACAATTCAATTGCTGCTGTTCATAACAATACAGATTATATCGAGACGACATCTACAGAATACTCTAAAGGCAGCATTACCCTTGATCATTATGGTGCATATGTTGCTCAATTTGAAGTAGCATGGGATGAATTTTCATATGATGAAAATGGCAATGAAGTGCTATCCCATAAAACTTGGAATGGAAACTGGAAAGACAAAACGGCTCATTTCTCAACTGTGATACCACTACCGCCTAATTCAAAAAATATAAGAATTTATGCGAGAGAATGTACAGGTCTCGCATGGGATTGGTGGAGAACAATTATTGATGAATACAATGTTCCATTATCTAAAGAAATAAAAGTTTCAATTGGAGGAACTACATTACACCCAACAGGTACTATTAATTAAATACCTATCATGATCCAATCTAAGCTAGGGCTTTAAGCGGATAAATACGATCATGCATCCTCGTTAAACAAACGGCTGACTCTTGTTATTAAAGAACTCAGCCGTTTCTATTTTCACAAACATCTCTCCGAATAGAAAGAACACCTAAAGACTAGGCCAAGTGTTATAGAAAGAAATTCTATTTTTACGACATAAAATGGAAACTGTTTTGTAACTTAGTTTAAACGTGTTCGTCGAATGGTAAGGGGGGACGTTCATGAAGAAATGTTTTTTATATGTAGTAGCTCTTTTAGGGCTTACTTTTATAACGGGGTGTTCAAATACTGGTGGATTGTCGGGAGAAAAGCCTCCTAAAGCGTTTATAGAAATTGAAAATAAAAAATTTGAAACTACACTCGGTACTTATTGTTGGCAAAATGGATGCGTTGATACTGCTGGACCAGTTGAACTTTTAGAAGGCCAAAAGCCTATAAAAGTTAAATCAGGTGAAACCATAACGCTTGAATTGGACTATGAAACAAAACCGAATGAATTTCATGTTGCGCAAATAAGTGGTAATAAGGAAACTGAGGTCGTGGTCAAAAACAATCGTTTTACGGCACCTACACAACGTGGCGTTTATTATTACTCTTATGGCGTTTGGTGGATGGATGAAAAGGAAGCGAATGTATCTAATGGCGACGCTTTCTATGCCTTTGTATTAGAAGTAGAATAGCTATTACCTGATAAAGTGCGATATGGATCAACTACAGGTGAAAAAATTGTGGGTATTGTTTTTCTTTGTGAATATGAATGGGGAACCGATGAGCTCGAAGTGGTATTATGGTTAATTACTGAAGAACTATATGCCACCCCCAAGGCATTGATTCATATTCATTTGTCACCACTGCTTACAATTTATCATAGATGTAAAGTAGTTATACATAAATGGAGGGCTTTGTATGAATAAACGGATATATATTGTAAGGCACTGTGAAGCACAGGGGCAATCTTCGGAGTCACAACTTACGGAAAAAGGATTGATACAAGCAAACTATTTATCTAGATTTTTCTCCAATTGTGAAATTGATCGAATTATATCCAGTCCTTTTTTACGTGCAATTCAGTCAGTAGAACCGATTAGTGAGGAAACAAACATAATCATAGAGATTGATGAACGTTTATCAGAACGTACACTTAGTACTACGGATTTACCTGATTGGCTTGAAAAACTTAAAGCCACATTCCATGATTTGGAGCTGAAATTTCAAGGTGGAGAGTCAAGTAAAGAAGCTATGAATCGAATAGTAGCAGTTGTAGATGAAGTTTTTAAAAGTGAATCTGAAAACACAATAATCGTTACTCATGGAAATGTAATGTCTCTACTACTAAAGAATTATGATAACAGCTTTGATTTTGATTGCTGGAAGAGTCTTAGTAATCCAGATGTGTTTGTATTAAATAACTTAAACAATGAAGTAAATATGGAACGATTATGGCAAGAAGAACTAATGGAAAAATAGTAAAATTTCTTAAATAAGAGGCCAACTTTAGGGATGTCTCCACTCATCAAAGCTTAAAACAAAAAAAGCAGATTTACTCTACAAAACGGGTAGAATAAATCTGCTTTTTAATGACCTTTGGGAAAGGTAGCTTTCTCAATCCTTCAACTAAACACCTGCTAGTTCAACAGTTTCTTTAAATTAATTCTTGTATACGTTTTATTATAGGTCGTACCATCATCATTATAAAATATCGCTTTTTTAAAATATGGGTTAGAGATAGGTCCGTAACCGTGTTTGCTAATTAACTGTATCATTTGGGGATTTTCTATTGGGTCGACACTCACAAATATCTCAGAATACCCTAGACTCATTGCAATATTTTCTCTATACCTAATTAAATCTGAACCTATACCATTACCTCGATAATCCTCTTTTACATATAAGTCGCTTAATTTAGGAAACAAGGGGCCTTTTAATTTAAGAACCGCAAAACCAAATACATGTGAGTCTTGTTCAGCGATTGCTAAAAATACTTCCCTTTTTGCATATTGCTTTAAATAATTCGTAAATAAATCTTTATTATTTCTAATATCACATAAACCCGGTAAGTCGTTTTCATTCGCTAATCTTATTTTGTAGTTCATTGTTACTTCCACTTCCTTATTCTTCTATCAAAGTATCTAAAGCCTTCGAACCGCTTTACTTCTCTGTTCGATTTTTCGAAATACCAAAGAAATCATCGTTAGTACAAAATAAAGTATGACAAAATTAAAAATTACACTATTTTCACTTTTGCTCGCTATATAAACGTATAGCCCGACCACCAAAGCAAAAATTAGTGGTTTGAACATTGAATTCATAATCAATCCACCTTTTCTTAATATTTAAAATGATTTTAAATGATGTTACATATCAATATGTAATAAATTAGCATATTGAGTACGAAATTGGAATTGATGATCTTTTCGAATGCACAGGAGCCAGTGCAAAAAGTGAACGACTTTATAAGGCTCATTTAGTTCGGTGAAATGTCTATTTTCGCAAATCCTTTAATTTGATTAATTTTGGTCTGAGGCAACTTATTTTTACGCTCGAATTTTATTTAGTAATGGTAAAAAAGATTGCTGTAGACCCACACGATATTCGTCTGATATCATAGTTGAGTATTAATTGGAGGAAGAAGAATATAGAGTATTTGAGAAGAATTCTTCCCACATTTTTTATGGATAAAACTCTTACTCGGAGGAGATATAAATGGTTAGTGAGAGAGAGCAAATTAGCAAAAAAGTTGCATGGATTGCACTTATTTCCAACATAATTCTTATGGTAGGTAAACTCTTCTTTGGTCTTTTTGGAGGTAGTGATGCCGTTTTTGCAGATGGGATTCACTCTGGAGCAGATGTAGTTGCTTCGATTGCTGTGCTAGCAGTGGTCGGTATTTCTAATAAACCACCTGATAAGGATCATCCCTTTGGACATGGTAAGGCGGAGGTTATTAGTGAAGCAATCGTTGGAATTATTTTAATATTAGTTGCACTATATATTTTAGTAGAAGCAATTTTAGCATTTTTTGAAAAACCTAGTGTACCACAATACAGTGCATTGATTGCAGCTATCATTTCTTACATAGCGAAAGAAATACTATATAGATACTCTATAAAACAAGGGAAAAAATGGAATAGTAAGGCGATTATAGCGATTGCATTAGATCATAAAGGTGATATTGTTGCTTCACTTGCTGCCTCTATTGGTGTCCTCTTAGCGATAATAGGAAATGCCATTGGATGGACATTTTTGTTATACGCTGACGCTATTGCCAGTGCTTTAGTAGCTTATTTTATTTTTAGAATCGCAATGGAATTAGTTAAACCTTCTGTTGATGTGTTAATGGAAAAAAGTGTGGATCAGGAACTTTTAGACGAATATGAAGTTACTATTCATGAATTTAATCAAGTGCAACGAATAGACAAAATTCGTGCAAGAGAACACGGTCACTATAAACTTCTAGACATTCGTTTATCGCTTAATCATGATTTAACAATTAAACAAGGCCATGATATAGCTCGTGACATAAAAAATGCGATATTAAAAAAATACCCTGATGTCGGGGAAGTACTTATCCATGTAAATCCATACTATATGGAACCTAATCAAGAGTAGTACTACTGAGTTGTGCAGCTTGAACTGGTGGCGTTACTATCTATGCAGCTATTGCTTGTTTTATAGCTTAAATAAATGTTGCGTTCATATATTTTGATAAAAACAAGAAAAGAGTGTCTTCAAAGTTCAACTTTGAAACACTCTTTTTTGCGAAATTCAATGTAATATAGAAAGGGAATCATTACATCGTTGATTTTTTGTCATTAAGCACGCTTTGTGTCTTACGGTTTATAACATTTAGGAGTGTAATATACTTTTCAAAATCTTCCGCTGTAAACTGCTCGAGTTTCTTCAGATAATTTCGATACTCCTCTAGGTCTAGCTTCTTATGATAGTCATAAACTAATTTGCCTTTTGGTGTTAATTCAATATTCAATTCTCGATAATTGTCCGGGTTTCTATATTTAACGACTAAATCCTTTTTAATTAATTTATCAACCATTTGAGAAACGGCACTTTTAGTACAATTTTTAATTTCCGCAATTTCGGAAGTAGTAGTTTTTACTTGATCCCCAATTACGTTGAGTGTATGAACCTCAATCATATACAATTCATCTTCTGTTCCATATTTCCTTGGAATACTTTCATATGAATTAATTACCCTAGACGTTTCATAAATCGTTTCCATTAGCTCATAAAAAATCGCTTCTTTATCCACAATGTATCCTCCTCTCCATAATTAGAGGCAAATTTAATTTCATTTTACCATCTGTTTTGAATCTAAATAATTTTTAAAAAATTCTGAAATCTATTATTGACCATTTTACAGTTAAGGTGTTAAACTGAGTAAAAATTAATCAAATCGATTTCAAAACAGCGATTAAATAGAAAATCTGAACATAATCAAGAGGAGGGAAAGCGTTGAAATATAATTTTGATGAAGTGGTTAATCGTCGAAATACTTATTCTTTAAAGTGGGATGGCGAAGATTTCATTAAAGCAAAGGGTTATTCAGAAAGGTATGACTATGAGACCATCCCACTATTTACAGCTGATATGGATTTACCTGTACCGCAACCATTGATAGATGCTCTTCATAAAACGGTGGACCATCGTATTTTTGGATATTCTACTTTTCCAGAGTCGTATTATGAATCAATTCAACAATGGTTTATTAAGAAGCATGATTGGATTATTAAAAGAGAAGAGATTGTATATAGCCCTGGAACCGTCCATGCTTTGAATATAGCTGTAAAAGCATTAACTAAGCCTGGTGATGGAATTATCATACAACGACCTGTTTATCCACCGTTTACTACTACGATCGAAGATAATGGAAGAGTCGTTCGAAATAATGCGTTGAAATGTGACGCTGAAGGTTATTACACAATTGATTTTGAGGATTTTGAAGCGAAAGCAAAAGAAGAAAATACTTCAATGTTCATTCTCTGTAGTCCGCACAACCCTACTGGAAGGATTTTAACATATGAGGAATTAAACAAGCTTTCAACTATTTGTGCGGAAAATAATGTGATTATTATAGCTGATGAAATTCATGGGGATCTCATTAGAAAAAACAAAACATTTATACCAATCGCAAAAGTTGCAAACAGTATGGATCATATCATCACATGTACAGCCATTAACAAAACATTTAATGTTGCTGGTCTACACTGTACAAATGTTATTATTTCAAACCCTGACATTAGAAAACAATTTAGCGACACAATGGGGACGCAGTTACCATCACCGTTTACAATTGCAGCGCTTATAGCTGTTTACAACGAAGGAGAAGAATGGTTAGAGCAACTAATAGATTATATTGACGAAACAATTGTGTATGTGAAAAATTTCTTAGCTAAAAAAATGCCTACAGTAAAAGTGAGGATCCCTGAAGGTACATATGTAATGTGGATGGATTTTAGTGGATATGGTCTTTCAGCTCAAGAAGTTCATGATCGTATTTATAACAAAGCCAATGTAATCCTTGAAGATGGCCACTTCTTTGGAATTGAAGGTGAAGAATTCCAAAGAATTTGTATCCCTTCACCAAGATCACTTATACAAGAAGCACTTGAAAGAATCGCAATAGAATTTCAAGATTTGGAAACTAAAAATCGATTGGAAGAGGTGTATAAATAATGAAAACGATCGAATTTGAGCTTGATGCATGTAAAGCTGCAAAAGAAATAGAAGGTTATGTAATCGAGATAAGAAGAGATCTCCATATACACCCTGAAATTGGATTACATGAAGTACGGACAATGAAAGTGGTGACAGACGAATTAACTAAATTGGGCATTGATTACGAAATTGTTTCTGATGGAGGGATTATTGGTTATATCGAAGGGAATCAATCAGGAAAAACGTTAATTCTTAGAGCAGATCTAGATGCATTGCCAATGAAGGAAGAGGAAAATAATTTAAAAAAGAAAAAAGTAGTATTTTCTGAAACAGATCAAGCTGCTCATACTTGTGGCCATGATGGTCATACTGCAATGCTTTTAGGTGCAGCAAAAATCTTGACTCAACACAAAGACAAAATTAAAGGAAGAGTACTTATCGCTTTTGAACAAGGGGAAGAAATGGGCGGAGGAATTTATAATCTCTGTAAACGATTACACGAAATCGGAGGAGACGGAATTTGGGGCATCCATTTAAAATCTGATCTTCCGACTGGGAAAATATCTGTTGACCCAGGCCCAAGAATGGCCGCTTCTTTTGTTTTCAATGTTTTAATAAAAGGAAAAAGCGGACATGGTTCAAGACCAGATTTGTCAGTTGCTCCATTAGATTGCTTTACCGATTTTTATAACAATTTAAAAGCGATGCGGTTAAATACTTTAGATCCTTTTAAAACAATTACGTATTCAATTGGAACGATTATTTCAGGTTCCGCATCAAATATTATTCCAGAAAGTTTACAGTTTTCAGGAACAGTCAGGTATTTAGATGTTGATCAGGGTGCCCATGCAGCAAAAGAATTTAAGAGAATTCTAGAAAAAGTATGTGACCTGCATAATTGCACCTATGAATTTATTATAGAACCTAAAGAATCGGACTTAATCGTCCACAATCAAAAAGAATGTGCACAGATTGCGATCGATGCAGTGAAAAAGGCAATTGGTACAGATGCATTACATTCAATCCCCGCTTGGATGGCATCAGAATCATTTGCGTTTTATGAAAAATATTTCCCAGGTGTGTTTGCATTCGTTGGAATACAAAACTTTGAAGAAGGGATTGGGGCTGAACATCATAATGGTTTCTTTGAATTAGATGAAGATGCTTTAAAACTAGGTGTGGCGGCAACAGTACAATATACAATCGATTTTCTAAATTGTGAAAACCAATTTGAATTTACTCCTGATAAAAGAGATATAAAGAGTCTATTTATCGATAACGGATTCCAACAATTGATAAATGAATAAAAAAGGAGATAGGAATAAAAAAGGAGATAGGAATAATGACACGAAAAAAGATCTGTTATTTGCTCACGTTCATTGCATATTTTGGGATGCCTATAGGAATTCCCTTTATTAAAAGTACCGAACCATATATTTTAGGTCTCCCATTTTTATTATTTTGGATGGTTTTATGGATCTTTTTAGGAACTGGTTTAATGATTCTAGTTCACCGTATAAATCCTGATGCAAAAGAGGAGGTGGAATAATATGATCATTTCAGTTGGAATCATTGCAATCTTCTTAGTGATTGCTTTATTTTTAGGTATTGCGGCAAGTAGGGGTAAAGATATGAGCCTTGAACAATGGAGTGTTGGAGGCCGTGGATTTGGATCTATCTTCATTTTCTTATTAATGGCTGGTGAAATTTATACAACGAATGCATTTTTAGGGGTAAGTGGTTGGATGTATGGAAAAGGTGGCGTAGCATTTTACAATATCGCGATGCTGAACTATGTAATCGCTTACTGGTTAACACCTAAAATATGGGCTTATGGGAAGAACCATAATTTATTATCTCAATCCGACTTTTTTGAAAAGGCATATAATAGTAAAATTCTCGGCACGCTCGTAGCCATTGTAGGGTTAGTAGCGCTAATTCCTTATTTAATCATTCAATTAAAGGGCCTTGGCATTATCGTTTCCGAAGCTTCCTATGGAGCGATTGATCCGAAAATAACAATTTGGATTGGCACAATTGCAATGATTGCATATGTAATGGTTTCAGGAATTCATGGATCGGCTTGGACAGCTGTAATAAAAGATTTTCTTATTCTTGGCGTCGTGATATTCCTAGGTATCTACTTACCTATACATTATTATGGTGGGATTCAACCAATGTGGGAAGCAATCGAAGCTGTTAAACCAGGGTTTTTAACACTGCCAGACTCAGGTTTTAGCGCCTCATGGTATATTTCAACGATGATGTTAACATCGTTAGGGTTTTATATGTGGCCGCATACATTTGTTGCTACTTTTTCAGCGAAAAGTGGAAATGCCTTAAGAAATAATGCGATTATGCTTCCTATCTATGCATTATTTTTATTATTTATCTTATTTGTTGGAGCAGCAGCAATTTTACAAGTACCAGGGTTAGAAGGGGGCGCTGTGGATTTAGCTTTATTTAAAATTTCCACGCAAACATTTAATCCCGTTATCGTTGGCTTTATTGGAGCAGCAGGGTTATTAACTGCAATTGTACCGGGTTCATTGATTTTGATGTCTGCAGCTACATTGCTTGCGAAAAATGTCGTAAAACCTATTCGACCTCAAACTACCGATCAACAAATTGGTATCATTGCTCGCTATTCCGTTCCAGTAATTGCACTTGTTGCACTGTATTTCACTTTTAGTGGTGGCGGAGCAATTACTTTATTATTCTTAATGGGGTATGGACTAGTTACTCAATTTGTACCAGGGGTTGTATGTAGCCTTTTGAAGAAAAATCCATTAACTTTACAAGGTGTCTTTGCAGGGGTAATCGTAGGTGTCACGATTGTAGGTTGGCAAGCAGCTACAGGTGCTCATCTAAGTAAGCTATTCCCAAGTTTGCCATCCTATATACAAGATATCAACATTGGTTTCCTTGCACTCAGTGTTAATATATTAGTAAGTGTAATTGTTAGCGCATTTACAAGGAAAGTAACTGTTCAAAATGTGTAACTACACATAAGTAAACTACTAAAACCAATAGTTTACCAATAAAATTGGAGGACTTTCTAAATGGATAATACTAGTTTATTTCAACATCACATAAAATTAAGCAATGAAGTTATTGTAATGTTTCAGTAAGTAAGAAACATTCAGTAGCCTTACTGAAAAGTTGCTTTCATACAGTGCGAACCATAAAAGGTCGTAACAGTTAAATCATATTTATGCGCTCTCTTTGAAAACGGATATCTATCGTTAAAATGATTCGAAAAGGAACTGCAAAAATAGCAACAATCTTTGAGAAATGCTATTTCTTATGGATTGTTGCTATATTAGAAATAAGATAATTTCTAGATATCCAAATAGCCTTGATCAAGTTTTTTAGAAGTAATTTATTTTTGTTGTTCTTGATAATTAATGGCCTTTTTAAATTCTTCGGTAGTGTAGATATTATAAAACATATTTCTACTATTTACGTTTGCTATTGTCCCTGTATATGTATTGTCTATCCATAAATAGTATTCATCATCGTTTAGTTTGATCTTATATTGCGGAACTACTTTGTTATCTACTTCACCAAATTCTCTAGCTTTTTTAAACGTTTTCTCTATAATTTTAATATCCTTTGCATCGGATATTAACTGTAATGTGTCGGATTTTTCTTCTTCGAAATTAATTAATTCTTGAATTTCTATCGTTTTTGTTGTTTCTTCATTACTGTTACAAGCCACTAACCACATAGAACAAATAATCAAAAACAATATTGTTTTTATTTTCACCTTATCTTCACCTCTTATAAACTATTTCTTCGCCATAATTGTTGAATTAAAATATCCCCATTTAAGTACTTCTTCACATTGTAAAAAAACACCTTTTTTATCCGACAATTAAAAATTCTAATTAGAAACATCAATTGAAAATAAGATAGAAGATAGAAAGAGAGAAGGGAATGGTGGAGCCATTCATTAACAAAAGATTTAAACACAATCGCATATACATTCAGCAGGATAGCAGGATAAGATCAGGCGCTCCTAAAAGTGAGTACCTGTTCTTTTTGTGTTAAATTTATCAGACAGCCGAGTGATAAGCCGTCCAGATCACCACCTGCCTAGATTAAAGGATACAGAGAGAGTTTAGGTCCAATAAAAGGAAACAAAAAACCCCAGTTTAAAACTGGGGAGAACGGTTTGTTTTGCAAGTGAGATTATTTTACTTTTCTGGATAATCCACATGTAATGGCGGTGGAACTAACCAACCTTTAGTTTTATTAAGACGTAAAAGTTTTACTCCAAGTTGAGCTTTCGCTGTATGGAATTGACCATACATTAATCCAATATCTTCTCTAATGGACATACCTATAACTTGACTACATGTAACCAACCCAGCAGAAAGGTCACCGGCTAGAGCAGCACTAATTTCTGGATCATTAAATTTCGCACCAGGAGGGATATTCTCAATTCTTGCAACTGGTCTTTCTGGGGGTGCAGGCGGTAGAGCAATACCGTTAGTTTTTAATACTTTTTCTAACTGTTTTCCTTCTTCTCTTAAAACATCGATGATATCTTCAATTATTTTTCTTAGATCTTCATCGCCTGTATGATTGTAAAACGTTTGATAACCTGCTATGAAGCCATAATTTACAGTGAGATGTGTCCAAATACTAAATACTTCTCCGTAGTGTAATGGCTCGTCTTTAGGATTTCCACTAAGTATTCCCATACTCGCACTTCCTTTCTTATTTGAATATTTTCAAACAAGTATAGTATGGGTGAAAAAAGAAATTAAATTCGTTTTTAAGAAATTAAAAAGGTTCAGAAAGTGATCAATTAATAAAGGATCTTTAAGAGAAATAGAAACTCGAAGTAAAATCATCTCATTAGTTAACAATTATTTATCAAATTTAGGGAGTTACACCATTTTGAAATTAAGCCTACGATAAAAAGTATAAATTACCGTAAAACGGACAATTTAATACTTATTGGAGGTGAGTACATTGGCAAAAGAAAAGCAAAAGAAAGAAATAGAGCAAGAAGAATTCGCCATGGAGTTTAGTCCAGAAGAATTAGAAGTACCTGAAGAGAAAGAAAAAAAGCAAGAACAAAATGAAAATAAAGAAAAGCAGTAAATCACACTAAAGCTATAACACGGTCGTTATAGCTTTAGGTATTGCTCGTATTACGATATATATTATTTTGTATGGATTTTAGTTTATTTTATTAGGTATGAAGGATTGCGGGATAGTAAAGTGCATTAACAACTTGGGGCGATGCATGCAACAGATTGCTATCCCAAGACAAGTGTATGCACTTGTTTTTAAAAACATTACAACCATGAAAATATAAGAAAAAAAATTCGAGCTTTTACTTAAAAAGAGCCACTTTCTAAAAAGAAAGTGACCAATCTAATTAAACACTCGCCATCTAGTTTTTCAATTTAAAAAAATCCTTATGAACAATGTTATACAAATTATAACCAACAGAATTAAAGTAATAATTATTGTAAGCAGCCCTCTAACAATAGTAGTTAAATTTTTTACATTCTTCAATCCATAGTTGGCAAGAAAAAAAGTTATTATTGTTGCTACTAATAAAAAAATCAAGGGATCAAAGTGAAAGTAAGATACAAAAAATAGTGTGAATTGAGTAGAGTTAATTGTGATAAAGAAAACTATTAGCCAGCATAATGACAGTAGGAATGACAATAAATTTAGATGTATAACTGTGGATTCCTCCTTTTGTTAAGTGAATTGAAGAAGGAAAAGCAAACTGCTTAATCTTAACACTACTATTTATATGATTTAATAACTAAGGTTGGTTAGTTCATGGCCTTAAGAAATGAAAAAAGCGACTGTTCTATAGCTCCTTATCCCAGTTATGAAAGCAAAGAAAAAAGCAGCATAGAATAATCTATTCTGCCTCCGGTTTTTCGCTTTTTTCCATTTCCTCTTTTTTACTTCTAAGTAGTAAGGCAATGAATAAAAAACTTGCTACCCAAAAGGAAAAGAAAAAATTTTCAAGCAAAGACAAATTATTATTTTCGAAATAATCCCAAACCGTTGTTAGTAAAAACAATGTTACAAAAAAAGTGATGTATAAACATTTTCCGAATGTAGTCATTTAAAGCACCTCGATATGTAATATAAGTGAATTTTTACGTATAAAGGGTCATTGAATGGAATGACCCACAAATTGGGGAGGTCGCGGCGGTCAACTAGCGCCACAACCTAAGTGCGTGCGATACACTTAATAATAATTTGTGCAAATTTAAGTTTTTTATACATAAAAGCCGCGGCGTTGTCACACGCTACAGCTCAGAATCGGTTTAAACTCTTCTTATAAAGGTTGTTCGTTTGAGCATTAACATACAAAGGAAGGCAAAAACAAAACAATGATCAATTATTCGCTCACATAATTGCATTCAGAATAGATTTGGTGCTTATGCCTTTTAAAAAGGAACGTTGTAGTGTTAGGAATTTTCTAATACCTAATGTGAACCTATAAGTGGATATTCAACATGTATAACTGGAGCTGTGGTCAGTACTTTAGCTATATTTAATATTATTGAAATACTATTTTCAGGTATTGAAGCTGCTCGTTTGAGTAGTGTGGTAATCCATATCTATTCACTTATGTATAAACACGATATGATTGTGCGTATAAGTGATTGCGACTCTTTAGGACGCGTAAACATTGCTAATTATTTTACTTACTTTGAAAAACCAGAAAGAAGGTAGTATTGTGAAAACAACAGAAAATTTTACCGACAAGGCAGATATATATGCGAAATATCGCCCTAGTTATCCTAATGAATATATCGATTATTTGTTTTCAGCTAACCAACTAAAAGGGGATCAGATTGTGGCCGATATTGGTTCAGGTACGGGGATATTTAGCCGCCAGCTACTTGAAAGAGGTATAAATGTTATTGGCGTTGAGCCAAATGATGACATGAGGAAGATGGCTGAGCAATCGTTAACACTATATTCTCGTTTTAAATCAATTAAAGCAACTGCTGAAAACACCTCTTTAAATGGGAATAGTGTGGATTTAGTAACTGTTGCCCAGGCATTTCATTGGTTTGATAAAAAAGCATTCAAAATCGAATGTCAACGGATTTTAAAACAAAAGGCAAATGTTGCTCTTGTTTGGAATAGCAGAGATTTAACTAGTCCGATTATTAAAGCAAATGCAGAAATTTGCCAAAAGACCTGTTCAAATTTCAAAGGATTTAGCGGTGGAATAGAGGAAACTCCAGAATTATTTAACAGCTTTTTTAAGGATGGAAAGTATGAGTTTAAAAAGTATCAAAATGATTTGATTTTTGATTATGAAGGTTTTTTGGGGAGGAACTTGTCAGCGTCCTATGCTCCGAAAGAAAAGGACGAAGAATATAAACGTTTTGTTTTTCTCCTGTCAGAGTTATTCGAAAAATACAGTAAGGATGGAAAAATTGTTCTCTCAAACATAACGCGAAGCTATCTAGGCAATATCTAAACATCCGAACATAAAGGTTTAGTATAGTGAAGTATCTTACATTCAAGTTTTTTAACCTCGTCCTAAATTTAGAACGGGGTTATGTTTGTTTGAGGCTTTAAACTTAACTTTACAAGCTACATCGCTTGTTTTGAGATAAATCGTTTCATCAATATGCCAAAAGAAAATAGGGATAATCACCAATCATCTGCATTTTCTATCTCCTTTAAGTTCATCATGATTGATGCAAAAAAGGGTCACTGTTGAAAGTGACCCTACTAAACAATCGAGGGAGGATGTGACGGTCAACCAACGCCACAACCTAAAATAAGTGCGTGCGATACACTCAATATTAATGTGTGCAAATTTAGGTTACATATACGTCTGCTTACTGGACATTCCATTTAGCAATTCAAATTGATCGGTCTAGCTTTACTGTCGCTCTTTCTGGTTTAGTTATCGAACATAATCTATAACATTGATCTTTTTATCAATCTTTACTAAAAATTATTGAATATTATTTTTAATTCACAGATATTTGAATACACTATCGTTTGTTTGGAAAACATATTTTAAGAACACTAAATATGTACTGGTGAATAATCAAAGTCGAAAGGATTAAAGAAACTACGAATGGCGGAGCTCATTATGGATTTAACATACAGGTGTTCCAGTTGAAGTCCGATGAGGTCTTAGGAAATTTAACTGCCATTTGAAGATTTTTTAAAATTTTTGTAAGTAAAAATCTCTACTCGACTGGTGCAATGTGTGCAAACAAAAATTACAGTAAATTTGGAGGAAGAAAATTATGACAAAAGATTTCTACACTACACTTAAAGAAAGACGTACTTACTACGGAATTAATAAAGAGGTAAACATATCAGATGAAAGAATTAAAGAAATTGTAGAATTTGCTGTGAAATATACCCCATCAGCATTCAACTCTCAAACTGCACGTATTGTTGTATTATCAGGTGAGGCACATAATAAGTTATGGGACATCACAACTGAAACGTTAAGAAAAGTAGTTGGAGATAATGATTTTTCTGGAACTCAACAAAAAATGGATTCCTTTAAAGCAGGTTATGGTACAGTTTTATTCTTAGAAGATGAAACAATTGTTAAATCGCTTCAAGAGCAATTTGCTGCATATGCTGAGAACTTTCCAATTTGGTCAAATCAAGCATCAGGTATGCACCAATTAGTTGTATGGGCAGGATTGGAAGCAGAAGGATTAGGAGCTTCTTTACAACATTATAATCCATTAATTGATGATGAAGTGAAAAAAGAATGGAATATCCCTAATAATTGGAAGTTCATTGCACAAATGCCTTTTGGCAATCCAACGGTATCACCAGGTGAAAAAGAATTCCAACCACTTGAAGAGAGAATGAAATTTTACAAATAATTTATGTATACTATACCAAACCAGTACCTTCATGGAACTGGTTTTTTCATGGAGAAAATTTTGTAGAAACAGTAGCATAAATAAAAACAGACATTGGGACCAAACGAGCATATAAACCTTTTCCAATGTCTTATTTATTTTTCTTAATTAATTATCTATCTGCGTATTTATATGCCAAAAATCTGGTTTGGATGAAATTTTTAGTCAAACTTTATTTCAAAGCTCCAAAAAGGTGATATCAAAATACCAAAGGTCATAACCTTAAATGTCAAAGACTAACGCGAAAGGGCGTGGCTATTATGTGGGTTTATCCAAATAATTGGATCCCAACTAAATCACTGGAGCAAATGGCCAATACGAACTATGATGTTCTAATCGTCGGAAGTGGTGCAGGTGGAGGGGCAACGCTTTACCGTTTATGCGAAATGTGGAAGAATCAAGGGGCTAAGCGAATCGGTATTTTAGAGAAAGGGGAGAAGCTATTTCATTCACATGCGCTGAATATCCCCACTATGAATGTAGATCGAATGCGCGACCAGCTATGGCCTGACAATTCTACTCCTGTAGGAGAAAACTTACCAGAATTCTCAGGCGCAAGATTAACATTCGCACTTGGTGGCAGGACATTATTTTGGAATGCTGCCTGTCCGAGACCTGCTCAGTTTCAACTTCAGAATTGGCCTGTTCATCCAGATGAATTAGATGTATATTTCAGAATGGCAGAACGTGTCTTGAATTGTACAACAACCTATGCAGATGGTTCTTCAATGCAACGGATTCTTATGAATCGGCTTCACGCTGGTGGTATTTTAGAAGCAACGAATATGCCTCTTGCCATCGATATGAGAGGACCACGCATGGGGGAAATTCACTCTAACGCATGGTTTAGTTCAATCAAATTTCTTGCTTATGCCTTAAATGATAAACCATTTGATCTTGCGTTAAATGCTTATACGACGCGAGTGTTGGTTCAAAACGGAAGAACTGTTGGAGTAAGTGTTGTATCAACACAAGACAAAAAAACTTACACTATTCGTGCAAAAAATGTAGTTGTTTCTGCAAGTACATTAGAGACACCTCGAATTTTGCTAAATTCCGGGATTAGTGGTCCAGCTATAGGACGCTATTTAACTAATCATTCATTTGTATTAGGTACGGGAAAAATAAGTCGGAGGCAGTTCTCAGATAATATCGGTAATTTAGCCATTTTGAAACGTGAAACAAGTCAATTCCCTTATCAAATACAAATATTAGGTCCCAATCAATATTTTTCTTACCAACAGTTTGAAGATAAAGTACTTCCAGACCAAGTAAGTGTTGTCTATGCAACTTTCGGTTTGGTAGAGCCTCGGAGAGAGAACAGGGTTTTCTTAGATCCTAACCAACGGGATGAATATGGTGTTCCTCTGAGGCAAGTAGATTTTTCTTATAGTGAAAGGGATAGGGCTGTTATTAATCAAATGCGCGAGGGAATCATTCGATCTGCTGAGGCGATGGGAGTTACATTGGATGGTGAGCCTACCTTAATGCCACCGGGAAGTGACGTGCATGAATCCTGTACATGTCGTATGGGTACCGATCCATCTATTTCGGCAACAAATCCGTATGGAGAAATTCATGGTGTTTCAGGTCTGTATATAGCAGACAACAGTGTAATACCTTTTCTTGCTGCGGCAAATCCGACAAACTCAACGGTTGCACTTGCGATACGAATGGCAGATAATATCATTCGAAGAAATCCGTAATGGGATAGCGCGGACATTTCGCAGTTATTAACACTATAGAAAGTCAGTAGTTTATAAAGTTTTCTAAAACCGGCTGGGAAGTGAAAGCTGTAAAGGGTGATGTCATAGTTGATGTTTTCAACCTCGACCAGACGTCTGTAAAAAATTTTGAACACTTGATGTTATGTTACTTAAGCAAATTTAAATAATTTAGCTTAAAAACGCGGATATCTTAAAGCCCGCGTTTTTAACTTTTCTCTAAATTTGTGATATAGAATAATTCATCTTTTTAAGTTTGAATTAATCGATTCTAGGTTAATCTGCTGGTCTTGGACCTCTATCGCCCTGTGTATTTTCCAAGGTTAAAATAGGCCGAACTGTAATGTCTCCTATTACACGAATTTGACAAGATAGCCGCAAACAGTCATCATATAAATTCTCATCAATATTTTTTGTAGCGAAAGCGTTTTTTTCAATTTTAGAAATATCCTTATATTCACCAGCTAGTACCTCCACTCTACAAGTGGTACATTTTGCTATTCCGCCACACTGATGAAAAATATTTATATCATTATCTTCAAGAGCTAATACTAATTTTTTTCCTTCTTCTACTTCAAAGGTTTGTCCTCCAAATACAGTGATAAATGGCATCTATCAATACTCCCTTCATACTTTCCTAATTATAATGAAGCACCTGTTATTATCAGTTTGTATTGATCCGACTAGTCTCATACTCAGAAATCATTCATTTAGTGAGAATTTAACAAATTTTTACCTAGCGAAGAACTCTGTATGCCAATTAGCCGTATGAAGAATAACAAGCCATAGGAAGTTAGAACACCATTGAATTTGCTCTTCAATATAAAATCATGCTTGGCGTAACACTGTATGGGTATGGATGAGCGATGGAAAACGGCAATTTGGGCAACTCTTTATTTTTATGCAAATTACATCGTAGGTATATATGAAGGCGGTGATGATGGTCTCGAATTTGTAATTCCAGCTTTAAATCAGGATGTTTTACTTCGTTATTGGCCAATTGTTATAGTTGTCATCGCTCTTGAAATTGGTTTAGCTCTCTACAAATTACTTAAAGGACAATGGACGAAAAAGATAGCAAGCTTTAATACTACTGTTGAGCTTTTCGCAAACGTTGTATTCATTGTTATAGTAAGTAATCCGAATTTAATGAACCAAGAATTTATAACGTACATGAGTAAATTACTTACCACAACAACTAAGCAATTTGAAATATGGATAGTTGGCGGTGCAATAATCATCTTTGTTTTATTTGCGGCAATCAGTATATTCGATGGTTTCCGTAAAGCTCGAATCCGTTAATTCATATTTGTTTATAAAAGAGTAGTACTTGTTCAGTATATTCGTATTGTGATTAAGAATAAAGCGAACTTGGAAGATAGAATTTCCAAATTCGCTTCTTTTTGTATAAGTAATGATGAAGGTTAATTATATTTATCATATGTACAGTTACTAAAGAATTCTCATAAGATGTAGCACCAAAATTGTATTGAATTTGAGTTGTCTAATAGAGGCAATTTATCATGAAGGTGAATTACTTCCTGAAGATGAACAGGATAAATTGTTAGCCGTAAATCATTTCTTCGTCAGTAAGGCTTACTATTCAAATAAATTAAGTAGTAACGCATAACTCAGTACCCAAAAGAATTTCTTTCGACAGAGCTATGCGTAACTTATTATTATCAGATCTTTTAATAGTTCAGTTTTATTCCCTTATGCTAAATTTAATGATTTCTCCAATATAGCAATACGTTTGGTAACCTCTTCGTGAGAAATGTCATGAATTTTTATATAACGATTGTGTATATGTTTTGTACATTCAATCGTACAACCACCTAAGTGTTTTGCCTCGTTTTCTTCTGAACTTAATATCTGTTTATTACATTCTGGATTTGCACAGTTAATGTAACGTTCACACGGAGTACCATCAAAATGATCCTTACCGACAATAGTTGGGTTTACTTGATTTATTGGAACAACAAGGCGTTCGTCAAATACATAACATTGCCCATTCCAAAGTTGACCTTTTGCGATTGGATCTTTACCATAGGTTACAATTCCACCGTGTAATTGACCAACATCTTCATAACCTTCTCTTATAAGCCAACCAGAAAATTTTTCGCAACGTACGCCACCTGTACAGTACGTTAAAATACGTTTCCCCTCTAATAATTCACTATTGTCTTCGATCCATTTAGGTAATTCACGAAACGATTGAATATCTGGTCGAATTGCGCCTTCAAAGTGACCTACATCAAATTCATAAGTGTTTCGAGCATCAATAACAATTGTGTCCTGTTGCTGCATTTGTTCATAAAAATCAGCAGGTGCAACGTAACGACCTGTCATTTCAAGTGGGTCAATATCATTCTCTAAGCTTAAATTAACCAGCTCAGGTTTTGGACGCACATGCATTTTTTTGAATGCATGACCGTCTGCCTCATCAATTTTAAACACAATGCCCTTAAATAACGGATCATTTTTCATCATTTCTATATAAGCGTTTGTTTCTTCAATTGATCCAGAAAGTGTACCGTTGATGCCCTCAGAAGCAACTAAAATACGACCTTTTAAGTTCATTTTTTTACATATTTGCAAATGCTCCTCAGCGAATTCCTCAGGAGATTGAATATTTGCATAATGGTAATACAGTAAAACTCGATAGTTCAATTTATTTTCCACCTATCATTTATATTTTCAGGATACACTGATAGCTAATACCATCAATAAACGTGGTATGTTAAAAAGAATATACAAACAAAACTGATAATCGTAATCTTAGCCTCGATAATGATTAAGTGTAAGTAAAATTGCCGAAATAAATTCAGAAAGCAATTCCTCCTCTTACTAAAAAATCTATATAAACTAAAAAGTATAATTAATATAATGCATTAATTCATATCAATATTCTTCAGCTAAAAATCAGTCAATGGCATGATGAAGTACTATATAGCACATGGCTAAAAAGACATCAAAAAACACCATTGTACTAAAGATGTACAAGATGCTGCTTGCATATTTGTGCCATATAACAAACGCATTACGTAGTATTTAAAAATTAATATGATTGAATGTATTAGTAGCAGTAATTTTCAAACTACGTAATGGTTGTCTAGAATTTCTCCTAAATACTTTTATAACTAAAAAGTATAAATGAAATAATACAACTTTTATTCGTTTCCTGTCTTCAGACTTAGGTCTGAATTATTATTCAAATAGTAATGTCGTCGTTATGAGTTTATTTGTACATAGATACAATTAATTCAATCAAGTGACTAATAAAATTGCTATTCTAAGAAATCCGCCTATTATAAAAATTTATAAGTTCAAATAAAAAGCCCAGAAAATTTTACTGTCCGTTAAAATTTTCTGGGCTGCTTGGTTATCTATGGAGAATTGCGTAAAAAGAATGAAGTATTGAAGTCAACTTTACTATTGGTTTTACACAGTTAAGGAAATTTAAAATATTAATAAGCTTGATTTTTCAGTATGAAAATTTACCATAACGTATCTAAATAAGGCTTCCCCTATATGAGAAAAAGTTTATAACTTTTGAATTTTCTTTCGGTTTCAGGTAAAGAAAAAAACAAAAACTAATGGGTTGACAATTTTGTGACAAAGGAATAATATTTGTTTCGGAACAAAACATCTCAAATTCGAGATATATACGAAAGGAGTTTTTTATATGGTTATCGATTGGTCAGTAACAGAAGTCTATAACACCATTATGGCGGTTTCAACCGGCATTGGTTTATTATTAATTCTTCAATTTGCTTCCCATATAGCTAAAGAAAAAGTTGGACAATTAGAAGGGTGGGCAATAGGCTTTGGTATACCAGGGTTTATATTAACAATAACAGGAGCTCATATGAGCTTTACCTGGCCATTGTCGAAGATTGGATTCCCATTTGATGATATTATATTTGGCGAGCCTTCACTCGCATTTGGTATTCTGCTTATGGCTGTATCTATCTTATTATGGAGAAAATCTAATCTCTATTTAAAACAAGGTATTAATATGGACGATTCGAAAGTAGTTTCAAATACTTTAAAGAAAGAATTGCCATACTTGATAAAACCTTTATCTTATTTTGCTGCAGCAATGGGATTAGCACTTATTTCTATCGCGTGTGCAGGTATTAAATATCAATTATTTGCAGCACCGCCAGAAGAACCAATTTCAGGAGCTTTTGCTGATTATCCAATGTTGGAAGCAACTTTTATGTCTGCATTATTCGCTATTATAGGGATTGGAGCAGTATTATTACCTTTTGCCTTAAACAAAAACGCCAATCCAAATTTTGCTAAAGTTATTAAATTCCTTTGGACAATTGCAGGTATTACCTTTGTTCTATTTGGAGCCATGAATTACTTTACACATATCGGATTGATTGTTAATACAATGCCAAAATAGCCCGATCATTATCTACAAATAAAAAAACCATTTGAACAAATGTTCAAATGGTTTTTTATTTTCTTTGCTGTGGAGTGATAAAAAAGTTATTCAAAATAAAGTAGTTTATAAAACTAAACCTCTTACCCCCGCTTCCAAGGTCTGTTGTGTTAAAGTTCAATCCATTCTATTTGTAATCTTTAGAAAAATAGGGGAAATAGGGTAATTGTATGCTTGCAAAAGTAAGTAAAACAAAAAAGAATAAGCATTTATAAAAAGATTAGGCTTGTTCTTTTCCTTAAAATAATAAGTTTTTTGATAGGAACTTTAAAGTGCCTAAATCACTTTTTTATTCCTATAAAACTTTAAAGTGCGTACTTACTTTTATAAAGTATACTTCATATAATACATTTGTAGATATCTTCTGACAGTGTTTTTAAAAGACAAAAGAATGGTGAAAGATCCATAGTCTTTATGCTTTAGCTATAAGAGTAATTTATAAATAATGGTTTATTTCCCTTTTAAAACTTAGTTTTCTTATATGTATTAGAAGAAACAGAGGACTTTCCTTATTAGTCGAAGTATAGCTTTAGGGATAAAGTACAAAATAGTGAAGATTGTACGGAGGTTAAAGATATGAGTATTTTAAGTTTAGACAAAACAAAAAGAATTTTAATAGAGGAGGAAACGCTTCAATTTTCTACATTTACAAATGAAGATGCCTTTAAATTAGGTTTATTAATTGTTGAAGCAGCGAAGCAAAATGGCAAATTAATAACTGTTGATATCACTAAAAATGGTGTGCAATTGTTTCATTTCAAGATGTCGGGGATGACAGAGGAAAATACTATATGGATTGAGCGCAAAAAACAGGTCGTTTCATTGCATAATCATAGCTCCTATTATATGCAGATACAAAGTGAATTAAGTGGAATTCCGCATCATGTAGAATACCGTTTAGATCCTTCAAAGTACGCTGCATTCGGTGGAGCATTTCCCATCAAAATAAAAAACGTAGGGACCATCGGAGTAATAACGGTATCAGGATTAACACCTGAAGAAGATCATGAATTGGTGATAAAAGCAATTAAAAATTATTTAAATAAATAGTTTTAGAGGAGGATACTATGCCATTAATTGAACTAAAAACTTGGCCAACTATGTCAAATGAAGAAAAAAAGGAATACATTTTTTCCGTAACTGAACTTACAACAAAATTATTAAAGATTGTTCCTGACAAAATTCAAATAGTAATACATGAACTTGCTAAAGAAAATTGGGGGAAAGCTGGGGCAGTAGCAAATGATGCTAACTTTGCTGAGAAAAGTAGAGTTGTCAATTGGGAAACTAAAGAGTCTTATCAAACACAGGAAAGTAATGTAGATGGAATGGCTATAATCGCGATTGATATATGGGATACATCTGATCAAGTGATAAAGGATAAGTGGGTTAATCAGCTTACACAAATAACATCTAAATTTACCCATGCCCCGATGGATAAGGTACTAATCGTCATTCGTGAAATGATTCCAGGTAACTGGGGACAAAGCGGGATAACGGGAGCAGATAAAGACTTTCTTTCAAAAAGTCGAACATATTAAAAAAATCTATTCGAAAATTTTAAGTAAGTAGAAAGGAGAATAGTTATGAGTGAATTTTCTAATTACCGTAGCTATAATCGAATGTATAAAGAAGGTGAACTAACACTAGGCCTCCACATTCCATTAGAAAATTATCGATTTGACACGCCGACAATGGAAAAGCAAGTAGAATTATCGCAATTAGCCGAGAATTACGGATTTACCAGTTTATGGTTTCGTGATGTAATATTAGAGGATCCTTCCTTTGGTGACCCAGCAGTAGGTCAAATTTATGATATGCTTATTTATTTAACTTATTTAGCAAGCCAAACAAAAGAAATTGCTTTAGGAACGTCTGCGATTGTTCTTTCTTTACGTCATCCTTTACGAGTGGCTAAGGAAATAGCGACGATTGATCAATTATTCCCAGAACGCTTAATTATGGGCGTTTCATCTGGCGACCGAAGAGCTGATTTCCATGGATTAAATATTCAACATGAAGATCGAGGTCGGCGATTCATTGAAGCATTTCAGTATTTAAATCAAGTGCTATATGAAGAGTTTCCTTCTATTCGTTCATCATTAGGCGATATTCAAGGAAGTAATTTAGTACCGAAACCAACGAAGCGAATCCCAACGATGATTACAGGATACGCACAGCAATCAATGGAATGGTTCGCGAAAAATGGAGACGGATGGATGTATTATCCTAGAAGTCCCTATCTTCAAGC
Organism: Lysinibacillus zambalensis; assembly: GCF_040183165.1. Classification (NCBI taxonomy): domain Bacteria; kingdom Bacillati; phylum Bacillota; class Bacilli; order Caryophanales; family Bacillaceae; genus Lysinibacillus; species Lysinibacillus zambalensis. Next base: position 181,648 of record NZ_JBEGDG010000001.1, read on the forward strand.
CGAGACGATTCGACAATGGAGAGAGCTTGTAGAACAGTATTGCCCTGGAGTTTTCAAGCCATTTACTCAGCCTATGCATTTGGATTTGTCAGAAGATCCCAATGAAATGCCTACACCAATTCGTTTGGGTTTCCGAGTAGGCCGAAATCGGTTAATAGAACTACTAAACATTTATAAGGAAATCGGTGTTAATCATCTGTTCTTTGCGTTATTTGACAGTAAACGACCGGCCGAAGAAGTTATTCATGAGCTTGGTCAAGAGGTATTGCCTCATTTTCCAGCAATCAAGTAGAGAATGAAACAACGGAGTGGAGTGTTAGGAGAAATTTCCTTATCCACTCCTTATTTATTCATAAACTGTTTAAATGAATGAGGGAACCCCATACTATTAAGCGTATATTGCAATTAATTATTTACAAAACTACATTGGGAGGGATTTATTATGTTTTTGAATTTGAAAGGGAAAACGGCACTAGTTACGGGGTCTGCAGCAGGAATTGGTAAAGCTATTGCAAAGTCATTAGTAGCTGAGGGTGTTACTGTCATTATTAATGGACGCCATGAAGAAAAAGTTCATCAAACAATGCAAGAAATTCAAGAACAATATCCCGAAGCCAACCTTCAATCATTAGTATCTGATTTAGGAACAGCTCAAGGATGTCAAAAGGCTATAGAGGAATTCCAAGAAGTAGATATTCTAATTAACAACCTAGGGATTTTTGAGCCTAGAGAGTATTTTAATATCTCTGATGAAGAATGGTTGAAGATGTTTGAGGTCAACATTATGAGTGGAGTTCGACTTACGCGATGGTACCTCAAACAAATGATTCAAAAAAAGGAAGGAAGAGTTATATTTATTGCGAGTGAAGCAGCCATTATGCCGTCACAAGAAATGGCTCATTATAGCGCGACGAAGACGATGCAGCTTTCTCTTTCTCGTAGTTTAGCGGAGCTAACGAAAGAAACGAATGTTACTGTCAATACGATTATGCCAGGTTCTACTTTAACTGAAGGCGTAGAAACGATGCTAAATACTCTTTATCCTAATGAAAATTTGTCAATGGCAGAAGCCGAAGTACGATTCATGAAAGAAAATCGTCCTACTTCTATCATACAGCGACTTATTCGCCCTGAGGAAATTGCTAATTTTGTTACCTTTTTAAGTAGTCCTCTTTCTTCTGCTATTAATGGGTCTGCGTTGAGAATTGATGGGGGATTAGTACGTAGTGTCTTTTAAGAGGGTTTCAAATGCTATCAGTGGATCAAAATGAAAAAGCAATCAAGAAAATAAACAATTGGAGGAATAAAAATGGTCAATCATTTGCAAGATACAATCACATTAAATAACGGCCTACAAATGCCTGGTATGGGTTTAGGTGTTTTTCAAGTAGAGAATGATGCTACTGCAGAAATGGTCAAAAATGCCATCGAGGTCGGGTATCGAAGCATTGATACTGCTGCTATTTACGGAAACGAAGCAGGTGTAGGAGAAGGTATTAAACTAGCGCTAGCATCTACTGGCTTACGACGTGAAGACTTGTTTATTACATCAAAAGTATGGAACGACGGATTAAGCTATGAGGAAACTATCGCTGCCTATGAAGAGAGCCTAGAAAAACTAGGGTTAGATTATTTAGATCTTTATCTTATTCATTGGCCTGGGAAAGATAAATATGCTGAATCTTGGAAAGCTCTTGAAGACCTATATGAACAAGGCAAGATCAAAGCAATTGGTGTATGTAACTTCACTGTTGCACACTTAGAAAACTTATTATCATTTGCTCGTATTAAACCTGTTGTGAATCAAGTGGAATTTCACCCACGCTTACAACAAGTGGAGCTACGTTCATTCTGTGACAAGCACCAAATTCAACTTGAAGCATGGGCACCTTTAATGCAAGGTGGACTTCTTGAAGATGAAACGATTTCAAAAATCGCAAAAAAATATGGAAAATCAAATTCTCAAGTTATTTTACGTTGGGATTTACAAAATGGAGTCATCACTATCCCAAAATCTGTACGTAGAGAACGCATGATGCAAAATGCCGATATTTTTGACTTTACTTTAACAACTGAAGAAATGGCTATCATCGATGCGTTGAATCTTGAACAACGTGTTGGACCAAATCCAGATGAATACGATTTTGCTCTATAAGCAATAAAAAGGAAAAGAGACTGTCTTGTGTTTGACAGTCTCTTTTTCCTTCATTAAGATGTTTGCTGCATAGCTATATCATCATCACGGTGTTTTAAAATTACATCTTCGCCTTTATCCTGTAATACTTCAACATGATTTTCGCCCCAAGTACAAAGCATGTTCAGAATAGGTTCCATTCCCTGTCCATAAGGCGTTAAGGAATATTCAACTTTCGGCGGTACTTGATTGAAAACTTTTCGAAGGATTAAACCATCTTGCTCTAATTCTCTTAATTGACTTGTAAGCATTTTTTGTGAAATTCCTGGAATTAATCGACGAAATTCATTTGTTCGAATTTTACCATGGTGGTTTAAATGACAAAGAATGACCGGTTTCCATTTACCACCAATGACTTCAAGTGTAGCTTCAACACCAATATTATAAATTTTTTGCATTGTAAACCTCCTGTAACATTAAAAGTAACTAAAAGTATCCTACATATCTTTTAGGCATGTATGTATATTACTACACATGATAATAAAAATCAAAGGATATATTAGTAGTATGTCACATTCAAAAAGCAAAGTGTTAAAAACATTCGTTTTTATGATGATATTAAAAATGTACAAATAGAACCTTCAATCCTAATTCCAGAGGATGAATTTTATATTTTGGCGGATTCATAGGCTGTTAAACGTGTAATTGAAAATGTAATATCCAATGCGATTAAACATTCAAGTGAAGATGTTACTATTCAACTTGTTAAAAATTAACCATCTGTTCAACTTACTATATTGAATCCCGCCAAAGAATTAAAAGAATACGATCTTCATTTTCTTTGTGATCGTTTTATAAAGTTAATCAACCAAGAACAAAAAAAGTACAGGTTTAGGATTATATATTGCGAAAAGTCTAATGACAAAGATGGATGAGAATTTATCAGCAGAATTAAATGGAGATCAATTGCAAATGAATTGCGAATGGAGAAATTAGCAAGAGCGAATAATCTAATTTTTAAAATCAAAAGGTGCTCTTAAAAAAATGATTTTATTTATGAGCTGTGAGAGCAATCGAGATGGGCGACGGTACGTGTTACTGAATCTCGATGCGTCTCATAGCTTTTTATTTGTAGCTACAGCTGGTAAATAGCAAGCAGTTTTGACTCCTATTGTAACTGTATCACTAGGTGACGCTTAAATGCTTTAATATTGTGCAGCTTTCCTCGGATGAATCCTCATCATTTGGTATAATAACAAATAGATTTTTTAGAACGGAGCGATTGATATGAATGGAGCGCAAAAAGCGTTTTTTGAGGAAAAGGAGCGTTCACTTGGCGTTCGTCTAAATGATGTGCAGACGCAGGCGGTGCTACAAACGAATGGCCCGCTGTTACTATTAGCATCTCCCGGTTCAGGAAAAACGACAACGATTATTATGCGTATTGGCTATATGATTGAGGCACTTGGTGTGAATCCTTCTCGCATAAAGGCTGTCACATTTAGTAAGGCATCGGCAGGTGATATGAAGGCGCGGTTTGCAAAGTTTTTCCCGCATTTGCCACCGGTTGATTTTTCGACGATTCATAGTTTAGCATTTCAAGTTGTGCGGCAGACACTTGAACGACAGGGCATTACATACGGCATCATCGAAGAATCGGACAAGCCTGGTATTGTTTCAAAAAAACGAGTGCTTCGCGAGATTTTTGAACAATTAAATGGCTCAAAAATTACCGAAGATCAGTTAGACGAGCTACTGACGTACATAACGTTTATCAAAAATAAAATGCTGCCAGAACAGGAATGGGAAATTGCAGAAGTAAAGGTGCCTAGAAAAATCGAGATTTTACAGCGTTATGAGGAATATAAACGCACAGGTAGTGACCGTTTGTTAATTGATTTTGACGATATGCTATTAATGGCGAATGATATTTTCACGAAAAATCGAGAGGTGTTGGCGCAATACCAACGCCGTTACGATTATTATTTAACGGATGAAAGTCAAGATACATCGCCTGTTCAACATGCAATCATCGCCAAACTCGTCGCAGTCCATCAAAATTTATGCGTCGTTGCGGATGAGGATCAGGCCATTTATAGCTGGCGAGGTGCAGAGCCAGATTATTTGTTGAATTTCCAAAAGATATATCCGGAGGCTCAAGTGTTACTTATGACGCAAAACTATCGTTCATCTGTAACGATTGTAGAGCCAGCCAATATATTTATTCAGCGTAATAAAAAGCGTTTCAACAAACAAATGTTTACGGAAAATCCTGCAGCAGAGCCAATCTCGTTTAAAATCTTAGAGAATTACAATTTACAGGCCAAATATTTAGTGGATCAGTTGAAAAATCAGTCTAAGCGCGGCTCAACGGCTATTTTATATAGAAATAATATGTCAGCCATTCCGCTTATGGACGCGTTTGACAGAGCAGGTTTGCCTTTCTATATGAAAGATTCCACGATTCGCTTTTTCACGCATTGGGTCGTGGAGGATATTATGAACTTCATGCGTCTAGCGTACAATACAAAAAATATCACGGTATTTGAAAAAGTTTACAGAAAAATGAATGCTTATATTACACCCACGCAATTGAAGGCGCTACAGAAAGTACCGACAGATGGCTGTGTATTCACACAGTTATTAGAGCATGTTGAGTTAAAGGATTATCAGCATGAATATATTAAGCGGATTCGCAAAACGTATGATAGCATTCAATTTGATAAAACGACGCCAACAGCTATGCTAGAGCATATCCGTTATGACATTGGATATGAGCGTACTTTAAAGAATATGAGTGAGAACCTCGGTTTTAATTATGAAAATTTACTAGATATTGTGAATGTACTTGGCTCAATTGCTCGTCATACGTCGACGATGACCGAATTTGCGGGTCGTTTGATGCAACTTGAAAATTTAGCACGTTCGGCTCATATGAAAAATGAATTGAATGCAATTACACTGACAACATTGCACAGTTCAAAAGGCTTGGAATTTGACCGTGTGTATTTGATTGACTTGATTGAGGGGATTATACCTAGTGAGGCAGAAGAAGAAAGCGAGGAAGAAGCACGACTCTTTTATGTCGGTATTACGCGTGCGATTCGCCATTTGGAATTAATTTCGTATAATAAACGCTTTAAAACAAGCGTAGTGCCATCGATTTTCATGAAGTCATTAAAACAAATCGTCTCACCGCAGGAATTGCCAAAGAAAGCGCCAAAAAATACGAGTAAAGTACTGAAGCAATACCGTAATGAGCGTACGATTACAACTGAGTCATCGTTAATCGTCGGCTCAAAAATAAAGCATATGATTTTTGGTGAAGGGGAAATATTAGCTGTTACGAGTAGCACAATTGAATTGTCATTTGCTTCGGGGATTAAGAAGTTTTTGACGGATACATGTTTACAGCAAGGCTATTTAGAAAAGAGGGAAGATTAAATGAAGCGTATTCGGGATTTTTTCGAATACGCTTTTATAGTAGTGTTATTTTGATGGGTTAATTGGTGCTGGTCTAATCGGGTTAGCTGCAGCTGCTCATTTAGTGGCACAAAATCCATATATTGATTCTTTCAAATTTCAGCGAAGCAGTGGCAAAGTTGATAATAGTGTTTGTTGCCTTCCACTCTTTGAAATCATATTTTTAAAGGAAGTTTGAATTATATCATACATACGTAAACTAATAAATTTCTCACCTAAATATTCCATTGACAATGATAATCTTTACTGCTATTCTTCTTGAGAATGATTATCATTGTCGATTAAAAAGGGTAAACGTTTCGAAAAGTAGTTGTGGCATGTACATAAAAACCTGGAAAAATGGCTATACCCTTATAGGAAAAGAGGGAAGATCTTTGAACTCTTCAAGTTGAAAATGTGAAAGAGTTTAAAAACCAATATAGTAAAGTTTGAAGGAAGAAAAATTAATAGTAAGCAAGAATTTTACAGAGAAGGGCGAACCTTCTCAAATAAACTGTAGAGGACAATTAAGCATATGAAATTAATATCAACACGATTTGGAGAACAAGCCTTTCAAACATTAGTTACTTTAATGCGGCTGCTTTTTGGGATTGGCTGGCTTTTTGCTGGTATAACGAAAATTACAGAGAAAAATTGGTTTAGTGAACCAGGAATATTTATTAAAAATTACTTAATGATGGCACTAGATAAACCGAATGTACCGGAATTTTATAAGTATTTTATTGAACACTTCGCATTAAAGCATATTATGTTTTTTAATTACACGATTCCAATCGTTCAAATTAGTATTGGGATTGTTCTGATCGTAGGATTAATGATCATTCCCTCAGTTCTTATTTGTCTGTTTATGCATGTAAATTTTATTCTTTCTGGGAATATGAATTTAATTAGTTTAACTCTTTATACTAGTGCTTTTTGTATATTGCTATTTATAAACAAAAGTTATGTTTTAAGTTTAGATCGTTACCTTGGGATTGAACATCGATTTAAAAACATAAAACAAAAGGTTAGAAAAAACAATACGTATACACCATCAAAGGCTTCTTAGAGTAAACTGCTAAAACGTTTTTAGTAATGTCCTACCTATATTTGTGGAATCCAGAAGTAGGAGTATGTGATGAAGTACACTCTGCAACTTCACACTTAGTAACAGAAGAAATAAGTAGTAACCTGCATAATTTTAATGCCCAGGTCTCAAATAATATTGAGCCTGGGCATTTGTGTTGATTATAACTTCTCTAAAATTTTTATTAGGGCTGTTAAAACAATCGTAGTGATAGCTGCAATTATTAAAATTCCAATAGTAGATAACTCAACAGAAGTGAAGTGGAGTGTTTTCATCCAATAATATCCTACAACTATAGAGATAAATGACGTCAAAACAGAGATAACAAAACCTAGAAAGCCTAATTCTACTATTTTTTGTTCAGTTAAACCTACAAGGCTTAATACTTTAGTGAAAATACCAGCAATTATAAATAGCGCAATTGATAATATAAATAATGACATTATTCCTGAATGAGTAATTTCATTAGGCATGAAATTAACTAGGGCAATCATTATAAATGCAGGTAGAAAGATTGGTAATAGTAAACCAACAATAATAGTTAATGAAGCTAAATTTTTATTTTTATTTGGGTTGCTCATAAATCCTCCGAAAAAATAATATAAAAATGCTGGTTCATTATATCAAATTGAAGCAACCATCTGGATTTTATTATTTTTTCTGATAAGAATCACATTTCGTATGTAAATAGGGTTAAAGGAAATAATGCAATATTGTAATTTTTTCTAGGCATTTCACAATCTGTAGTTAGTCAGCACTGCTTATTCGATAAAATGAGTACGATTACAGCAGAAGCCATTGCTATTAACAAGAAGTTAGTTTTATTTCAAATATAAGATTGAAATCCTTGTATCAAAATTCAGCATTTCGGCTTATTAGGAAATGGAATTGTTTTGGCTGCAACTTTCTTATCCTATTAGCAATGAGAATTAGCGAAACATAAGACGAATACACTTTAAAAGTGATCATTAAACAATGTTAAAATTCCTTGAGTAACCTTTGAAAAGAGAGAGAGTGAAGTAATATATAGTTAGAGACGATTGATTGCAAAAATTCCTAACAAACGTTAATTGACGGACGTTTATCAATAAAACTACACGGAACATTCGTGTTTATATAATAAAAGTGCCATTTGTCTATCAGCTGGATACTTCATCAATCGAATAAAACGCGAATATTCTCTTTCGGGAAAAGTCACGATGAAACTTTTATGACCTGAGCGTAATCCATGTAACCAAGTACCCGTCAAAATGATTTTCGATTCGTCTGAGCGCTGATCTGTGGATCACTAAAAAATATAACCAGTTTCATACGGCACAGATTTTAACGGAAACAGTTCTTGAGACTGTAGCTTTCTACTCGAATGGAATTTAAAATATGCTAACCAAATGGAGGAGAGAAATTTATGGTTAAACAATTAATTGTTGGCGACACAACGAATGAATTGGCTACTACGCGTCGCATTTTGGAACGCTTATCCGAGGAGCATATGTCATGGAAACCACATGAGAAATCGATGACGCTTGGCGAGCTGGCCACGCACCTGATCAATGTGCTGAATTGGCAAATCGCGATTCTTCAGTACTCAGAGTTTGATCTTTCAACCGTGCCGCTGCGACGAAAGCCTTTGGAAAAACAATCTGACGTTCTGGATGAGTTTGACGCAAACATCGGTAAATTGAAAAATTTGCTGGCCAAATGTGACGAGAAAACGCTCGGAGAGGAATGGACGCTGCGCCACGGTGACCATATCATCCGCAGTGAGCCAAGAGCAATTGCGTTCCGCATCTTCGGATTAAACCACATGGTCCACCATCGGGCACAGCTCGGGGTATACTTGCGTCTACTTGATATTTCGGTCCCAGGCATCTATGGTCCCTCGGCCGACGAGGAAGCCCAATGAACTAAGTTTTTCGACAATAAGTGCAGCTACTAATTAATGGCTGTTCTTCAACGATAACATTAACAACTACTGATAACAGAAACAACACAATGCGAGGAGTATAATGAAAAAAACGAATTTCTGATGATGGAAATCGTTTTTTTATTTTATAGAGGAATAATGCAATTTTTGTTGGAGTCTAAAACATGGTATTTAAAACAGAAATAGAACGTTTGAAAATTGCCCAAGAAAAACTTGAAATGTTTGATACCGTTATACTTAACGGCGATATTATTCAGTCACTGAGTTGTACCTAGTATTATGATTTTAACTATTATAATCAAAGTTTTGATAATAACTATTACTGTAAAATATACATTAAAGTGGAATAATGGTATTGTGTAAATAGATAGACTTTTCACTCAATTCGAAAAAGGAGGAGTTTTTATTATGCTATCTTTTTCTAAACCAGATGTAGAACAGTTTTTACGAACATTTTCGATTGGGGATTTTGCGGTTAGTCCGGATGAAAAACAACTAGTTTTCAGTACTAATTTAAGTGGTAAGTATAATTTATGGGCCATGAATTTACCAAATACGTTCCCGACGCCGCTTACTTTTATTGATCAGAGCTGTCAAGGACTACTCTATGATAAACAAGGACGGTTCATCATTGCCGGTTTTGACCAGAATGGGGACGAAAATACGCAATTTTATGGACTTCCACTTCAAGGTGGGACAATGAAGAAAATTATTTATGAAGAAGGAACTCGCAATGCTAAGCCAATTTTATCAGAAGATGGGAACAAGCTTTATTATACATCTTCGAAAGGAAATCCTACGTATTTAAATGCATATGTCTATGACTTGGTGACTGGTGAGGAAGAAACAGTTCTTGAGGGAAAAGATGCACCCACTTTTTTAATCGATTTTAGCCCGAATGAAAAGGTAACCCTCTACTATAAACATTTTGCAAATACGTATACACTCCTATACGCCAAACGAGGAGAGGAACATATTCTCCTAACACCGCCAACAGATCAGCAACATACGGTCAGTGACGCAGTTTTTGTATCCAATGAGCTCATCTATTTATTAACGAATTACGATGCTGATTTTACGTATTTAGCTTCGTATAATTTAGAGACAAATGAGTTTTTAAAATTGAAAGATTTGGAGAATGAAAGCTTTACTTCGTTGAAATATAACAAAGAAAAGCAGTGCCTGTATGTAGTTAGTGAAAAAGGTGTAGAAGATCATTTATACATGTATGATTTGCTATCGAATAATTGGGAAGAACTAGATTCACCATGCAGTGTCATCGAAAAACTTATAGTCACAAAATCCGGTAGTTTGTATTTATTAGGAAGAGGGGCTACGAAACCGCATAATATTTATCAATTTAAGGAAAATGGCTGGACATCTTTAATGGGATACACAGTTCCAGGTGTAGATCAAAGCGAATTAGTTGAGCCGGATGTGATTACTTATTCTTCCTTTGACGGACTTGAAATAGAGTCCTTATTTTTCAAAGCTAAAAAGGAAATTGATAATGGCGAAATCATCTTTTGGCCGCATGGTGGTCCGCAAGCTGCAGAGCGTAAATTTTTTAGAGCTTCCTTCCAATTCTTTTTAAATCATGGCTATAGCATCTTTGCTCCGAATTTCCGTGGTTCGACAGGTTATGGATTGGCTTTCATGAAAATGGTAGAAGGAGATTGGGGACACGGCCCACGCCTTGATAATGTAGCTGGTCTCGACTGGCTCATTGATAACAACTACGCGGAAAAAGGCAATATTTTATTGATGGGCGGAAGTTATGGAGGATACATGGCCTTATTGCTTCACGGTAGACATTCTGAATATTTCAAAGCCGTAGTGGATATATTTGGTCCATCTGATTTGTTCTCATTTATCAACTCGGTTCCTGAAGACTGGAAGCCAATTATGGATCAATGGGTAGGAAATCCTGAAAGAGACAAGCAAAAACTCATTGAATACTCACCATTAACGTATTTAGAAACTATGGTCAAACCAATGCTCGTTATCCAAGGAGCGAATGACCCACGTGTTGTGAAAGAGGAATCTGATCAAATCGTGCAAGCTTTAAAAGATAAAGGTCGTGATGTCGAGTACATGCTTCTTGAAGACGAAGGACATGGATTCTCTAAAAAAGAAAATGAAATTGCTGTTTATCAAAAAATCCTCTCATTTTTTAATCAATTCGTTGGATCTAAAGTGAAAGCATAACGATACGGATCATTGAAAAAAGAATCCTGACTGCGAAGAAAACCATTCTTTACGTAATGAGTGTGTAAGTTGATGGAAATACTGTTTGAAATTAAATGAAAAGACTAGGTTCTACTATGATAGACCCTAGTCTTTTTCATAAACCAACCAACATCCCTTGTGTTACTACATAAACTCCACCACATGTGCTAGTAAGGGATCGAATCCACTAGAAGATATTCCAACAAATCATATCTATTTGAGTTACTCTCCCTGATATTAATACAGTTCAAGTAAATTCAGTTCTGCAAAAATACAAGTAAGTGCTGATTTGTTTGCAAAAATTCCTGACGAATACAATTAACGAACATTTTAGAGTTTAATCATTTTGAATATTCGTGTTTAAATAGTAGAAATGCCATTCGTCCATCGGCTGGATACAATATAAATCGGTTAAAACACGAATTTTATCTTTTGAAAAAAGTCACGAATGAAACCTTTTTATGACCTTACGATAACTTAAATGCAACTAGGTTTATTCGGTAAAATTAATACAAGAAATTGAAATATTAATTGGTGATAAAGTGAAAAAAGAGTTTTTACTTTTTTTAACCAATCAAGGATATTGAGGTGATTAGTGATGACACTTAAATGGTTGTGGATATTGGTTATTGCCTTTAGCTTACTAGAATGGATTTCAATCCCATTCATAGGTGCATTCACAGGAAAATTATATCAATTAGTTGATGGTGTATTAATAATTACTTTTATTATTTACCCATTATTTTTCATAACTTCTCTTTTACTATTACAAAAGGAAATTAAAAAAATTGGTGCAGTAATTTTGCTTATTCCACTAATCGTGTATGCACCATTGCTAATAGGTCTTCAACCGTTGCTTAAATAATGTACTAATTGAGCTAACTGAACAGTAAGGACGGGGTAAAATTTAAATATTTTAGTTGTCTGTTTATGATGTTGCTCATGCTGCTTGTAATACTAGATTAGAACCAAAGGAACATTTACGAGAAATATATACAATTGTATTGGACTCTATTATGGAACGAGATGGAGTATTAAGTAGTAATATGAAATTCATAACTATTGATATGAATAATTTTATGGAAGTAGAGGAATACAATGTCTAAAAGCTTGTCCATATACAATACAAATACAGAGGGTAACGTATTCTAATTTTAGTTTACATAAAATAAATACCTTAGTGGGACAGTCTGTGATGCACGTGGTCTTACTTAACATGTGAGCTAATAATAATAAGTGTTATTCCCGTAAATAGGCAAATGATTCTCGTCACAGGAATTTTGTCAGCTAGTCCAAATAATGCAATTGCTGTCGTTACGATTAAAACTGTTGGACCAACCAATGCAAGCATTGTATTAATATAGAATGCTTTTTCTAAATTATTCAACTTTAGCATCAACAATCCAGCACTTACTTCAATACTTCCAGACAATACACGTAAAATAACCATAGCAAGAACCGATTTTTCAATAATTGTCATCATCCTATCTTTATAGATAATTTTCACTTATATTATAATTCCATCATTAGGATAACTATAGAGTTCTGTTTTAATGAAATATTAAAACCAATATATGTATTATTCGTATCAAATATTCAATTATGCTTTATGGTGTTAATTTTAAAGGTAATTTTCTAGTTAAAAATTCAAAGAAGTTATTAATGGAATCAGTTTTATAAATCCATTTTCTTTTTTAAAAGGGAAATTGGATAGGTGCATATAATAAAATGCTAAAGATTTATAGGAAAGTAGATAGAGAAGAACGCCCTTTAAGAAAATACGAATATAACAAGAGTAAAGACAACATTATCCTGTTCTTATACTGCCATCAATCCCTGATAAATATGAAATGGATACAAGAAAGCTTGTTTCTTTAGTTAAATAAAAATGACTGGTGTGCTAAAAACAGCTAGTTAATCATACCACTAATTATAACCATTGAAAGGTGAATGTGGAATGTGGCTACTAGGTTTTTTATGTACTTCTTCAGGGATATTGTTAGGTGGAACGATAGCTTGGCTTTTTAAGGGGTTGCAACAGAAGGTAGATATCATTTATGGACTCTGTGCAGGTATTATCTTGGGCTTAATTAGTTTCGAAATTTTCCCAGAAGCAATTGAAACTGGTGGTTGGTTAAGTACCTTTATTGGATTTACTATAGGGATGCTTATATTCGAAGTATTGCATAATCGGTTGCACAATAAACAAGGTATAAAGAGTACTTCAATGAAAAAACTGTATATTCGTACTGGTTTAATATTAGTGTTTAGTTTCTCGGTTCACAATATACCTATGGGAATTGTTTTAGGTGCAAATCAAGAACCCGAATTTACAATGACTTTATTACAAACACTCTTATTCCATAGTATCCCAGAAGGAATTATTTTATTTATTCCTATGATTTTAGCAGGTTCAAATATCTTGATTGGTTTTTTAATTTCCCTTATTGTATCTTTTCCAGTTTCTATAGGCGTTTTTATTGGTGGATTTTTAAGATTTGAACACGAGTCAATAAACACAATCTTAATTAGTATTACAATAGGCATAATTTTCATGGTTACAGTATCAGAAATTTTATACCCAGCATTCATCAAATCTTCAACATTAAAAGTTTTAATTTGTATTCTAGTAGGACTAGGGATAATAGGATTCTATCTGAAGTTATTATAATTAAATGTTTGTACTTTTTGGATTGATATTCTTTGTTCAATCCTTTTTTTGTGTCTCCTTAATTTTGAAAACAAACCTATGAAAATGTGGCTATATATTTCAGTCAACTGAAATATAACAGGTTAGAAAGAAAACTTTCTAGAATTGAAATTGTAATGTATGTGATTACAGGGATAGCAGCTTTACTGTGTAAACAAAAAACTTATATTTTATCTAAAGACAACATCCTCGGTAAGTAAATATTCGACTTTAGGTGGAACATTGTAACCTTAAGAAGAATTACATCATCTCTTTCCTTTACGATATTGTGTTAATATGTTTTGAGCTATATCAGGCATAAACTTTTTATAAAGCTTTTTAAGTTTCTTTATTTTTATAAAGGATATATAGGGTACTTTTTTGTTTCTAAAGCACTTTGAAGTACGTACTTTTCATCGTGTTAAATATATTTCATAATGATACTTGTAAGACGGAAATGAGTAATAAGGTATTAAACGATTTATCATGTCAGGTGATGAAATATCATTCAGTCATTGTTTTTTAATCTATTCACACTATTCAATCCAATTCTTAATATAAATTTTTAGGAGGATCTTTAAATGAGAGATATACTGCAAGGAAAACTAGGTTTTGGTACTGCGCCGCTTGGTAATATGTACCGTAACATCCCCGAAGAAGAAGCTATAGCAACTGTAGATGCGGCATGGGAGAGTGGTATTCGTTACTTTGACACAGCTCCGCTTTATGGCTCTGGCTTAGCGGAGATTCGTCTTGGTGAAGCATTATCGAAAAGAAATCGTGATGAGTACGTTTTAAGTACAAAGATAGGTCGAATTATTTCAGATGAATTAGAAGATCCATCTGCACGTGATTTAGGTGAGAAAGGTGGACTTTTTGAATTCGGCCGTAAGAATAAAATTATCAATGATTATAGTGCTGATGCAACTCTTCGTTCTATCGAGGATAGCTTGAAACGTTTACAAACAGATCGTCTAGACTTTGTTTTTATACATGATTTAGCGCAAGACTTTTATGGCGATGAATGGATTGCACAATTTGAAACTGCTCGAACAGGGGCATTTCGTGTTCTCACACGTTTACGTGATGAAGGAGTCATTAAAGGGTGGGGACTTGGAGTAAACAAAGTAGAGTCAATTGAACTCATGCTGGACCTGGAAGAAGCAAAGCCTAATGTATCCTTGCTGGCTGGTCGTTACACTTTATTAGACCATGAACATGCGCTACAACGAGTAATGCCAAAAGCTAAAAAAAATAACATGGACATTATCGTTGGTGGCCCATATAGTTCAGGTGTTCTTGCGGGAGGTACTCACTTCGAATATCAAAAAGCGTCACCAGAAATTATGGCGAAAGTGGAGAAAATCAAACATATTGCAGATCGTCATCAAATTAGCATCAAGGCGGCTGCTTTACAATTTTCATTGGCGAACCCAGCAGTTGCTGCTGTCATTCCTGGTGCAAGTAAACCAGAGCGAATTGCAGAAGACAAAGTTGCATTGAACACGGTAATTCCGGCAGCATTCTGGGAAGAAATGCGTATACAAAAACTAGTAGCACCTAATGCACCACTTCCAATCGATGTTAAATAAAAAGAGTAATGAAAAGGCATAAACACATCTATTAAAACTTAAGCTTCACCTGAACAGATTTGGAAATTAACATTGGGATTTGACTCCCTTCAGAACTGGTTATTTTATATACCCAGCAGTGAGGTAAGCAGCAGCCAAGCGCTTTTTCAAAAAAGCCTTGGCTGTTCGTTTTTGGGCGTACTTTATTGATATTAAGAACGATCTGATATCGGTAGGTAACAAACTAAGTTCGTACACCGTGGGGGTATTGTTGCTTGCAAGCACTAAAGAGGAGGATTATTCTCAGTGTTGATTCGGGTGATCAATGACCTTTTAGGCCTATTGCGAAAAATCGTACTTGGCTTAAAGGGTCTTTTTATATTTAGGCGAGTGATGATACGGAATGAATTGAAAAATCTTAAGGAGTGAAGTATATGTCAACAATCATATTAGTAAACCCTATGGAACCCAGCTTTGAAAGCGTAGATGTCAATATAGGAGATTTAGCAAATATTGCAGAATGGGATCACATCGAAGCTTAAGGAATTGTAACGGAACTATTTGATGGTTTTTATCAGGTATTGGATTATTCAGCATACGAAAATCAAACAGTGTTCTCACTTGATTTAGAAAATGTTGCAAGTATTAAAGTAGCAGCTTTGAGAGAGTTACAACATTAAAGCTTATTTCCGAAGCAATGGGGGAAAAACTTTTGTGGTTCTGAAAAAATAATAATATCACCAATGATGTTTGAAAAATATCGTCGATACGTTCGCAATTCTGAAATGCAATATCTAGGCATTCAGAAATAAACGAATCGTTAAAAGAACTGTATGTATATGCTGTCCCAAATGTAGAGTCAATTAAACACCTTAAAAAACCAAAGAAATATACCATGTTGTATATTTAATAAAAGGTGATAAAGGTAAGTATGAACGGATCTGTACGCATGAGCGTGAAGGTAGGAAGGTGGGAGGCCTGCCTTTTTCAACACATCTTTAAAGATGACATGTAACCCCCGCGGATCTATGCTTTACGATTTTTATTTAGAAAAACAGGTTATGTTAGATAAATTCGACAGATACTTAAAGAAGCTTTATAGGATGCCAGAAGCGGCATTAAGTGTGAATGAAGGGGCAATATATGTTCTTTTTTCCCTTTTCCATCAATTCGAATCGTTTCATTTACCAAATCAATTTGTTCCCAAGTTAATGAAACAAGTTCAGAACGTCTCAGACCTGTTGTTGCTAACAATTTAAACAATTAACTGATTTCGCATCGAAAAACGTGATTGAGAGCGCTCTAAATACTCAAATAGCTGTTTTAGATCCGTTAATGTCAAATAGACAGGGAGTTTATCAGCTGACCTTGGTGATTCAATCCCGTGCGTAAAATCATTAGCAAGGTATCGTTCTATTAAACAATATTTGGCGAACGATTTTAAGGAAGTAATTTTTCGATCCACCGAACTCTTCCTGAATATATATTTGTTTCTTAACAGTTTCTTTTAATAGATCTTTTCTGTACTTAATTTCAATATAAGCTTCTTCATTACTTTTATATTTCACCCACATATCAACAATTGATGAGTATGTTTTTTCATTTTCAATCATCTCCATTTTAATGGGTTGGTCACAAAAATCGATAATATCCGGATCAGTTTCTACCTGTAGCCAATGCTCATATTCCAAATCACTAAGTTTACCAGCTTCACTCAACATCGGATCAATCAGTAATCATTTTCCATTTATCGAGATAATTGGTGTAGCATGTCGAATATGCTGTACTGAAATGGGCATAAAAGCATCTCCTCTAAACAATTTAGTGATTACAAAAAAAATTCGTATGTATCTTCCCGAAAAAACATATTTATTTTTTTTTCAAAAATATATGAACCTAGCGTTAAAAACACAAGGTGAAAAATTGCAAGCCATCCAAAACAGTTTTGTGCTTCAGTTCAACTTTGTTCAAAATGAGATTAATTTTTAGCAGTAAAATCAATTAAAGTATAGCTTTTTTGATTAATTTTTTTATTAAACTAACAAAAATACTTGCAACACCTATAATAGTACTGTACAGTACTAATTATGACAAAGGTAAAATTAATGAATCAAAAACGTGTGATTGAAGTAGCTGCAACATTATTTTTAGAAAAAGGGTTTGCTTATACAAGCATGGATGAATTAGTTCGTGTAAGCAAAGTTTCAAAGTCTAATGTATATTATCACTTCTCTAATAAGGAAGAATTGTTGGAAGGGGTCGTTGATTATTGGATTGAAATGTATCAATCTGCAATTGATGGCTTACTATCTCAAAACCAATTATTAGTTGAAGATCGTATCCAACTGTTTTTAAAGCAATTATCACAAGGAGTTCAGACGAGAGAATATAAGGGGAGCTGTCCATTTATTACGCTTTATATTCAAAGCCCTACAAATGCCACAAAAGTAAAAGAAAAAATAGGTCTTTTTTTGGTAGGATTACAAACGAAAGTTTCTCTATTACTTAAACAAGGGGTAGAGAATGGTGAATTTAGAAAGACAATAAATATTGACGAGGTTGCATCTCTTTTTATTACAAATCTTGAAGGAGCGCTATTTATTTCAGAAACACTGGAGGATGCAACAGTAATCACGAAAACAGCAGATCATTTGTTTAACTTGCTTCGGTAAAAGAAGCATTTTTTTTACATCAAATTAGTACTACATAGTACTACAAGGGGGATTTTTATGAGAACAGTATTTTTAACGGGTGGAACAGGTTTTATTGGAAAGAAATTAGTGAATGAATTAGCCAAAGAGGATGTGAACATTCTTCTTTTAGTGAGGTCGAAAAGTAAAGCAACAAACATTTTTCAGGAAAGAGGCATCTTAAAAAAGGCAGTTATGCAGTTTATTGAAGGTGATTTAACGAAAATAGACTTAGGTCTAAGTGCTGAAGATAAGGAGTTGGTATTGAAAACGGATGTGATTATTCACGCAGGAGGCCCCATGGATATTCAAGCGACAAGCAAAGAGGCAGCTTCTGTATTTTTGAATGGCGCCAAACATATTAGTGAATTCGCTAAAAGTATTCACCGATTGAAGGGCTTGCAGCAATTTATTCATGTTGTAGGTTATATGAGTCCCTTTGATGATAAAAATAGCAGGATTGCAATTGATGTGTTTAAAGAAGGAAACAATTATTTGAAAATAAAAAATCCATATGAGAAAACAAAATTTTTAGCAGATCTCTATATCCGTCAACAGGCATCAGCAGTAGGTTATCCGCTGTCTGTCATTAATCCGCCAACTGTGGTCGGTAGTAGTAAAACAGGGAGTACAGAGCAGATAGCAGGATTAGGTTTGCTTGTGACAAGTATGCGAAGAGGGCTCATGCCAGTGATTCCTGGAGGTAAGGGATATAGGTTGCCACTGATTTCAAACGATGAGTTTGCGAAGTTTATTGTGCAGGTTTTCAAATTGGAGCAGCCGGCTATTCAAACATATACACTTGTTGATGACAAAGAGAACGATCCGAACATTGCTGAATTATTAAGTGTTATGTCGGAAAGTATGAATATGAGGGCACCAAAAATCTCTGTTCCAATGCCGCTTATGAAAACAATAATGAAAAGTGGAGTAAGTAAAATAACAAACATTCCTTCTGATGGACTGAATTTTATGACAAAACGAACATTTTCAAATGTTTCGGTGAAAAACATGAAGGGGGGAGATTGGTTTAAGAAGATGAGTGTCATGAACTTTTTCCCGGCCGTAGTAGCTGATCTGGATTATCGATTGATGTATCAAAATGGTGAGCATCATCATTTATTTGAGCGAACATTATGCGATAACAATACCCTTTACCAATTACATGGAGAGGGGAAACCGTATATTTTATTACATGGTTTATTGAGTGATGGAGAGGATTTATTTCCTTTAGGGAAAGAGCTACATGAAAAAACGGGTCAACCTGTATGGATCTTGGATCTTCCAGGTTTGGGACGTTCTCCTTTTAAACGAGAGAAAAATCTTTTAAATATCTATTTGAATGTATTAAAAAAGTTATTGGAGAAAGCTACTAATGGTGCCCATCTAATTGGCCATTCATTTGGTGCGTATATTCTTTTGGAAGCATTAGTACAAAAGTACATAGATAAGAAGTATACAATTACTTTACTTCAGCCACCTATTGCTAAAAAAAATGCTAAATCGATATATGTTCCTCAATTTATGAACAAATGGTCATTGAAATTGGCAACTACTAATTTGATAGAGCGTTATTTATTAAGTAATGGTTTATTTGAAAGTACGGAGAGCATCCCTGAACATTATATTGAAAAAATAAGTAACAGTTTTACTTCTCCTAGAATTTTAAATACTACGGTTCAGCTTAACAGTTTACTTTTGAAAAACGTTCAAGGTGATTTCAATGAAGTAACAAAGTATAATCTTCGCATTATTTGGGGGGATTATGACAGAGTCTATTCTGCTCCTTCGCATCTTGGTAAGGTTGATTTTGTTCCATATGGTCATCATTTTCCTCTTAACCATCCGAGTGAAACGGCTAATTTGGTAATAAAAAATAGTAGTACTAGCAGATGAGAGTGTGGGATAAATAAAAAGCGTGTAGTAAGATCGTTGTGTCTTTGAAATAAAGTCGTACTGTTTGAAAAAAAAGATTGTCTACATGAACGCTGGATATATTTACTTAAGAATCTAACAGCTAATCAATTACAGCGTACATATCAGTATCCTGAGGTAGTAAAATGAGAATTGAACAATGTATTGCTCCTTACGCATGGCATGTAACCACCTTGTGAAGAAATATACTTAAACTCCCATGAAAGAACGTAATAATCTTTCATAAAACAAACAGATTATTTTATATTGCATGTAGTCGAGCCATTAAATCCCTAGTGCTGATTATTTATACAGCCAACCAGCAAAAAGTAAAGAAATTTTTTAAAGAAAATGAATTTGCAAAAGAAGATGAGATCTTGCTTCTGTAAAAACTAATGTTGAGTATCCTTTTTACAGGTAGAAGTGAAAATTGCTAATATATTACAGTCGGAAAAGTATACACCTAACCAGTTGTCGAAATTTATTTGACGACTGGTTATTTAGTATTGTTCTTCAGAATAATAAAAATCATCTCTACAGTTATCCTTTGAGATGATTTTTTTATTGGACATTTATGTTAAAACTGATATTTATCTTGTGAAGAATTTCTTCCAATCCTTCCACCGTATGGTCCACTTTATCAAACAAACTTAACAATTGAGCAAATAATTGCTATTCAACGCTATCATAAAATAGGCGTCAAGAATTTAAATAGATGGAGATTACCGGTGAAGGGAGAATAATTGGGGATTTGTGGTATTATATAGTGAGCGAAGAAACAGAATAAAATTTTCCAACGAGCTTTGCAAACAATTGAAATTACCAATAGGGGGTCCTGCCGACAAAATTTAGAAGGATAAATCAGTTCCTACTTTTATAGAATAGGCTGAAATGGTATTTACTTAGGTTATAGTAACAGCTAGGTTTTAATAGCTGAGAATTAAAAGGAGAGATTTCATTAATTATGTTTAAAATTTTTTATGGAAAGTGCTTAGTAACTTTTTTTGTTTTACTTTTACTTATTCCTATTTTTACAAATCAAAAGGCTACAGCTAATTCACTACCTAAAAATGAAATGCGTGCAGCCTGGATTGCAACAGTATCTAATATTGATATGAAGGCAGGTATGAGTAAAACCCAATATACTCAATGGGTTCAAAGTACCTTAGACAAATTAAAAACTGATAACTTTAATACAGTTATTTTTCAAGTTAAGCCATTAAACGATGCACTGTACCCGTCTAAGCTTGCTCCATGGTCATCGTATATAACAGGCAAGACACAAGGGACCAATCCAGGTTTTGATCCATTACAAATAATGCTGGACGAAGCACATAAGCGAGGATTAGAACTTCATGCTTGGGTAAACCCATATAGGGTCACTATGCCTTCGCAATCTTTGTCTAATCTTGCTGCCGATAATGTAGCCCGTAAAAATTCTAATTGGGTAGTGAAATACGGTAAACAATATTATTTAAATCCTGGTTTGCCGGAAGTTCAAAATTACTTATTATCAACCATAGAAGAATTAGTAAGCAACTATGATATCGACGCTGTACATATGGATGATTACTTCTATCCTTATAAAATAAAAGGGGAGACTTTTCAAGACCAACAAACTTTTAAAAAGTATGGTGGCTCATTCAAAAATATTGAAGACTGGCGCAGAAATAATGTTAATCAATTAGTAAAAAAGGTTTATGCCAGCATTAAGGCAATTAAACCTCATGTTCAATATGGAATATCTCCGTTTGGAATTTGGCGAAACAAAGGGCAAGATTCTACTGGTAGTAACACGAATGGAATGAGTAACTACGATGATCTTTATGCTGATACAAGACAGTGGATTAAAGATGGAAGTATCGATTATATTGCTCCTCAAATCTATTGGTCCAGAAATCATAAAGCAGCAAATTACTCAGTTTTATTAGATTGGTGGGGAAGAGAAGTTCAAACGTACGCAAAAGTCCATCCTATTAATCTATATATTGGCATGGCCAATCATAAAGTTGGAAATGATTCTGATACTGCATGGAATAATAAGACGGAACTTATCAGCCAAGTAATCGCCAACAGAGCAAATAAAAATGCTCAAGGACAAATGCATTTTTCTCTAAGAAGTATTAACAATAACGCTCTTGGATATGCTTCTTATCTAAATCAGCAACTATACAATTATAAAGCTTTAACACCAACAATTTATTGGAAAGGCTCTGCAATACCTTTATGTCCAACTGATGTTAAATTGAGTAAAGAGTCTTTCGGCAGGAAACTTACTATTACAGATGAAAATAGTACTCAACCAAGGAAATATGTAATATACCGATTTGATGGAACAAAAGAAGGATCATATGAAGACGTTAAAAATATAGTAGACGTGGTTTATAACACACAAGGTAATACTGTTTATGTAGATACTATTGCAAATAATAGTAAAGTATACACATATGGTATAAAGTCTATATCTGCTACAGGTGTGGAAAGTAAAACTGCTTTTGTTCCAAAAGATGGAAATCCTCACCAGTAGCAATAGAGCCAACACCTGAAGGGCCAGAGCAACCAGAAAAACCTGTAAATTCAAAGCCTGTTGGTAGAAAATAATCGATCTTTTTTATAAAAACCAATCTTAAATTTGAGGGATAAGAATCCATTTTGAGCAATCTTTTTACAAAATGGATTCTTTTTATTTATCGTAAAATACTGTCTTGTGAAGAATTTTTGAACAAACTTTATTTTAAAGCAACATTTTAATGATTTTTTATTAAAAGACTACACTTAATTTTATATGAGTGTCTGCAAGTTCTTGTCCATATACAGATGTCCATGTACAGTAGTAGACGAATCCAAGCCCTCATCCATGCCAAATAATTTTAGTTTACATAATATAAATACCTTGGTCACAACTTTCTAATTATCGGATGGTTCCTATAATTTATCGTTCAAAAGGGGATTATTCGTTTAAATAATGCTAATTATCGTTTAATCTAGATTCTCCTTAAGACGAATAAAATATTCAGCGTAAGAATTAATTGCACTTCCAATTGTCAGACAAAAATCTAACCTAAGCCAGCAGATGCAGCAAGAAGAGAAGCGCTAATAATGGGCCTAGTAATAGGGACGTAGCTCATTCCGTTAGAGGATCTAAAACCTATCTAGGCGCATTATACAGACGGACTGCAGCTCGAAAGGGCAAAAAACGAGCTGGAATATCCGTTGCTCATGCCATCTTTAACTTCAGCTTTATTAAATTCAAGTAGATATAAATTAAGAAAAGGGCGAATTGAACATTTGAAAGTAGCCGTACAATTTTTTGCTTTGCCACGTCCAGATACAGATTTTTTGTTCAAACTTTGTTTAAAATTCGAGGTTTACTTTTATCTCAAAATTAAGGATTGGAGAAATTATTTATCAATCTTTTTTCAAAGGCAAGAAGGATAATTACAGTTTGATGCAGAATTAGTAATTTGTACCAAAATCACGAAATAAAAAGGAGGTTTTATTATGTCGAAGATGAAAAAATTCTTTTTGCCAGTATTAATGATTTTGGCTACTTTTTTGTATAGTTTACCTCAAACTACAGTTTCCGCGATAACTAATGACGCTCCAGGTATTGTTCAAGTTATCGGCTTTGAGGCTGAGGAAAAGATTGATGCAACGTTTCGTTTAGTCGAAAAGGGTGAAGGGACTGTAGCTCCTGCGTCTGCTCTTAAATTGGAAGGATCAGTTGTGTACACTGTCGGTGGTGGAGTTACAGCTGTTTCAGTTCCTTTGTATGGGGATTATAGCCTTTCTAGTAACATCACGGTGTTCTTCGATGAGGATGATAATGTATTGCAGACAAATGAAATGTTTCTTACCAAGAATGAGCTAGGAAACTTCCAGGTTTCGACGTATTTGAATGGAACGCTTGTTAATTCTGAGGATATTGGGATTGCTTATATGACGGATGAAGAATTGCTTGCAGAAGAGCCCTCTATGTCAACCAAGGGTGTAAGCGAAGTGGCAGCTTGTCTTGTAGTAGCCATGGGTATTGGTGGTACGCTGGCTTATGCTATTGCTGTTGCGTGTGGCGGTTCGTGTGTAGCACCGACACCAGTGACTGCAGTGATATGTGCTGCATGTATTGGTGCATATGCAGTTCTTGGTGCTGGTACTATTTCTGGAGCAGTAGCTTGTTTTAATTATCTATGAGGTGATTCGATGAACAAGGTTTTAGCGTTTTTGATTTTTGGAATGGGTTTTACTGGATCCGTTTTAATAATTTCAGTCGTGCTATTGTTCAAATCTCAAACCGGAATAGTGTTGCAGATTGCTGTCGCCTCAGCATTTGTTTTAGCGGTGTTCACTGTCTGGGCTCTAGTAATACGAAAGCGCTTTGAGAACGAATTAAAGTGAAAAACGTTGTGTTAAAAAGGGGGATTTGCCCTCGGATTTCGACAAAAGGCATCGAGTGAATATTTGCAAAAGAACTGAGCGTTATTTTTCGCTCAGTTCTTTTATTTATATAAAGAAGATTTTTAAACCCTAAGGGTATATCTTAGTTGTTTGGGGTAAGATTAGGTTGCATAGGGTACAACTTAGTTGTGTGTGAACACTAAGGGTACAACTTAGTGTATATGGACTTCACGACTAAGTTGTGTGCATCACGTCTGTGTACGTGGACAAGAACTTCTGTACACTCAAAATGGAATTAGATAAGTAATCTTTAGTAAATTGTCTAAAGGTTCTTGTCCAAAAATAAAGACATGAATGTCCGGATTTGATGTAAAAAGTACAAGAATGTCCAGACAATCCCTGTCCAAAAAATAAACTGTCCGGAAGTTCTTGTCCAAAGTGTCTGCAAGTTCATGTCCATATACAATACATGTGTATGGACAAGAATCTACATACATTAAATATTTTACATATTAATTGATATAATAGCATTTTTTAAAATTATGTCTGGACATTCTTGTCTAAATTTAGAGACAAGAATGTCCGGATTTTGTATAATAAAGACAAGAATATCCATATAAAACATTTTCAGAAAATTCAATTTATATAGGCGGGTGATATTTTTGTATAAACCATTGATAACTTCTGCTAGTAAAAGATATGGCAACAACAGATGGGAAGCTTTTAGCAATAAATTAAAACGAAATGTTTATTTATTTAGCGATTTAGAATATCATCATTGGTTACAAATAGAAACCGATCCAAATATAATTGATTTTTGTGAACAAGCTATAAAAATGGAGATTATAGAAGATAATAAAACACAATTCTCTATTATAGATATGTGGGTAAGATACAAAAATGGGAACCAATTTTTTATTGAAATTAAATATTCAAAGGATTTAATGAAGGATTCTGTAAAGAAACAAATAAATGTACAACAACTTTGGTGTAAAGCAAATCAAGCAAGTCATTTAATTAAGACGGAAAATGAAATAGGACTCAGCCCTATTAAATTATCGAACTTAAAACTTTTAATACGACAAGTTAAAAATACTCTAGAAGCTAGACAAGAGAATATAGACATTGTAAAAAAGCACATTTTTGAGCAACCAAAATCAATTCAACAAATAGCACTTGAAACAGATATTGAAACTAGTGAATTGATAAATATTGTATGTAATCTTGTATATAACGGATTTATTAAGTGTGATTTAGATACAAAACATTTAGGGAAGAATACGGAGGTTTGGAAGACATGCGACGATACCTAACAGATAAAGTACCAATTAAAGATTTAGATATTACAAATTGGGAAAATGTTTATACTGGAGATATGTCTGTGAATGAACTACAAACGTTTAATTCGCGGAAGAAGGCAATTGATCTCTTTTTCACTACCGAACTTCCCATAGATAATATAGTTGAACAAACAGGAATAGTAAGGAGTGAAATATATCGTTTTGCTTCCCGCTGTATTATGTATGATGACTCTAACAAAATTTTGGGTTATAGAGGATTGATACATTATCAAACTGTTGTTCCATATAATCGTAAATTGATTTGTAATATTAATCCAACAAATTATTCAGGTGCATTCCAATTACTTTTGAAAAATTACCCAGAATTAAAAATCTTTTTAATAGAGGAGTATTTTAATAAATCTAAAGTAAAAAATTGCGCTAGAGAACGTAAAATTAGTTTTAAAAATCTGCATAGGAAATTCATTAATGAATGTAGGAAGATAGGTATTAAACCTAATGAATATCCTTTTAACACGATAAGTTTAGCCCGAAAGTCCGTTGAAAGATTTATTAAAGATATTTCAAATAATTATATCCGTGAAGTAGCTAATCTTAATGGAGGGCAATCCTCCATGATCTTAGATAATGTAAACAATTCTATTAACTCGAATTCAACAATCACTAGACCATTAGAAAGAGTAGAGTTTGATGGTCATAAACTTGATGTAATATCCGCAATTGTATATCAAACGCCAAAGGGAGAAGAAATAATAGATATACTTAATCGTATTTGGTTATTAACTGTTGTTGACGTAGCAACTAGAGCTGTTATAGGTTACCACTTATCTTTCAATAAAGAATATAACCAAGAAGATGTTAAAAAGTGTTTTCAATCGGCAATTTTACCTTGGAAACCTAAAGGCCTTAATATACCAGGATTAAGTTATTCTAAAAATGCTGGGTTTCCCTCATCTAAATTTCCTGAAGCTGAGTACGGCGTATGGGATGAAATTAGCTATGACAACGCAAAATCACACCTTTCTAAAGAAATAAAAGATATTTTAACAAAACAAATAGGTTGTTCTATTAATATGGGACCTGTAGCAGTTCCTGTTAATAGACCAATTGTTGAACGTCTTTTCAGAAATATTGAAGAGAATAGTTTTCATAGGCTTCCCTCAACTACAGGTAGTAATGTAATGGACCCTCGAAGGAAAGATGCTGAGAAAAATGCAATTAAATTTTCTATTACCTCTGATGCGATTGAGGAATTATGTGACGTAATTATAGCAAATTACAATGCAACACCACATGATGGTAATGATGGCTTTACTCCTTTAGAGATCTTTGAAAGTAGAATTAATCAAGGAATTCATATTGCTACTATTCCTGCGGAAAACAGAAACTTAGTTAATTTATTTCCAATAACTTGTGTACGAAGAGTTAATGGTAACTTAGAACAAGGCAGAAGACCATATATACATTATAAACATGAACGTTATTCTAGCCCTGAACTTAGCACAGATTTTTCAATGGTAAATGAAAAAGTAACTATCTTGATTAATACTGAGGATCTTCGTTCAGTTGTAATATATAGACAAGATGGCTCAAAATATGGGGTATTAACTTGTAGTGGTTATTGGGGGACTGTGCAGCATTCCTTAAAATTAAGAGATGCAATAAATAAATTTAAGCGCGAACGATATTTCCATTACACCGAAGATGAAGATCCCATGGATGCTTTTCAAGCTTTTTTAGAAGAAAATGCAATTAACGATAGAAAACTTAGGAATCTATTAGCTGAATTCAAATCCTATAAAAAAAGATATAACATTGATACGAAAAATAAAGAGAAGAAGAAAGTACAGGTTAGGTTAAAAAAAGAGCAACAAGTACTACACCAAGAAGTTATTGATGTCAGAAAGGTTGCTAAGGTTGACGATATTTTTAGAGATAATCCTATTAATAAACAAAATGATGAATTCAAATCAACTCACGATTTAATCATAGAGCAAAAATTAATTCAAAAAGAAAAAAATCCTACGGCCGCTAATACTAATCCAGATAAAAATGAAATTAGATTAAATATCATTAATCCTGAAATCACAGAAACAAACTACTATGAGCACTTAATAAACGTAGAGAAAAATAAAAACAAAAATAAAAGAAAATCAATCAACCTGTAGGTGGTGTATATTATGGTGAACGTATCTAATATTAATGTTCCTTTTGGAAAACACCCTGTAGACACTGGAAAATATCTAATTGCTACAAATGAAATTGATAAATTATGTTATATAGTAGGGAACTGGATTGATAACAGATTTCCAGGTGCTATTATACATGGTCGCCCCCGATTAGGTAAAACACGTGCAATCTCTTACTTAATCAAAGTACTTCCAGATGAATTGAATCAAAATATTCCTATGTTCCATATAAGATGTAGAACCTATAAAAGTGCTAGGGAAAGTAACTTTTTTGAGGATTTGTTAGATGGAGTTGGACATGCTGCACCTGATCTAGGAAGACCAAGTGAAAAAAGAGTCCGTTTAAAACATTTTTTTATAAATGCAGCCGAAAAATCAAAACAAAATAAAATTGTTATTTTTATTGATGATGCGCAAAAACTATCTGCCATTCAATATGACTGGTTAATGGATATATATAATGAATTAGATGAATATGGGATTGTATTAACTACTATTTTAGTAGGACATGATGAACTAATCGACCGTAGAAAAAGATTCATTAAAAATAAGGATTTTCAGATAGTGGGTAGATTTATGAGTGATAGCTATCAATTTAATGGGTTAAAAGATGTCGAAGATTTTAAAATTTTACTGGGGCAATATGATGAAGGAACTGAGTTTCCTGTTAATTCAGATGTGTCATTTACTCAGTATTATTACAGGGACCATTTTGAAAATGGATTTAGGTTAGTTAACTATGCAGAGGAGTTTTATGACGTATATCTAGAACTACAATTAGAGAAAGGATTACAAAACAACAAAGAAATACCAATGCAATACGTTACACTGTCTATAGAATATATCTTGAAAAACTATGGTTTTTTTGCTGAAAATGTTCAACTACTAAATAAAAATCTTTTTAAAAAAGCAATAATTAATTCTGGTTACATTCAATCCGAGTTAGTTTTATTAGATGTTGATTAAAGGGGAGGGGGTAAAATGGATAAAAAGGAGTTTGTTTGGAACAGGGACTGGATCCATAGTTATATATCCAATTGGTGTATATTCGAACGTTTTAAATTCTCTAATGCCTTAAACAATAATGATCTACTCGGTATTTTTGGAAACAATAATGTTAAAGCAGTAAAGCGTATTGAAGGTGCAGGTGATTATCTAAGAAATCTTGTAAGCTTATCTGGTTTAGATAAAGAAAAAACTATTAAAATAATTGGAGTAAACTTGAAAAGTAGAAATTCACTGCTATACAAAAAAATAAAACCTATATTAGGTTTAAACTATGCTTATGCTATCAAAGATAATATTACCTTTTGCCCCAGTTGTATTAAATTTGGTTTTCATAGTATTTTTCATCAAATGACCCTCTTTAAAACCTGTGTTTTTCATCCAAATGAAACATTACTAGATAGCTGTGAAAAGTGTGGTAAGGTTTTAGGTAAATATCTGTTGTCCAATTTTTCAAATCCTCCATTTACCTGTGAATGTGGTTTATGTTTATTAGATAATAATAATGTAATTTCAATTTTTAATGGTTGGAAAAAACAATTTACAATCAAAGATGATGAACTGTTAAACCTTCTTAGCTTATATAAACATCATAAGGAAATTCCCTTATTAATCCATCCAATACGAATTTCACGAAAATATAATGAATTCGACCAATCTAATTTAAGTTTATTAATTGATTATAAAAAAAATTACTATTTGAATAAAGAATTTGAAGAAAATAAAATTCTAAAAGAAGTATATACACAGAACTTACTTTCCTCAAAAAGTGTTTTAAAAGATACAATAAATAACTACAATTACACTTTCAATCATCGTTATAACATTCGTTCACTCGTGCAAAAAGATAAAATTGATGCTGTATTTTATGAGATTTATATGCAATCTAGAGATATTTATAAAGCAATTAAAAGATATTTGGTGAAAAACTATATAAATAGCCATACGACTTGTATTCAGTTAAATAACAAATTAAATAGCAATGACACTTATTGTGGATTCGCTTTGGCATTTACTTTTTGGAGAGAAGAATTTGAAGATATAAATCTATCTCAAAAAATAAGGCAAGGACCAGTTGAATCAAAAATATTTAACTTTGAATGTTATTTAGAAAGATTTTCACTTTATCCTAAGGGAGTTTATTGTTATTATCTTGAAGATCTATTGAATAATTGTTTTGAAATCACTAAAGATTTTGATTCAATCGATATAAATCAAATAAAAAAGGTTGTAAGTAATATACTACCCTATTTATTGCTTGAAAGATTCTGTGAATATTTAAAGTTGATATTAAATCCTTCAAATTATAAATCAGATAATTATATTTTACCTGATATAATACCAATGCATTTAATTGTAATTGATAAACTAATACCTAAGACTACAATTTACTATCAAAATACATTTAAAAAACTAAAAAAATTAATTAAGAACATGAACGAAGAAAAAAATATTTGTGGTTTTGATAAAAACAAAAAATATGAACCTTATAAAACACCGTCACAGCTTGTAATGTTAAGAATGGATCTTAACAGGTGAATTGAGTTGTCACTAATTGATTAGAAATATTACACCCTTACAAGCCCTTAAACAGCAACTCAAACGTGGATTGTTATTAATAACCTTACCAGAGTATAAAAGGGATAAATTTCTGTTTTGTTAAGTTTTAAGTGTGTTGATTGGAAATCGATTAATTATATACCGTCGAATGTTGTTAAAAATAAATAACTAAAACAAAAAAGAACATGCTTTTAAAGGCGTGCTCTTTTTTTATGAAAAAATTTGTTGGTTTCTTGATATATACTCCAAAATTATGCTTTAAGAATAAAACCTTTCCTTTTACTAAGTCAGAATATTGTTTTAGTAATCCTTTTCAAATCCTGAGACGATTTAGGAATAACACAAAAGTAAAAATAATTATATTATGTTATAGACACATCCCCCCAGGGGGGATATTATTAGGAAAAGGAGTGATGAAAATTGTGTAAATCAGATTCGCATTCACATAACCATAAGCACGATCATACTCAAAGAAAAAAAGTGATAAATCGTTTAGCACGAATAGAAGGTCACGTACGTGCTATAAAAGAAATGGCAAAAGAAGATCGTGATTGTGCTGATATTTTGTTACAGCTAGCTGCAGTCCGAAAAGCGATTGATAGTACCGCAAAAGTAGTATTTGCTGATCACATGGAGAATTGCTTAGTAGATGCAGTACATGATGGAAATGAAGAGGCTGTTTTGAATGATTTGAAGAAAGCTTTAGATAATTTTATACGGTAGGAGATGAGTTGTGATGGTAACTAAAGATATCACTGGCAATCTCACGTTGAAACAAAAAATTATGATTGTACTGGCTTTAGCCATTCCTGCAATGATTGAAAATATCTTACAAACTGTTGTTGGCTTTGTGGATACATTATTTGTAGCAAAGTTGGGTGTAATAGAGGTAACAGCAGTAGGAATTGCTAACGCAGTTTTGGCCGTTTATATTGCATTATTTATGGCGCTTAGTGTTGGAACATCATCCCTAATTGCACGACGTATTGGCGCAGAGGATATTGAAGGGGCAAAAACCATTGCTAGGAATGCAACTTGGATCTCTTTACTAATAGGACTTATCCTAGGAGTTGTAACGTTTTTTTTCAATGAACCTTTACTTCAAATTATGGGAGCTTCTGATGAAGTAATTGGAGTTGCTGTACCTTATTTTAAAATAGTTGGTATACCGGCATTCTTAATATCATTTATGTTCACATTTGGTAGTATTTTGCGTGCGACAGGTGATACAAAAACACCTATGACCGTAAGTATTTGGATTAATGTGCTACATATTGTCTTAGACTACTTATTAATATTCGGAATTGGGAAATTTGCGGGTCTTGGGGTAGAAGGTGCTGCTTGGGCTACAGTAATAGTAAGATTAATTGGCGCTATCCGTTTGTTTCAACATATCCAAAGATCTGAAGTAGCATTTAACTTACTAAAAGCTGTGATACCCGATAGCAATAAATGGACTAGGGAATTATTAAAAGTCTCTTTACCTACAGCAGCTGAACGTCTAATTATGAGAATGGGCCAGGTACTTTATTTTGGTTTAATTGTACGAATTGGTACTGAAACCTACGCTGCTCATACAATGGCAGGGAATATTGAAGCGTTTGCTTATATGCCAGGATATGGGTTAGCTGTTGCAGCAACAACGCTCGTTGGGCAATGTTACGGAGCCGAAAAATTTAAAGAGGCGCGTTCATATGGGTACATCACATCCATTATTGGAATAATCTTTATGGCCATTATTGGAGCTATAATATTTGTATTAGCACCTTGGTTAGCATCATGGTTTACAACTGATCCAACAATTCTTGATATGGTCGTTACTGCGTTACGTATTTCTGCCGTTTCGCAACCCGCATTGGCAATTGGTTTAGTTCTAGCTGGTGCGCTTCAAGGATTAGGTGATACAAAGAGTCCAATGTATAGTACTGCAATCGGCATGTGGATTATACGAATTATCGGGGTGTATATATTAGGAATTCATTTAAACTTAGGAATTGCTGGAGTTTGGTATGCTATTATAATTGATTACTTTGCTCGTGCCTTTTTCTTAGCTTGGAAATTCAATAGACATTTTCGAGTGATAAAAAATGAGGAATAGTATGAAAGTATTATTAGATTGGCTTCAAGTGCCATCATTGTGGTCAGCTATTACGAGCTTTTTCATAATGTCCGCACTTGCTTTTATTCCTGCTGTACCTATACCATTACTAGCAAGTATTATTGCCTCTAGTTATCCTTTTATAATTGCCCTTATTATTAGTCTAGGGGGTACTTTATTCGGATCTATATGTATGTATTATGTTGCTCGTTATGTATTACAAAAGTATGCATTGAGAAAAATAACCCAATGGAAGTCTATACATGGTTTTTTTGATTTACTTGAAAGGAATGGCTTTTTGGCCATTTTAATTGGGCGACTAATCCCAATTATGCCTTCAGCTGCTATTAATACTATAGCTGGTGTTTCTAAGATTAAATTCTTCTCATTCTTTTTTGCAACACTTATAGGTAAGTTTCCTACTATGCTAGCATTTACTTTGGCTGGAGCTCAATTCGAGGAACAGAAATTAATTACGACATTATTTGTATTACTTTATTTATTTGTACTTATAATGATTGCTTTTAAATTGAAACATAAATGGTCAAAAAATTAGAAAGGGATATCATGTGATATCTCTTTTCTAACATTTAAAAGCAAAAAGATTTCTTTCCAGTTATAACTTTAATATTAAAACTACATACTTTCTC
The DNA here is from genome assembly GCF_040183165.1 of Lysinibacillus zambalensis. Taxonomy (NCBI): domain Bacteria; kingdom Bacillati; phylum Bacillota; class Bacilli; order Caryophanales; family Bacillaceae; genus Lysinibacillus; species Lysinibacillus zambalensis. Next base: position 214,546 of record NZ_JBEGDG010000001.1, read on the forward strand.
CATATTTGATTACTAATATTATAAATATAAATGTAGTAAAAAGGAGTTTAGTAGAATGTTTAAATATCGTGGTACGGCAGTAGGGATAGATCTTGGTACAGCTAACCTTCTAATGTATATTAAGGGAAAAGGGATTACTGTACGTGAGCCTTCAATTATTACAATAGATGTAAACAAAAAAGAAATTGTAGCAACGGGTCAAAAAGCAAAAGATATGATAGGTCGTACACATAGTGGGTTGCAAACAATCCGTCCAATTCGAGATGGAGTAATTGCTGATTATGAGTCAACAACTTTGATGATTCAACACTATTTAAAACAGGCAGTATCTAAAGGTATTTTTGCAACAAAACCCACTTTAGTTATTTCTGTACCATCAAATATTACAAGTGTGGAAAAACGTGCAGTTATTGATGCTGCTATACAAGGTGGTGCAAGGGATGCACATATAGTAGAAGAGTCTTTTGCTGCTGCTATTGGCGCAAGCCTTCCAGTATGGGAGCCAACAGGTTCTATGATTGTTGATATCGGAGGGGGAACTACTGAGGTAGCAGTTATATCTCTTGGTGGGATTGTGATTAGTACTTCCTGCAAAGTTGCAGGTGATGAGATGGATCGTCTAATAATCCAACATATACGAAAAGAATATCAGCTTTTAATCGGAGAACCAACAGCTGAAAAAATTAAGATAAACTTATTTAATGAAGAACTCTCGAATAGAAAAAGCATTCGAGGGAGAGACTTAGTAACCGGTCTACCACGTACTATAGAAATTACAGATGAAGAAATTTGGAATGTTTTAATAGAACCTATTGAGATAATTAATCAAACAATTAGGCACACGCTAGAAAATACGCCACCTGAATTGGCAGCTGATATAATGGAAAGAGGATTAATATTAACAGGAGGAGTCGCTCAATTGAGAGGCTTAGATACTGTTATTAGTAACGCAACCAATCTACCAGTGATTGTTTCAGACGACCCTTTGGATTGTGTAGTCAAGGGGACAGCAAAAGTGTTGGAAAATGTAAAAATATTAAAATGAAGAAAGTGGGGAAATGTTTTTGAAAAAAGTTTTAATTGTCGAAGATGAGCCCTACATGCTGGATTTATTAAACATTCATTTGAAAAACTATTATGAATTAACGTTAGTAAAAGATGGTGCAACGGCTCTACAGACATTAAAACAAAAAGACTTTGATTTAATTGTGTTAGATGTCATGTTACCTTATTTTGATGGATGGTCAATTTGTAAAGAAGTGCGGAAAGCTTCCAAGGTACCCATTTTAATGCTCACGGCACGTACAGAAATAGAAGATCGTGTTAAAGGATTAGAATTGGGGGCAGATGATTATCTGATAAAGCCATTCGATTTTGAAGAGTTAAAGGCTCGGATAAAAGCTTTAATTCGGCGTTTAGAATACACGGAGAGTAGTCCGGAAGAAAATGAAGTGCTTATGTTTAATAACGGATTTTTAGTGATTGATAAAGCAAATAGACAAGTACGATTTAATGGAGAAGCTATGGAATTGACTGCTAAAGAGTTTTGTTTATTGAAATTTTTAGCAGAGTCACCTACACGTGTCTTTACCAGAGAAGAGTTACTCGAATTAATATGGGATACCTACGAAAATAGGGATTTGAGGGCAGTTGATTCTCATGTTAAAAATATTCGTACAAAATTTAAAAAAGTAAAAGAGGGTACAAAAATTATTCAAACTGTCTGGGGCTTGGGATATCAAATTATTATTCCAGAGAATGTACTATGAAGTGGAATAGTATAGTTTTTAAACTAGGTGTTGTAATAATGGTACTTTTTCTTTCTATTTTAGTTCCATTTGCTTTTTTTATTGATAGAATTTTTTTAAATGTTTATTCACTTTATTTAAATGAAAATATTAAAGACATGGCAAATAGATTGTCTACTGTTGCAAGTACTTCTATGAAAGAGGATCCTTATTTTTACGAAAATATTACTGCTTTAACTAATCACGATGTGATTTTTTTTAATGAAAATGGAGTGATAATTTCTAAGAATGTTCTGGAGTTCAAAACAGGTGAGAAGATTCCGAAAAAATGGCTGCAGAAATTACAAGATGGTAAACAAGTTGAAGGGGAACGTTTTGAAGAATATACTTACGAAAAGTTTTATTATGTAGGACAACCTATTATGGATAATAATAATTTCCAAGGTGGTGTTCTAATCTTTTCCTCTATAGATGAATTCCACCACAAAATGCATGCTGTTCGGGATTGGATTATTCGTGCAATTATAACAGCCATTGTGTTAGCACTTGGTTATACAATTTTTCTAGTATGGAGATTATCACGCCCATTGCTAAAAATGGAACAGGCCACAAGGGAGATAGCGAAAGGGAACCTGGACACAAGAGTACAAATCCAATCAAATGATGAAGTTGGATCGCTGGCTAAAGCAATAAATGATTTAAGTGTCGAACTTAATAATTATCGTGTTAATCGAAGTGAACTTTTAGCAAATATATCTCACGAATTGCGAACTCCTATTTCATATTTAAAAGGATATGCACAGGTCATAAAGAATGGTCAATATGAAAATGAAGATGAATTAAAAATTTATTCGAATATCATTGAAAGTGAATCAGAACGCTTGGCTAAATTAATACAGGAGTTATTTGAACTATCTAAAATGGAAGAAGGGATGATAAAACTATATGTTCAATCTGTTGATATTGAAGATTTAGTTGAATCCGTTGTTCAGAAAGTTCAATTAAAAGGTCAAGAAAAAGGTTTAATATTGTCTATGGAGATAGAACAAAATTTGCCAATTATGCAGACAGACGGTTTACGATTAGAGCAAATACTATTAAATTTACTTGAAAATGCTGTGAATTATACAGATAAAGGGGAAGTAAACATTCAAGTAAATAAGGTCAAGAAGGGTATTCAATTTGCTGTTATAGATACAGGTCTTGGGATTCCTCCAGAAGATCTTCCATTTGTTTTTGACCGTTTTCATCGCGTAGAAAAGTCACGCGCCCGTCAAATGGGGGGAACCGGGTTAGGTCTTGCAATTGTAGCAGAGCTTGTTAAACATCTACAAGGTGAAATTATTGTCAATAGTAAGCTAGGCGAAGGCTCAGAATTCAGGATTATTTTTCCATTAACTATCCGAAATGAATCTGAAATATTAGATCAACTATAAACATTTCATAATGGGACACTTGAGATAAATAGTGTCCCATTACGCTTTTAAACGTCTATATAATTAATTGTTTATATCTACTGTGGTAACTCAATAATATAAAGGTTTATTAAAATTCATTTACTTTGTTTTTATGCTTAAGTAGTTTTTTTATCCAAAAAAACAAGTAAACAGATAGGAGTAATTTTATATGTGTGGTTTTATTGGCTATACTCATGGTAAACAAGAGTTGAATCATCATAAAATAATTAAGGATATGATGGATACAATTATCCATCGCGGACCAGACAATGGAGGCAAATATAGTGATAGCTTTGTAACACTTGGATTTCGAAGATTAAGTATTATTGATTTAAGTAGCACTGCGAATCAACCAATTATAAGTGAAGATGGTAACATTGTTTTAGTCTTTAATGGTGAAATTTATAATTATATGGATCTAAGACAGGAGCTTCTCCGAAAGGGTTATAACTTTCAAACTCTTTCAGACAGTGAAGTGTTGATATATGGGTATTTAGAATATGGATTTGATATAGTAAAAAAACTCCGTGGAATGTTTGCTTTTTGTATATGGGATAAAAATACAGGGGTATTATTTCTAGCTCGTGATGGTTTTGGAATTAAACCACTGTATTACACAAGGAATACAACGGATGGTTCTATTTTGTTTGGTTCTGAAATTAAATCTTTCTTACCACATCCCTCGTTCGTTAAAGAGTTTAATAAGGATGCTCTAAGACCTTATTTAACATTCCAATATTCAGTATTGGATGAAACCTTCTTTAAAGGAGTTTATAAATTACCACCAGCACATTATATGGTAATTGAAGGCGATCATATTTCACTACATGAGTATTGGGATAAAAAATTCCACTCAAAAGATGAATCGTTAGAGAAATACGTTAAGGATACACGTAATGTATTAAAAGATTCTGTAAAAGCGCATCAGATTAGTGATGTAGAAGTAGGATCATTTTTATCTGGGGGAATTGATTCTAGTTACATCGCTTCTCTTTTATTACCTTCAAAAACTTTTTCAATTGGTTTTAATGAACAAGAAGATATGTTTAACGAAACACATTTGGCTTCTGAACTTGCTAGTAACCTTGGTTTAAATAATACTAGTAAATTCATTTCAGCTGAAGATGCCTTTACCTCTTTATCAGACATTCAATGGCATATGGATGAACCACACGGAGACCCTTCAATCGTACCACTTTATCATTTGGCTAAGTTAGCAAGTCAAGAAGTCAAAGTTGTATTATCAGGAGAAGGTGCTGATGAAATATTTGGAGGTTATCTGTGGTACAAAGAATCAAAAAAAATGAAACTTTATGGAAAGTTACCATACAAATTACGTAAAAAAATTAAATCTAATGTCGAAAAGTTACCCCAATCGAAAATTACACAATTTTTCGTTAAAGGTGGACAAAGTGTTGAAGAACGTTTTATTGGGCAAGCACATGTTTGGAAGGAAAAAGATGTGTTGAAGGTGTTAAATGAAGCTTATCTTACAGGTCCATCAGTAGAAACTATTACAAGGCCTATTTATCAAAAAGTTAAAAGTGAAGATGATTTAACAAAAATGCAATACCTAGATTTAGAATTATGGTTACCAGGTGATATTTTATTAAAAGCTGACAAAATGAGTATGGCACATTCTCTCGAAGTGAGGGTTCCATTCCTTGATAAAAATGTAATGGAAATGGCTAAAAATATTCCATCAGACTATCGTGTGAACGATTTTGATACGAAATACGTCTTACGTCAAGCTGCTTTTCAAACACTGCCTTCAGAGTGTGCAAACAGAGAAAAATTAGGCTTCCCAGTTCCTATTCGTCATTGGCTTCGTGAAGAAAAATATTATCGAATGGTAAAAGAAATGTTTCAATCAGAATTTGTATCGGAATTTTTTAATACCAGAGAATTAATGAGGTATCTAGATGAGCATTATAAACAAGCAGCTAACCATGCTCGCTATCTTTGGACTGTTTATGTATTTTTAATTTGGTATAAACGATTTTTTATTGAAACAGAATAGAGGATCTGTTATCAGAGAATAATTTTCTAACTAGTTTTGAGAAATTATTTTCATTAAATGATTGAAATATATACAAAGTTTCTGTAAAATTAAAAACGCTTAATAGTAACGATTACGATTTGAGGTGTGTGATTAGGAATGAAAAAATATTTAGTCTTTATTTTAGCTTTATGCTTTGCTTTGCTAGTGGCCTGTAGTGAAAATAATAACGAAAATGAAAGTTCATCCCAGCAAAAGGATGAAAACAAAAAGATACAGATCTATACAACGGTTTATCCATTAAGCTATTTTACAGAGCGCATAGGTGGCGAATTTGTTGAGGTATCCTCTGTATATCCTCCAGGAGCAAATGAACATTCTTTTGAGCCAACACAGCAGGACATGATAAAATTTGCAAATGCAGATTTATTATTTTATATAGGCTTGGGATTAGAGGGGTTCATTGAAAGTGCAGAAAAAACGTTAGCAAATGAGAATGTTAAATTTGTTGCAACAACAGAAAATGTTCCGGAAGAAAAATATAAATTGAGCAAAGGAGCACAAGTAGACGAGCATTTAGACGAGGAAGATGAGAACCATACAGAGAGGGCTGAAGTAGATGAGGTCGAACATAGTGATGTAGATGCACATGTCTGGTTATCTACATCAATTTCACAAGATCTTGCTTTATCAATAAAAGATGCACTTGTCCAAGAAATGCCGGAGCAAGCTGATGTATTTAATGAAAATTACCAAAAACTCATGGTAGATTTAAAAGATATAGATGGACAGTTTAAAGAAATGGTGGCACAAGCAAAAAATCGTACGTTCTTTGTGTCACATGCGGCTTTTGGTTATATTGCAGGAACATACGATTTGCAACAAGTACCTATAGCTGGACTCAACTCACAAAATGAGCCTTCTCAAAAGGAGTTAGCACAAATTATTGACTTAGCTAATAAATTAAATATCAAATATATTATATTTGAACAAAACGTTTCATCAAAATTAGCGAAAGTCATTCAATCAGAAATAGGCGCTGAGGCTTTAACTCTTCATAACTTAAGTGTATTAACAGAAGAGGATATTAAAAATGGTGAAACTTATTTGACGATAATGGAACAAAACGTAGAGACTTTACGCCAAGCGTTAGATAATAAATAAGTAATTAAATATAGCTTTCAATAGTGGCATTAACTAAAACTCGTTACAAATTGTAACGAGTTTTTTTTGTACAAACTTTCTCCACAATTGTTTCTTATGATGAAAAAGAGAGGGAGAAAGTGGAGGTGAAATTGTATAAATCCCTATTAGTATACGTAATCTGAAACCATATATAGTTAGGAGAAAATGAATGGTAACACTAACAAGAAATTTTTATGAAAAAGATTTAACTTCTAATACGTTAAAATACATTGCCATAATTGCGATGTTTTTTGACCATTTATTTGCAGTATTTCTTCTTCACGATAGTGTGGAGGGAGCACTTTCAAGAATTCCAGGAAGAATCGTAGCACCGATTATGTGTTATTTAATTGCTGAAGGTTACTTTTTTACATCTGATGTAAAAAAGTATGCTAAAAGGTTATTGATTTTTGCAGCTATTTCTCATTTTCCTTATGTTATTTATTTCGGTTTACCATGGTGGAAAGCAACAAGTGTTTTTTGGAGTTTAGCTTTGGGATTAATAGCATTAGCTATTTATAAAAATGATAAGTTACCTCTTTTAGTACGAGTATTCCTAATTGTTCTTTGTTGTGTTTTTGCTATACCTGCAGACTGGAACTTTGTTGTGGTACTTTGGATTCTCTTCTTCGGAATATTTAAAGGGCAGTTTAATAAACAAATCATTAGTTTTATTGTGATAGGTATTGTATTCCATTTAATTCCCACGATCATTAACTCTGGCTGGTCACATGCATATCAGTTTGGTATCTTTTTAGCGCTACCTTTTCTTGTTTTATATAAAGGACGACGTGGAAAGAAATCGAATTTTTTGAAGTGGGGTTTTTATGTTTTCTATCCAGTACATTTAATTTTATTATTTATAATTTACCAAATTGTTTTTAAGTGAGGACGTAATTTTTTCATGAATAAGAAAAAACATAAATTATTTAGTGTATTAATTATAATAGTTTGTTTATTTACAGCAGGTTGTAGTAATAAGCCATCTAACAAGGATATCGATGAAAATGAAGAAGAGAAGAATTCAGATGAGGAAGTTATTAATTCGCCTGAAAGTGAAAAACCTGAGCCTGAGATACAACCGGTTCAATACGAAGGTGAGTTTGAATTACCTGTTAAAGGCGCAACTGGTTTCGCTTCTATTCCATTAGAAGTAAAAAATGCTGCCGATTTTAATGCACTCTCAGTTGGAGTTCTTGTAGCAGGTGATAGTTTTGTTATTAAGGAAGAAATAGGTGAGTGGTGGCACATAAAAAGTGATATGATTGACGGTTGGGTTATCCATCAATATTGTTTTATTAATCTGCCTGATGTTATACCGTCAATTATTTATAATAATACGAATACGTACTCATCCAAATTCATTTCTTCTGGTAAAGAAATCCCAGGTATTACAGGTAAGTCATTGTATTCTGGAAAATCATTTAACGAACGGCTATCTGAAGAACAGTTTGTAATTCCAGTCTTATATACTATGTCAAAAAAAATTTATTTAGCTCAACAACAAGCTCTAACTGAAAACAATTCTTTAGTAATCTATGAAGGATTTCGACCAAATAGTGTTCAAAAAATGATTGTCAGTGCGGTAACAACTTTAGCAAATACAGATTCTGAGGTCATGAAAGGCATCAACACTCCTCCCTGGGGTACTAATTGGTTTATTGCAACGACAATTTCCAATCATCAAATGGGCTATGCAATTGATGTCAGTTTAGCTAAGGTTAATGAAATTCAAGAACGAGTTATTGGACCTTATTCAACTAAAAAAGTAACTCTATATACTGAGTATCTCATGCCTACACCAATTCATGAACTTAGCATGGCATCTGCAACGTATACAGCTCCTGTTAGTTCTACATCAAAAACAGATTGGCAAAATGCTGTTTTAACCGATACAATGAACGATTCATCTATTGCGCTCCAAAGATATTGTACTATAGCTGGTTTAACACCTTTAGCTTCTGAATGGTGGCATTTTAATGATATTGATGCAATGAATGAAATTGCTAGTAATAGTAGCAATGGAGAGTATTTATTATCAGATATATATAGTGAAACTCCTCCTTCCGAAAGTGAATAATATAATCCTATAATATGCTTTAAAACTAAAAATAGCCTCCAACTGGAGGCTATTTTTAGTTAAGTTAACTATTAAGGCAATTTAAAATATCGTCTGCTAGCATTTTAGATCCAGCGGCTCCTTTAAGGTACTTTAAATTCCCAGTAGTTAACCAATCAATTTCTTTTAAATTAGTAAGAAGTTTAGCGATTTTAACCGAATCTGGTTGTTGAGATTTTATCAAATAATTTTCATTTATAATTTTATTTCCTACAATCGCTAATGCGTTTAAACAAGTTATATGTGTCATTCTATATAACTGATTATCTTCCCACTGATCTGGAAACAATTCTTTTATTAAATTGAAGTAAAATAATGCTAAATTTAACTTTCTTTCTTTTGACAGGTTTGCTAAAGAAGATTTTTTGGTCAATAATTTTATGATGTTGTATAGATTTTGTAATGTTACATTTTTTTCTTTCGTTCTTCTTCCAATTAATGTACCTTTACTGAAAAAAGGGCTCTCTGGCTTAAGAATTAAATTGGTAGCTACCCAGCTGTTATCATCATTATCCCTATTTAAGTAGCGACTTAATGATGTACCAATACCCTTAGCTTTTGAATTTATTACATCAAATAATTTAATCTCTTCATCCTCATCTAAATAATGAAAAGCTAAAAATGGAACATTTAGTGTACTATCTGTTTCATTTATATAATCGCTTATTCCCCCTAATCGGTGCTGTCCATCCATTAAAGTTGCTTTTTTTTTGCAAATTAATCTCCCGAAATTTCTTCTATGGCTATCATATGCATGAAATTCCCAATTACCAAATGCATTTAACAAGATAGGGGTGTATAGGGCATCCTCACCTTGGGATAAATAATTTGAGAAATCTTTGCATCTTTTTTTATCTATAGGGCGTTGATAGCCTTTACCAGAAGAGTCATTATATAATTTGGAATATGAGAAATTGACTGCAATTTGTGATGAAACAAAGCCTTGATAAGTAACACGTCCACGCATCTTAGATTGTAATACATTTTCTATTGCTATATTTGAAGGTAAGTTATTACTCATAATAAAAACTCCTTAAGAAAATTTAACACTCAAACATTATAGTACTTATAAGTTCATATTTCAATCAAATTTATACTATATGTATCTGTAAGATAGTACAAACCTCACATAGTCTAAATGTGAGGTGATTTTATGGATAGTTTAGTCAAATTAGTTGGTAGCAACATAAAAGAAATACGTAAATCGAAAAAACTCACTCAGGAAGAATTGGCTGAAAAATGCGGACTGCAAACTTCGTATTTAGCTGGGGTTGAAAGAGGAGATAGAAATATTACTATACAGACCTTAGAAAAGATTACTGAAGGCTTGGAAGAAGCACCAAGTAGTATCTTTAAATTTGATACTCTAAATTTTGATAATAAATATTTTGAAAAAAAAGAATTGAATATGATCCTACAGAATCTAATAGAAGACAGAAGTGAAACAGAAGTTCGCTTGATATTAAATATTGCAACTGAAATTTTCAATTCATATGGACCGCAAAAACAATAAAAAATTACCATAATTATCACTTATATATACCACTCGTTGAGTGGTTTTTTTATTTTATTCCAAAACTATTGAAATAATAGAGGAGGGGACTGACATTGTTAAATATAAAGGATTAGATGAAAAAATATGCAGAGAGACTTTAAACAGTGTCGATTGATAAATTAAAAAATGTCCAAAATTTTCAAGGGTATTTTCTTGTTATAAAAAGAGGATCTTTATTCCACATTCATTATTTAAAAAATGATGTAGGAAATCGTTTAATAAAAGCATAAATTGTTTAAAATTATATAAAAAGGGAAGTTTCTATAATGTTTTTTAATATAATATGGGCATTTATAATTCCTTGGACAATTGGAATATTACATCTTAACAAAAGAGATAAACTAGTAATACCTTTAATTGGTTCATTTTGTAGTGTTCTGTCTTTTGTAATTAATGAAATTGGGTTTCATTTTGATTTTTTTGAAGTTATGCCCTTGATTGATGAAAAAAATACATCAGCATTGCCATTTATCATTGGATTATATCCAATTTTAGGTAGTTATTTAATTTTTTTTATAAGAAAATTTCAACATCCTTTCTTAATAATCTTCCTTATGACTTTATTAACCACTTTTCTTGAATTGACATTCGTTTACTTTGGAATTGTAAAATACTACAATGGTTGGAATGGATATTATACATTTGTATCGTATTTATTACCATACATTCTTGCATATCGATATTATTTGTTTTTAGATAAAACGCTGAATCTATATAAAAAATAAAGTGGGGGAGATAAATTAAAAAATTTGCATATATCGTGAAGGTTTCTCCACATAAGTAATTAAATTTAAACCCGACTCAAGTATTCACAAGAGTCGGGTTTAAATTTATTCTTCTTATGAACGCATACCTGTGTAAATTAGAGCTAAACGTACTAACTCTAATATTGCAACAGCAACTTGTTCATAAGAACTATGTGGACATAAGTTTTTTCTTCACTTCAATGAATCGAAGTTGATGGCCTTCTTTTTCATAAATTGAAAAAATAAAGCCTGCAAATTCAAACTCTAAGTCTTCTTTTAAATCAATATTATTTGTAAAGTACCATCCACCAATAGTATCAACATCTTCATTTTCAATGACGATGTTTAACAAATTAGCTACATCGTCAATTAATACCTTGGCATGGATAATATAATGATTTTCTTTAACTTTTCGTATATCAGGTATTTCATCGTCATCAAATTCATCTCGAATTTCACCGACAATTTCCTCTAAAATATCTTCTACTGTCACAAGACCTGAAGTTCCACCATATTCATCTAATAAAATTGCAATATGAACACGTTCTTTTTGCATTTTAATTAATAAATCATTAATTGGTGTTGTTTCAATAATTTTGATAACAGGATTAGTAAATGCTTCTAAATTAAATGTTTCTGAAGAAATTCGATTATTAATACCTTGTGTTAAAAAGTCTTTAATATTGATAAAACCAATAATATTATCTCGATCCTCTTCGTAAACAGGGTATCGCGTATAACGTTCTTCTGAAATTGTTGCTAATACTTGTTCAAAAGTGTCGTCTTTTTCAAAACCAATAATTTCTGTTCGAGGAACCATAATTTCACGAGCAATACGGTCATCAAATTCAAACACATTGTTCACATACTTTAACTCTGTTTGATTAATTTCACCACTTTTATAACTCTCCGCTAGTAAAATACGCAGTTCTTCTTCTGTGTGTGATAATTCATGCTCGCTAGCTGGCTTCATACCGAATAAACCTACTAATACACGGGCAGATCCATTTAAGAACCAAATAAATGGATATAAAATTTTATAAAAAATTTGTATCGGTTTAGAGAATGCGAGTGTCACAGCTTCTGCTTTTTGAATAGCAATTGTTTTAGGAGCTAACTCACCAACAACCACGTGGAAAAATGTAGCCAAAGCAAAAGCTATACCAACAGTAAAGTAATGAACATAATTAGGTGCGACACCAATTGCTTCAAAAAGTGGGTGGAGAATGAATTCAAAAGTAGATTCTCCAACCATACCAATGCCTAAAGCTGTCACAGTAATTCCAAGCTGACAGGCAGATAAGTATTCATCTAAATGATTTATGACATTTTTAGCAGCAATTGAACCTGCTTTTCCTTCTGCTACTAGTTGATCAATTCGAGATTGTCGTACTTTAACAATTGCAAACTCAGTTGCCACGAAAAAAGCTGTTAAAGCAATTAAAATAGTAAAGATAGATAAGTTAATTATGGTACTGGTCAATAAGTTGTCTTACTTAAGAAGTAAGACTTCACCTCCTAAGTTATGAGTAATAAGAGTGATTGCATGAGTGCAACACTTTCCGTTGATATCTTTTGCTTAATCAAGATTTTTTCTTTTGTATCAGAATGATCTAGATGATTAACTAGATGCGATAAATCTTGTTCGAGTAACTGGATACGCAAACGTAAATCTTGGATGTCTACTTCATCACAATAGTCTATATCCATCTTTTTTTTGATTTCTTCTAATGACATGTTTTGAGATTTTTTCTTTTCAATTTCTTTTATACGGTCAATCATATCAACAGAATAGTAACGATAATTCGAAGATGAACGTTCTGCTTTTAGTAGACCAAGATTCGTATAATAATCAATTGTTCGCTTTGTAATCCCTGTTATTTCAGCTAATTCACCAATTTTTAGTCTATCGATCCCAATTAAACTCCTCCAAACCATAACGTTATGGTTTTACTATAACGAGTTGTATTTTAATTGTCAATTTACCACTTATTAAACGTGTAAATATTTAAAGAAAAGAATAAAACACATTCCAGGTCTTTAATGCTTTTAATTATACTTATTATTGGTTTTACCTTAAAAGTGCAAGTACATTAAATTTTAAAAGTTTGTGAACTTACCAAAGTTATGTTCCTTAGGGATCTTTTTGATGCAGTATTGACGCGTCCTTGATTGATTTAAAACTTTATAATTATAGAGGCACTTATTAGTTGAAGTAGGGAATAACAAACATTTTAAAGGAATTTATTATTAAAAGGTGGTTTAAAAATGGCACTATACGAAAAAATACAAATTGTAAAGAGTTTAGATGATTTAATCAAATTCTTAAAACACTTGAAAATGGATTTACAAACTTATAAGGAAAAATAGAACATTTGAAGATTTTTTTGAAGATATGGAGGCTTATGTTTCTTAAATATATGAGTGTCTGGAAGTTCTTGTCCATGTTCATGTACAGTTTGTCCGGACATTCTTGTCCTTTTTATTTTTTGAAAATGCGGATTGTCTGGACATTCTTGTCCTTTTTATTTTTTTGAAAATGCGGGTTGTCTGGACATTCTTGTCCTTTTTATTTTTTTGAAAATGCGGGTTGTCTGGACATTCTTGTCCAAAAAGTAGGGAATTATATTATGTCTGGACATTCTTGTCCAAAACGTCTGTAGATTCTTGTCCATATACAACAATACAGATGTCCATGTACAGTAGTAGACAAATCCAGGCCCTCCTCCACGCAAATTAATTTTAGTTTACATAATATAAATTATAGGAAGTTACGTATCAATGAAAAGTATACTAATAATAGTGAGACGAAACAGCTAAAAAAAGTTAATTTAATTAGTATTGTTGTTTTTTAAGTATAAAATATGGGAACATCCAAATCGGACGTTCCCATTCTTAGTATGAAATCTCGTTTACCTGCCTAAGCTCTAAGCTCCTTGCATTTTACTTAGAAAGACTATTTGCCCAATATGGTATGCGTCATGTAATGCTAAACTCTTCATTTCAAGCACTAATGATCTTTCTCCAGGAATTTGTCGATACAAATCTTCTTGTTCTGCTTTTACTAGTATTTTTTCAAGTTCACGATGAACTTCATAATATTCTTGTTTTGTTTCATTCCACTTTTGAAGCGTCATCGTTGGTAATCGAAATGTAGTTTCGTTATTATCTGCCTGAGGTTCATTCGCTGTATCACCAAAAAATCGCGTCAAAAGTCTTTTTTTATAGAAAAGTAAATGACAAACTATTTCCCAAATGGAATTCATTGCTCCTTCAGTTGGTTTCCAAATTACCTGTTCAAAAGTAATTTCCTCCAGTACTTTTTCAAGTGCTGGAAACCAGTCTTCTTCATCTAAGCAGCTTGCCCATTGTTGTAACAATAGTGTCTTTGCATCCATTGTTTGTTCCCTCCAATTTAATCCCTTTAATACATAATCCACTTTGTCAAAATCATATACGGCAAAATATTTGAACTACTTATGCCAACCAAACGTCCATATATCGCCAATAATTAACTTTTCTTATAATGTGCTCGTACTTCTATGCCCTTTTATGCGCGAAATGATCATAGTCTGCGATTTCAGCTGCAGTTAACCTTCAATTGGAGAATAAAGGTTAAGACATTTATAAATTGTGACTTCTAATAAACCATATTCGCTAGTTTAAATATAAATATGCACAAAGAACATATGTTCTACACTTAAAAAAACAGCACTTAATTATTAATTATAGAAATAATTTTCTGTTGAGCATCTAGAGCTTCAGGGATTGGCATAACAACAAACACATGATTCATTTTCGGATAAACAAAAGTATTGAGTTCAATTCCCTGTTCAGTTAGTTCTTCATCAAGTCTTATTGCATCTGGATATAAACATTCGTACGTTCCAATAAAATGAGTTATCTTTCCAAGTCCTTTAAAGTCACCGAATATTGGACTAATCAATGGATCTTTTAAATCTTTATCAGCTGCCCATAACTTAGTAATGACTACCATTCCTTCACTTGCTAACATCGGATCGATTTCTTCATATTCAGCTATAAGAGGATTTTCAAAAGTCAAATCAACACTTGCTGATAATAAAATAATGTCTTTCGGTTGAGGCAAATTGTTCAATTTTATAACATGGGCCAGGCCTAGTGCTATATTACCGCCCGCCGAATCCCCCATGATCGTTAATTGATTTGAATTTTCAGCAGTTGCAAGCATTTCTTTATATAGGTTTAGAATTTTCGGGTAAGTATCCTTATAGTTAAAATGAGGCACTTTAGGATAAATCGGTACAATTATTTTCGCATTCAAAGATTGCGCCATTTTATCCAAGAACAACCAATGGAAACTTAAAGGTTGCTCCGTCCAAGCACCACCGTGTAGATATAAAATAGCTTTTCGCTTCAAAGACTTTTCGTCATTTAATGTGAAAACTTGCATTCCCTCGAATACATGCTCCTTAACTTCGCTTAAAAATGTAACATCCTCTCCAATAACATATGGTTTAGTGTTTTCAGTTCCTCTTTCCTTAACAAACTGTTCAGTATTTGCAATACTAGAAAAACTCTCTTTATTACTTTCAGCAATTATCCATTTTTCGAATTGAATACTTTCTTCAGAACGTTCTCCGTTATAAATAGTTACACTCATCTTTTAGTTTTCTCCCCTTTAAATAATCATTTTTATCGTCCATTTTGTTTCAAAACACAGAATAATGATATGTAATAGCCGTAAATCTTAGAAGTTTTCAAACTGTTTTACATCTTCATTATACTTTATTATCCTTTTTTTCCTATATATAAAAAAGCCCAAAACTATTTCTCCACTTTTAAGACAAATAGTTTTGGACTCTCAAATTAAAACAATCGATTCATATACTTTCCTCTAGTTCGTTTAAAGGCTATTAGAATCCCTTCTAAGAGCAATTCAATAATTTCGAAGTAAGTAAACGACAAGAAGTTTGCAACGTCTAGAAAACGCTA
This sequence comes from Lysinibacillus zambalensis, assembly GCF_040183165.1. Lineage (NCBI taxonomy): Bacteria > Bacillati > Bacillota > Bacilli > Caryophanales > Bacillaceae > Lysinibacillus > Lysinibacillus zambalensis. The sequence continues at coordinate 230,329 of NZ_JBEGDG010000001.1, forward strand.
TATTTCGCTCTAGGACGTTGCAAACAACTAATTTAGCTTATTTTGTTATACGTGTACCTGCTTTTCCGTCTAATGCAGCTATCGCTTGATCTAATGAACAAATAATTGCCTCTTTACCTAATTTCGCAAATTCTATAGCTGCTTGCATTTTTGGTAACATACTTCCTGCAGGGAATTGTCCTTCTGCAACATACTGTTCAGCTTCTGCTACTGTAATGTGGCTTAATTTTTGCTCATTTTCTTTCCCAAAATTAATATAGACATTTGGTACATCTGTTAGCATCATGAAAACATCCGCAGCCACTTGTTGTGCCAGCTTTAATCCTGAACGATCTTTGTCAATGACTGCTTCAATACCATGTAATTGACCATTGTCTTCACGATATACAGGTATACCGCCGCCACCAGATGAAATAACGATTGTATCATCAATTAAACGTTTAATTTCGTCTATACCATGAATGACTTGTGGTTCTGGTGAAGGGACTACTCGTCTGTAACCCCGTCCTGCATCTTCCGCCATCGTAAAGCCTTGCGCTTCTAGACGTTTCGCTTCTTCCTCCGAGAAAAATACACCAATCGGTTTAGTCGGATTTTTAAACGCTTGATCTTCCTTGGCCACTTCAACCATTGTGAGCAATGTCACCACGTTTGTAGCAATGCCTCGTTCTTTCATATGGTTTTTTAAAGCTGTTTCCATCATATAACCAATGAACCCTTGTGATTCTGCGTTACAAACATGGATTGGTAGTGGTTCAACAACATTTTTAGCAGCTTCGTTCTGAGCAATAATATTTCCTACTTGCGGACCATTGCCGTGTGTAATGACAATTTTATGCCCCGCTTCTCGAATTTCCACCATATGGCCTGTTGCCGACACTACGTTTTTAAATTGATTATCATAAGTTGCTTCTTGTTTTGGCTGTAAAATGGCATTACCGCCCAAAGCAATAACTACACTTTTCCCCATTTCTTTCACTCCTTAGTTAATGACATATAAATGCCATATAACGTATCCATCCCGGATGATGATCCTACATCTATCAGCCGTTTCATGCTTTCTAAAGATGGATCATGTTGCAATGCTGTAATCTTCGAACTAAATAGACCATCTAAAGCACATGTTATAAAACGCTTGCTAACAATGGTCGTTAACGGTTCCTTCATTAAAGCTTTTAACGTTTCGAGATGTTTATGTTCGATAAAATAATTGATAAAATGCCCGTACAAAATGCCGACCAGTATATCGTCACCAGTTGGTGTTAGGCCTTGTCCACGTCCAATGAAGTAACGAAATGTCTCTTCAAGATTTTCAGTTGGATCGTGTAATCGATTGATCAAGGACAACACACGTGCACGTTCAAAATCTGTTGATTCATAGCAATTAAATGAAATGTCTTGAAAATTTTCTTTTAATTGAGTAATATTTGCATGTTCAAAATCCATATTTAAAGGGAGTGTTTTTGAATTAAACAACATGTCAAAACCGTTATGAGACAGACGATTATGACGAACTGTTAACGTATCTCCCACTTGAATATAGGCCTTCATCGTTTCTTTCGTTTGTGGATCAAGCAATATACCAAACGGAAATGTCCCATTTTCATCGGTACCAGCAAATATCAATTCACCATTTTGATCAACGATATTCAACCCTTTTTCAAAAATACTATGCACGGAAAAGGTATTACCTTCATTTAACAATTGAAGTGCGGTTAAACCAACCGCACTTGCTTGTAAAATCATCCTTTAAAACCTAGCTTTTCAGCATAAGCTGTAATAGCTTTCTCGAAACATTCGATTGGTGGATGGACTGTACCGGCACCAATTTGTCCGTAACCCGCAATTTTGTGGGCAATACCTGTGTTGATGACTGGAGTGATTCCTGTTTCAACAACTTTCCTAGCATCGATACCTAAACATGCGCCTTTGAAGTCCCAAGTTGGGATGACAAAGTTCGGGTTTTCACTAATACAAATTTCAGTCATTTGATTACTAGTTTCAAGCGCATCATTAAATCCGCCCGTACCTACAAAGCGTGTAACTGCAGGAGCTGCAATCATTGCCATACCGCCAACGCCAATTGTTTCAGTAATCGCTGAATCACCCATATCTGTGTTTGCATCTTCTGCTGAGTAACCAGTGAAATATAATCCTTGTGGCGTATTAACAGGAGCCGTAAACCATTCGTCTCCCATACCCGCAATGCGAATACCAAAATTTTCACCGTTTCGACACATCGCAGTAACAACTGTACCGTGTTCGATCGTACGTGCTGCATCCATCATCGCTTTACCAGCCGCCATGGCAATGTTTAAGAAAAATTGGTCTGTGTCAGCTAAGAACTGGATTACTTCTGTACATTGTTCTTTTTCAACATCTTCTAATGACGTAATGATTGGCGCTATTTCTTTTAAAAACGCAAGTGAAGCAGCAATATTACGTTGGTGGAATTCATCACCCATGGCAATCGCTTTCGCAAACAATACGTTAACGTTCAAGCCTTCATCCAATGTTCTTAATGCTTTACTTAACACTGGACCTAATACGTCTTTCATCCAATGTAAACGGTTGATTACTTGCTCATTATAAGCACCAAAGCGTAATACGGCTCCAATGCCTTCGTTCATTTGACAGTACGCCTCGTGACCACTCTCTTTGTTAACAACGACAAGGACTGGCATATTAGGTGATGTGATACCACCCATTGGCCCAACCGCATTCACATGGTGACATGGAATGAATGTAATCTGATCGTTTTCAAGTAAATCACGTGCACCCTCCTCGTCTTTTGCCCATCCTTCAAAAAGGATTGCGCCAACGCAGGAACCTTGCATAGGATCTGTCATGTTTTCATATTTCATTGGAGGTCCAGCATGTAATAATACATACTCTTTTAATTCTGGAATAACAGACTTAGCAGGTACAACATCCGTTAAGAACGGTGCTGCTACTATGATCTTTTGAATAACGGCTTCGTTCGCTTCATTTATTGTTCTGAAACCCATTAGATTGTACCTCCTTCATAATAGTTTAAGAATTGAAGTACTTTCATTAACTTCTCATCGCCACCAGCAATAGGACGCCAGTTAAATTGAACACACTCCGAGCCACTGTTTTGAACAGCTTCTGTAAAGCTTTTTAGCCCAATATTGATCACGCTTGGTTTCATATTGATTAAGGACATAATTTTCTCATCCACTACTAAGCTTTCTTTTGTATAGTCAAATTTTTGTACATCAGTAATAGGTTGTTCCACTTTACCGCCTACAAGTTGGATAGCAGTGCGAACCATTTGGTCGTTTGTCTTACAAATAATTGCGCCACTCTCTTTTAAGATCTCAATTTGTTTATCGTAACCTTGGATGTCCTGTGCTGTACCTACAACTGTTGCAAGCACTGCAAGTTGACGACCATCTTGACGTGCGCTGTCTAAAATACGTTTGATTGCTGGTGCTAGTTCACTGGCCATATCTTCATGACCACCGTTACCGATTACGTTATCAATCATAATGACCGCTGTTTCAGGATCGTTAACGGATTTTTCAAGCATTTCGATACGTTTTTCAGGATCAATCATCGGGTGTGGTTTGCCTTTTGTATAAACATCATCACCTAAATCGATAATTTCATGATTTTTTGTTTTTAAAACAAAGTTATCGTTCTGTTCTTCCGTTATTGTATCTTTGAAAGCATCTCTCACTAGCATCGCTGCTTCAGATGCTAACGTACCGCCTGAATAATAACCTTTTATACCAACTTGTGATTCTTGTAATAAAACATTTACACGTTCAGCTGTTGTTGGTTCAAAATTCGGTTTATCCCCATTTGATAATTGGACAGCTACAACTGCTGCTTCTTCAAGTGTATAAGCATGATAGATGTTCTCTTCTTGATAGGAAGGTTTGTCACCTAAAAATAGCGTAACAATTGGTTTATCAATATTTCTTAATAAGTTTAATACTTTGCGTTGTACTTCCTCCGCAGGTGGTTTGGAGATCACTGTAATTACTTTTACTTTCGGATCTTGATTTAACGCTTTGATGCTATCTAACATAGTGATGGCACCAACTTCCGTCGATAAATCACGTCCACCTGTACCAAGAGCGTTTGTAACACCTTTACCATAACGGTCAATAATTGTTGTGACTTCTTGGATTCCTGTACCAGATGCCCCAACAATACCGATATCACCTTCGTTGACGTTATTTGTAAAGGCAAGAGGTACGCCGTGAATAAGTGCAGTACCACAGTCTGGACCCATCACTAATAACCCTTTTTCATGCGCTTTTTGTTTCAATTTCACTTCGTCTTCTTTCGAAACATTGTCACTGAACATAAATACATGTAAGCCTTCGTTCAATGCGTTTTCCGCTTCCATTGCTGCATATTGACCAGGAATTGAAATTAACGCTAAGTTCGGATTGTTCGCGAGCTCCATTGCACGTTTCCAGTTATGTGCTTCTTGATCTTTAGACGTATTTTGTGAATCTGATTCACCTTTTAAAGCAATCTCAACTTCTTCTTTCACTTCGTCTACTTTTTCTTCTTGATCTGTATCTACAACGATGACAATATCATTTGGCTTTGCGTTTTCTAATTCATCCGTACCTAAGCCAGAAGATTTAAAAATGTCTTTGTTCGCTGGTGTTCCCATCATGATTGATACTTTGTTTACACCATCAATTGCAGATAATTTATTTGATAAAAGCATTAACACGATAGAGTCTTTATAAGTGTTTTCTTTTATAATTGTGTATAACATGATGATCCTCCAATTTATTATTCTGCAAATCTATTTTTTCCATGATAACGATCGTAATGAACGTCGTCTGACACAAGATAGTTGTAAATGTCGTCTACGATTTCTATACCTTCTTTATCATATTCTTTACTTCTTAATATACCGCGTTCACCTGGATAATAAATTTCTCCATATCCCTCTGCTGCTGGCTGCGCTTTTAATTCATTAAGCATCGTTGTAATTTGTTGTTTAAAAGTATCTAAATTTGTGAAATAGGCAGGGTTAATCACGATATGAATTTGACCTAAATCGCGCCCTTTAGTTAAGTCTTGATACATAGAAGACACATGTATACCATGTGGGACTCCTAGAAGACTACCTGATAAAATATCTACCATCATCATCAAGCCGTATCCTTTTGGACCTGCAATTGGCAGGAGTGCATGAACATCTCTTGCATTCGTTGTTGGCGCACCAGTAGCATCAACAGCCCATGTATCTGGAATCGATGCATTTTTACTTCTTGCATCTAAGATTTTGCCCCATGCTTGGACAGTAGTCGCCATATCAAATGTAATGATACGGTCATCAGCAGACGGTGCACTATATGCAATTGGATTTGTCCCAAAATAAGGTTCTGTTCCGCCAAACGGTACAACCATTGGATCTGATTGACACATACTTAGAGCAACCATATCTTGTTCCGCTGCCATTTCAACAAAGTAACCTAATGCACCACTATGTGAGATATTTTTCATACCAACTACGGCAACACCTGATTTTTTAGCCATTTCAATCGCTTTTTCCATCGCTTGTTTTGCTATTTGGTGACCTGGACCATTATCCCCACCAAAGACAGCAGAGCAAGGTCCTGTTTGTTCAAATGTATAGTTTGGATTTGTTGTAATACCACCTTTTGCAATTCGTTCAGAATAGTATTCAACACGTACGGCACCATGGGAGTGAATACCTCTATGATCGGCGTATGTTAATACGTCTGCAACATCATGTGCCGCTCCTTCATTTAATCCCGCTTTTATAAACTTTTGTTTCATTAAATTAAATAGTTCTTCCTTCGATACACGCATATTGTCAGCCCCTTCTCTTACATCACTAAAATATTTTGTCAGATTCTACATAAGTGAATTTCTTTTGTAACGGAGATACCTAATGAATCTTTCAATAGCTTCAAAGATTCATTAGGCCTCCTCTTTATAGGTCAATGTCTCGGTTAGCATCTTTAGAATAAATGTATGAGAATGGTTCATCTAAACCAATTGCATAAGTTGCCTGAGGTACATAAGCGCCCATAAAGATATAGTCCCCTTTATCAACTGGCATCCATTCGTTGTCTAAGTTGTACATGCCTCGCCCACTTAAAACGTACGCGCCGTGTTCTTGGACATGGGTTTCAATGTAACCATGTGAAGCACCTGGTTTGAATGAAAGAATATGAATATTCATGTCATATCCAATTTCTTTTGGTAATAAGTCTTGGATTAATACTTCTTTCATACCTTCATAAGCTTCTTGTTTAATGTCGTTCACATTACCTGTCACTACATCAGGTGTATGCCCTTTAAGTGGATGGCCTTTAAGTGGTTGATAACGTTTTTTATATAAAAATAAGCGGCTATCCTCACCGTTATTATTATTTTCAAAAGTTAACTGTAAGTGTGGCGGTACATATAAGTATCCACCTGCCGTTAATTCGTATTTTTCACCAGCTGCATAAGCGTTGATTGTGCCATAAATAACGTATACAAACGATTGAATACCTTCACCAGCGAAACCAGTTTTATTTCCACCTTCGTTTTTAACCGTTACTAAGTAATCTACGAATCTTGCGCCTAAACGTGGAGATCCTAAGATTGTTACGTCACAATCTTGAAAGCCAGGTACAACATTATTCACTAAGCCGTCTGGTGTGATTAATGCGTAATTATCTTTTTTAATGACAGAACGTGTTTCTAATAAACCTTCTCTGTATCCTTGATTTAGATTTAAGTAACCCATAAATAAGTCCGCTCCTGTTCAATGTTTATTCTTTATACGCCAGTTCATAAAGTACTTCTGCTAATACTTCGATACCTTTAACAAGGTCTTCTATCTTCGTCTCTTCTGTAATATTGTGACTAATTCCACCAATAGAAGGTACAAACAACATCGCCGTTGGAACATATTGCGCGAAGATTTGTGAGTCATGTCCTGCACCAGATGGCATCACTTTATAACGATCACCTACATTATTCTTTGCTGCTAGTTCAATGATTTGAACAATATCTTTGTCCATCAATGTTGGTGCCTCATCCATCCATAAATTAATGTCGTAAGTCATGCTATTTGCTTCGGCGACTAATTTAATTTTGTCTTCGATTTCTGCTGCAAAATCATTTAGTATTTGCTGATCAATATGACGACAATCTATTGAGAACGTAATTTCACCTGGAACTACATTTACTGTGTTTGGTACAAGTGTGACATGACCGAACGTTAACACCAGTGGTTCCCCAATTTCTCTAGCACGTTTTGTTAAGTCTGAGACAATTTCACTATAGGCAACAACTGTATCGCGACGTAATGACATTGGCGTAGTACCAGCGTGGTTTGCTTCACCTTTTAAGTTAATCGTGAAGCGTTTTTGACCGACGATGCCATTAACAACACCGATTGTTTTGTTTTCTGTCTCTAACACTTTACCTTGTTCAATATGAATTTCAACAAATGCTTTGATGTCCTTACGAACGTCAGTAGTTTTTCGATAATCAAAGCCTGATTGACGCATCGCATCTTCGAACTTAATACCCTCAGCATCTTCAATTGTGTCAACATCCGATTTTTCAGCTAGGTTAAAGAAGTTTTTGCTACCCCAAAATGTATAAGGGAAACGACTACCTTCTTCTTCTGCAAGTGATAATACTTCTAGAGATCGTAGTGGTTGACCATATTTTTCTTTTAAATATTTCACAGCAACAAGTGCAGATAAGATACCGTATTGCCCATCCAGATGCCCACCTTCAACAACTGTGTCGATATGTGAACCTGTCATAATTGTTTCTTTTGGATATTTACTTCCAACAAGACGTCCAGATAAGTTCCCTATGTCGTCAAAACTTGCTTCTAATCCTTCTTCTTTGAATGTTTTTTCCAGCTCACGAACTGCCTCATTCCATTCTTGAGAATATAAAAGGCGTGTAATTCCACCTTGTTCTAAGCCACCAAAACCTGTGAATTTCTTATCTAAAGCTTCAAAAGTTAATTGAATATCCATTACTCTTTCACTCCTTCCTTCTACACTTTTATTATAGGTCCTTCCTCATAACCATTCATTGACACAACGAACAATAATGGAGGGTCGTTTTATGCACTTTAGACAAAAAATTGGTAAGGAGCTGTGAGGTAAAAAAATGCTGTTCGCTATCGTTTATGTAAAGGTACTAATAAGGCGTTTGAGCGGAGCAAATAATCGAGTTTATCTTTATGTAAAAACAAAAACCACATAGTAAATCTATGTAAAAACTTAGATTTACTATGTGGTATATTCATTATTTACGTCATTAGAGGATGAACGATAACCCAAGTGTCATGATACATACGAGTAGAAGCAAGCCTAAACTGTATCGTATTGTATATTGAAAGATTTTTGACTCATTCCCGGTTTGATTAACAGCTGCCGCAGCAATCGCGATAGATTGTGGTGAAATCAATTTTGCTACGCTTCCTCCAGCAGTATTAGCTGCCATTAGCAACGATGGTGAGATGCCGATCTGCGTTCCGGTAACTACCTGCAAGCTGCCAAATAATGCGTTATTATTCACAACAGATCCCGTGAGAAAGACACCAATCCATCCTAATACTGGACTAACAAATGGGAAAAATTCACCCGTTTTAGCAAGTGCCAGTCCTAGAGAAGTGCTAAGACCAGAAAAGTCCGAAAGATTAGCAAAAGCCATTACAAGTACGATTGTAAGAATCGGTAACCATAGTTCTTTAATCGTGTCACCTAACAAATGAACGGATTGTCTGATGTTTAACGCAGGAAACAGGACACTTGTTAAAATGATGGCCAATAAAATCGCCGTTCCCGTAGCAGAAACAAAGTTAATATTTAAAATAGCTGGTATAGAATTTGCTTCTGTTACGATCGGTGGTGTACGCATAATTTGATCATGTAATCCTGGAATTTTCAAAGCGACAGTCGTAAAATCAAGTACACTACCATCTACAAATAATTGTTTAAATATAGGCAAGCTCCAAACGGCAATAACACCTGTAAGTATATAAAATGGTGACCATGCTACCAAAATCTCTTTCATCGTATAGTTTTTTAATTTACCTGTAAGTTCTACTCCGGGCTCATGGTAAATCGTTTTCGGTTGCCATTTCCTTAAGAATAACGCTAAAGCAACCATACTAACTAAAGAAGGAATAATATTCGCAAGCTCCGGACCGATCATAGTAATTGTCAGTAAATGAAGCACTGAATAGACACTACTAACGACTAAAATAGCTGGGAATATTTCTTTTATTCCCTTGATTCCATCTAAAATAAAAATGAGGAGAAAAGGTACGAGAAATGAAATTAAAGGTAATAGATAGGCTGTCATTCTTGACAGTTCTAACGTTTCCAACCCACCTACTTCAGCACCAGTAATGACTGGAATTCCAACTGTACCAAATGCGCCCGTAGAGGCATTGGCGATTAGACAAAGTCCAGCAGCTTTAATCGGATTAAAACCAAGCGTCACAAGTAAGGCTGCACAAATAGCGATTGGAACACCTAATCCGGCCGCTCCTTCCAAGAAGGCATTAAAACAGAAACCAATGAGCAATAATTGCAGTCTTTGATCCTCGGTAATATTCGCTATACTACCACGTACGATTTCAAATTTTCCAGTTTTCACAGAAATTTTGTACAACCAAACAGCCATTATGACGATATAACCAATAGGCCACAGCGCTTTGCCTGTTCCTAGAAGAATGGCCGCGAAAGCTTTGCCAATCGGCATATCAAAAATTCCGACTGAAATGATCATAGTAACCCCTAAAGTTAAGGCTGCTGCATAAATCCCTTTTAACTTAAAGATTGTTAAACTAAGTAGAAATAGGAGTATAGGAAGAAAGGCTATGATGCCACTCACTATTTCGTTTCCAAGTGGATTGTATTGTTGATCCCACATCGTTGTCACTTCTTTCTAACATGGTTTAGTTGAGTAAAGGTGATTTCTTTGTTCGAGCTACTTTATCATGCTATCCTTGTTGTAACCCGCTTTTCAAAAACAAAGCATTACATAGAATATTTTGACCTAGTTCAGCATGAATCTCCTTTACTATTTCGAAATAAAGAATTATACGTATAATAACCTTCGAAAATAGTATACAATCAGAGAGATAGCTTATCCTTGTAGCATCTTACATATTTAAATAATATTTTGGCTTTTTCTAACAAAGATAGAGGAGATGATTCTTGTGACAACATTAAAAGAAATTATGTCTGTCCAACAATTTTCTGATTTAATATTGTTAAATGATGAGGGCGATTTAGAAAGAGAAGTAGAAATGGTTGATATTACGGAAACGCCTGACATTAAAGATTTCACAGCACCACATTCATTTATCGTCACTACGGGTATGTGTTATCAAGACGACCAATCCGGATTAATAGATCTCATACGAGAATTAAATGATATACAAGTTGCCGGTATAGGCGTTAAGTTATCGCGCTTTTTAGAAAAGATCGACGAGGAAGTATTAGAATATGCAAATGAGTTAAAATTCCCTATTATCAGAATCCCTGATAGTTGGAATCTTGGATCCATTACACACCATATATCATCCTATATATTGGATGAAGAAACTGAAAAGTTATATTTCGCATTAGATATCCAACAAGAATTAAATACAATGCTTATGAGAGGTTTGAGCTTGGAAATGATGATTGAACGTATGAGCAGACTCCTCAGAGTCCCGGTGATGCTCTTAAATCCTTTCCATCAAATTAAATCGATGAGCCATCACTTCCACGAACACTCAGAGCAAGTTCAAAAAAATCTTAGTTACTTCAAAAGATGCGTTAATTCCAATCAAATTTCACCTAATAATAAAGCATCTTTCCAAGAAGAACATATTATATTTGAGGTTCCAGCATTTAAATATTTTCCATATTATTTGATGGTCTCAAATGTCAATACGCTTACGTATCCATTTAGTTTGCTTGCCATAGAACAAGCTGTCAATACACTCAGTCTTGCCATCTATAAAAATAGTAAAATCAAAGAAGCGGAACAACAAGATGTAAACCGCTTTTTCGAAACGTTAATGTCTGAACATCCTGATAATCTTATTTCAGTTAAACAACACCCTGAGTTTTTAAAAAAGCATCTTATCCAACCATCTAATTTCTATCAAGTGATCGTTTGTGCAATTGATCAAGAAAGAGATGTGGAAAATAATATTTATTTGAATGAGCGCTATCAGATGACCTTTGAATGGCTCACACATAAGTTGACGGACATTGATCCTTCTATCAGTGTCTATATGTCTCCAGGGAATCATCGGTTTACGATACTATTACAAACGAAACATCAATATTATTTAGATTACTGCAAATATATCCAAAAAGAATATCAAAAACTTTTTAATAGTACACTTTCATTTGGTATTGGAAATGAAGTCACTGAATTCTCACAGTTACCACTCTCTTATTTCGAAGCGAATGAAGCTTTTGATCACAAGTCTGAAAGTGGGAAAATAGAATTTATAGAACTCTATAAATCTAAAAGTGTAGAAGAATTATTACAACTTATTCCAGCCAATAAATTAAAGCCGTTTATCACGTATACGCTAGGTTCATTAGCCTATCCGAAAACAACGAAAGAAAAAGAACTAAAACATACATTGAAAATCTATTTGGCGAACCATTGTGATCTTACAAAAACTTCAGAGGATATATTTATTCATCGCAATACGGTCAAATATCGGATTAAAAAATGTGAAGAGATTTTAGGCCAGCCTATCGAAGCGCCTGATATTTCACTGGATTTACGATTAGCGTTATTTGCATCAGAGAAAATAACGTTTTAATGTTAAAAACCCGCTAAAAAGCTGTTATGAATGCTTTTTAGCGGGATTCTTATTACCTACTTTACCGCTACACTTGCTTCCCCACCTCAATTATGAGCATGCAAAATGTAGTAGCTCCTCTTCAGCTAAAGCTCCAGTTAACCATCCGTGAAGCACAAAAATCAGCACTTTACCACAGAAAATGAAAGATGATTATGTTCTTTCGTGGGAGTTCAACATCAATAGTTCATTAATTCTTTATTTTTCTTTATATAGAAACTTCAAATATAGAAAGAAGGAAATTAATAATACTATTGCATAAAACCAAATTGAAAGATACCAAACATTTTTAAATTCTACCCAAAAACCCCTTCCACCTAGTTCTGGAGGCAAAGCTGAATAAATTGACACTTCCATATATAGCATTAAACTGAAAAATAAGAATAAAGGAAGAAAAAATACCCATATTAAAAGATTGGATTTCATAAAAGTCTCCTTTCTATTTCACAAAGCTATTAATAGCAATAGAGAATTTAAAAGTTTAACGTTTATCATTGGGTGAAAGTTCCAATTTTAAAAGAAGATTGTACTCCAACTACACTGCTTAGTTAGCTCAATAAGAAAAATGAATCCATGTTGCGGTTGGTGATCCTGCCGAAAAACACTGCCAAACCAATAATATATAAAATACTATATACACACTAAATCGAAAAGGCAGTAGTAACAAGAATTTGTTTCTTGTTACTACTGCTTAATTCAGTTGTTATATTGAACATGGATTGCATGGGGTTGTACAACTCTTGTTTTATATAAATTTAGAACATTAGCTTGTAAGACTTCGATAAATTCCGCTAGCTTTAGACAGGAATTAGGAATAACAAAACTACCTATCAGCGGGAGAAGTATTAAACCTCCACTGATAGGTAGCTTTACTTTATTCATTAATTAGGGGGTTGATTGTTTTCTTCTCTTTCAACATCACGACAAGGAAGAATAAAATCGTTGCTGCTACAAGAAGTATTGCTGCAATATAGAATGCCAGTACTTTCGAACCAGTGATATCACCAATATAACCAGTAAGAGTTGGCGCGATAACTGATGAAGTCATCCCAAAGAAGTTAAAGATACCTAGTGCTTTAGCCATGCTGTTGGAAGGTACTGAATCAGTTACATATGTGATTAAAACTGGATCAATGGCAAGTTTACCTAATAAGCCATATAAAATTAGTGCTCCATAAAGGACAGCAGGGTTAGGTGCAAATACGGTTAAACTAATTGTTACGGCTGCACCAATTAACAAGAAGATAATTAATTTCTGACGCATATGTGCATTTTTATCAATATACTTAGAAAATATCAATGCACCAGGTACTGCTGTGACTGCAACTAAAGCAGCTACATATCCTACTGAACCTTGTTCGAATCCTTTTTCTGAGACAAGGAATGATGGTAACCACGTCACAATCATGTAATAACCATAACATGTTGCAAAATATACGAAATAAATAACTAATTTTTTTGGCGAGAATAATTCTACGCCTTGAGATACTGTGTTTTGTGTTGTTTTCTTATCTTCAGATGTTTCATTTGTAGCTGTTTTTTTGTCTTGTTTGACAAATAACATAAACACAAATGTTACAGCTACTATTAAAACTGCTATAATATACAGCATGAAATTCCATTTAATTTCAAGACCACCTACTAATACAGATGAACCTACTAGACCAATGACCATCCCTAATGCCGAACCACTGTTGATGATCGCATTAGAAAAACTTTTCTTATCTTTTGGCATATGTTTAGCTGATAAGGAGAACGCTGCACCATAATATGAACCAGTCGAAAGACCTGCCATTAAGGCGCCTATATAAACTTGAGTAATTGTCGTGCTTGATCCAATGACGAATGCTGCTAATGCAAAGATGATAAACGCAGGGATTAATACTCGTTTTTGTCCAAATTTATCGACGAGTATTCCTGATGGAATTTGCATACCAGTATAGGCAAAGAAATAAATTGAAGCAATAAGTCCTACTTGTGTATCGCTAATATTACCAAGCGATTCTTGAATTTGTGGATAGATTGGCGTAAGTATTGTACGATAAATCCAAATAACTACCCAACCTAAACATAGTGCAAAAATGATTTTTTTGTAATAATTCGGGTCATGTTTAACTGTTTGTTCCATGGTTGACACTCCCACTTTTTTAGTATTTACTGCTGTTATTACTTAACTTGATTGTAGATTACGAGTAGGTAAATAACATTGTTCACTTTGAACAAAAATAAAAATGACTTTAAACACTTTAGACAAAAGAGCATTCTCAAAATAAATAAAATTTCGTCTAAACCTATAAACCCTTGCTTTATGTTACTGTTGAATCTTTGAGAGGCTGTCTAAAAAGCCGAAAAAAAGCGGATTGAGAAAAACCTTTCGTTTCCTCAATCCGCTTCTCTAATTATTATGAAAAGGCTGATAAACAGTCAGATTTTGATCTGACTGTTTGGACAGCCTCGTTCTAAGATTCACATATGCCTGTGAAATATGTTAACCTCTCTTTTTTACGATGAAAACTAGTTAACCAACAGACGTGAAAGTTAACTCAATACTATTAATGCGGAATAAAACCAATTGGTGTTGGACCCGCAATTCCTAACATTACAAAATCTTTATTAGAATTATTTGTCATACCATGCTTTTCACCCGGACGTGCAACAACAACATCACCAGCTTTAATTTGCACCATTTCACCACATTCTGGATAAAAATCTGCAGTTCCTTTAATAACAATCCAAATATCATCCGCTTGCTTATGCGAGTGAATGGGCAAATCTTGTCCTGGACGCATGCACCAGACAGCTCCAACAGTATTAGGTGTTTCATAGAAAATATGTTTTGTCGCTTCTTCATCTCTAAACTCTTGAATATCTGGCCAATGGAAAATACGATTTTTCAAATCATTTCTTGCTACTTTTTTAAATGTCATAGTATTTTCTCCTTGTTTCAAATTTCCAACTTCACCATACCCAAATGATTTAGCGTTATTAAACAACAAATAAAAACTTGTCGGATTTGCAAAAATACATCAAGGAATTATCTATTCATAATATTTTGAGGTTTACCCTCTAAAAATGCGATCGTGTTATCGAATGCAATTGTAGCACGCAATTCCATCGCTTCATTAGTAAGGAAACCTACGTGTGGTGTTAAAATTACATTTTTAGCGTGTAATAGTTTATAGTCTTCAGGAATAGGTGGTTCCATATCAAAAACGTCGATACCAGCCCCTGCAATTCGCCCTTTATTTAATGCATCTGCCAATGCATCATTATCAACAATCGGACCTCGTGCGCAGTTGATTAAAATAGCTGATTCCTTCATTAATTCTAATTTTTCTTTAGAGATTAATCCCTTTGTACTTGGTAGTAACGGAATATGTAAGGATACAATATCAGATTGTTTTAATACCTCATCTAATTCCATATACTCGATTCCTAAAGCTTCAGCTTCTGGATTTCTTCGGGATTGGTCTGCAGCCACTATTTTTGCACCAAATGCTTTAAATAAATGAGCCGTCATCATACCAATTTTACCTGTACCAATCAAACCAACTGTTTTCCCTTTAATTTCACGACCTTGGAATGCTCCTGGGAAATTAGTGAAACGAATCTCTTTATCCCCCTGAGTAATATGACGATACACATCTAATACTAAACCAATTGTTATTTCCGCAACTGCTTGATTTGCATAACCAGCAGCATTACATACCATAATATCTTGGTTTTTAGCTTGAGCGATCCCTACATGATCAACACCTGTAAAGGCAACATTGATTAGTTTTAGATTGTCGTTTTTATCAATGACTTCTGTAGGATAAGGATTATTAGCAATCATAATAACATCTGCACCTTCACTACGTCTTGCTAATTCTGCCGAATCTGTTGTTTTCTCGTTGTAATAAACAAATTCATGACCTCGCTGTTTAATTGGTTCCGCTAATTTTTCAATGATCGAATCCGAAACATTTAATGGTTCTAATAATTTAACTAACATGTCATCAATTCCCTCCTATTATTTTGCAATACGTCTGTTGATTAACTAGGTACCATAGTTTAAAAATAGAAAGATCCCCGTTAAAATCACATATGAAGAGGTGAATGAAATTTCAGTTTTCACTTTGTATATTTTGCACAAAAAACAAAGTATTTTCATTTTTACTCACTTCTACTTTCTCCTATTTCCTTATGGTATTCCTTAATGCAATTGTAAGATAGGAGCATTTAAATAACATTGTTCACTTTTAACAAAAATAAAAACAACATTACATGTTTTTGACAAAAGCAAATATGAATAATAACTAAGGAACTATGTTTTATCGACCTTTTGAGTACTTTCTCTTTCTGCTTTCCGCGCGGTATTTTTTTCTCTACATTCAATAAAAAGCCCGTCTACCTCAAAGGTAAACGGACTGTTATAGCTAGTTTAATTGAAAAGTTTATAGTAATATTGCCAATTTTAAATCCCTCTTTTCATTATTAAGTAAGTAGCTATTACTAGAACATACCCTCTCTCGTAACAATAAAAAGGGGTTTGTTTAGTCTGAACAATCATTTTAAATTGCTTTCTAAAACAAGTTGCCTTATTTTAAAAGTCAATGATGATTTTTTTATTAAAAGTGAAGATGCTTTTTAATGCTGATAGTCCATCAATAATCAATTTAGGATTTTCTTAGTTTGCATTTTTATCATCATTGCAGAAACTAATCCGATACTAAGTGTTGTAGCAAGAAGAATGAATGCTAATGTAAAGCTACCAGTTTTCATAAAGTAAACAGATATAATGGGCGCAACACTTGTTCCAGCAAATAAAATAACCGTGTACATAGAGACTGCAATGCCACCCATTTTCCAGCCTAATTGACTAACAAGTGTCACTAATGAAGGGACAGCAAGAGCAATTCCACTAACAAATATGATACTAATGATGGTTAAACCAATTATGTTTGAAATAACGCTCATCATGATAAGTGCGATAATCGAAAGAGTCAAGGCAACTTTAAGTACAAACAACACATTGAATCGTTTTGCTAATTTTCCTGCAAAAGGTGACATTATCATTCCTAAAATACCAAAAGATCGAATGTAAATTAGTTTCTGACTACTCATTCCAAAAGAAGCACTCGTAAGATACTCACCCAAAATAATATACATACTGACAAAAGACATTAATAGAACGAATGCAATCATATAACTGAATAATAAATTTCCATTGGTAAAAATAGTACCGATCTTTTTCATGGGCTCCCATATATTTTTGGTTTGGTTATGAACCACTCCTTTTGGTATAAACCACGATACTAGGAAGGCAGTAAAAATATATACTATAGAAAGAACATAAAATATTACATGCCAATGAGTATGTTCACTAACATATCCGCTAAATACCTGACCGACAATACCAGCTACAAGAAACCCCGTACTTATAAAACCAACTGCTCCTACTTTTTTATCATTTGGAAATACCTCAAGAGTATATGCAAGTGCTACTGGTGAAAATGTAGCCGCCGCAAGTCCCTGTAACCCTCTTAGTAGTAGAATTAAAGAAAAATCAGTAACCATTCCTAACAGCAACGTTATAATACTTAATGAAAAAAGTCCTATAACAATCACATTTTTTCGTCCATATTTTTCTGATATAGCTCCATAGAAAAAACACCCAGTAGCAAATCCAAGTGAAAAAATACTTGAAGTGATGCCTGCTTTGGACAATGAAATATGATAATAATCACTGAAAAGACTAATAAGAGGTATTGTTAAATATAAACTAGACATAACTACCATCCCTGACCATGATAAAATAATTGTCATCAGAGAATAATTCACTTGGTTTCCTGTAATTGCTTTGTTCATACAATAAATCACCCTTTTTAATTTGATTGACTTATAGTTAGATAATCTAATTAAATGATTAAAAAAATTAAACTGCACCAACGAAGCTACAGTTTAACGTTCCACCTCAAGTCTTCTTTGTATAGATTTTAATAATTTATTAACCAGCTTCTCAAAGACTTTTCGTTCATCAGGTTCCAAATCCATCATGTTAGAAGCACAAGACGACCAATAAGTTGGCAAAACCTCAGCAACAAAAGTACGACCTTCATCTGTTAAACTCACATAAATTTTCCTACGATCTTCTTTACTATGATTCCGTACGACAAGGTTTCTCTTTTCTAACCAATCTATCATTGAAGTTGCCGATGCCCTCGTAATCCCTAATCGTTCAGCTATAGCAGAAGGTGTCGCCCGTCTTTCACCATGTAGTGTAAGTAATATTAGTAAGTCTAATTTACTTTCTGTAATTCCGAAAGGAGCCAGCTCAATATCCATTACATCTAAAACGTAGTCACTTAACCACAACAACATTAATCCTAATTTTGCATCTTCTTGATCCGAATTACCCGAAGAAGTCGTTTGAATCAACTCAATATACGGCTCTAGGCCTAATACGGGTAAATCATCTTCATTAGTGGTCATTTTTTTGAATTTTGTCATTTAATCACCTTTTAATTAGATTATCTAACTATATACCATTCTAACTAAAAATCTAAATGGATGCAAGAAGTAATATTACCATAAATTTCTTTAATCTAAAGCAACACAAAAAGCATTAATTTAGAACGGTGCTTCCCATATTTCAAATGAACCTCACTTATTGTAGTAGTACTTCCTTTATTTCTGATTGAGGAATTTTTGCACAGCATCCGACTCATTCCGGCTTAATTTGACTCTCATGATCAATGACACAAGCCCCACCCAATACATTAATGAATACACCTACTTACAAAACAAAGAAGTACACCACTTATAAAAAAGTGATGTACTAATTATCCTATACTGCGCGCATTATACTGTATTGGCTTCAGGTTCTTCTATATTCACTTTGGACAATTAGTGAATAAATTTAGGATCTAATATACCTAAGCCACCGCCTTCCATTTCAAACTTCACTTTTGAAACACCTTCTAAATTAACATTAACTTTTACCTTGTCTTTTATCGATCCACTATCATAAATCAATTTATTATCCGCGTAAATTTTCATATAACCTACGCCGAAAGAGCCCGCCGATAACTTTTTAACTGGTGCTAAATATGTTTCGAATCCTTTGTAATTTCCATTCGCTAAGTATTCAACAGTATGATCTTGTACAGCCCCTCCACCATGATATCCACCAAGTTGATAGGATCGTTCAAACTTTTCACCTGTGCTAATCACAATAGAGCTTGCATTATGGAAGAAGTGATCCTCATCACTCCCAATAGGTTTTACATCTTTTAAAGCGACGAATTTTGGAACATCACCAATATAAACGGATTTTGATTTTCCATCCCATGTCACTTTTTTCCCTAATGATTCAGCAACAAAACGCATTGGCACATAAGTAGTACCTTCATAAATAAAGCCAGATTGACCCGCTTGTGGTTTTTTTTCAACCTTATCAAAATAGTAATTGATTGTATCCTGAAATACGCTAATCTTTTTCAAATTGCTTGCCGCTTCCGTTGTTGAGAGGTATGTAAAGGTTAATCCTCCTAATATAAAAAAGCCTAAATAACTTGTTACTATAAGTAATTTTTTCATATAGTCACTCCTTAATATATATAGTTATATGTAATTATACCAAAAATTACATACTATATTCCAAGATATCGTTTGTCCAATTTTTATTACCCTTGTTTTAATCCCAAAAGCAGCAAGATTTATTTACGATAGGCACGTCTTTCAGCATATTCAACACATAGATAACATACTTTAATTTTTTTATTTCTTTCATTCCGGTAATTTCTTAAATCAGCTGCTTTTCGTTTACAAAAATAGCAAGCATTTTTAGGAGGTTTCGGAGCACTAGATATAAAATATTCTTTAATTTTAATTAATATCGACTTCATAAAGGTATTCTCCAATTCAAATATACTGTTTTAAATTTTAGTATAAATATTTCTTTGTTGTTAAATTAAACCTTTTTAACTCCTTTTTATTCTACCATATTCTTCAAGTGTTTTAATCATATGACCTAAACATAAGGGATTATCTATAACACACGGACCTTTAACTAAATTCGAAACCTCAAAACATAGCATTCTTAAAAGCTGTCCGATTCTGTTGCCATATACAAACCCCACTTTCAAAATCGAGAGTGGGGTTTGTATATGGCCTTAAGACAGCTTTAATACTAATAAGTTCATGAAGAAATGTACTTAAACAAACGCAGGCTTTAGCTTAACAAGCCAAAATCTTTTAAGGACCTCATTCATTCGCATGTTGGCGAAAGATGAGATATTGGAAAGTCCTCCCCAGTACTCCTGTAATTCGCTACGAGCTATCTTCGCATCTGGGGTAAAACTGCTATATTGTCCGATCATCTGAAAAGGCCTATTCCACACTTTTTAACGATTCAATCATATTGATTTTCGTAACTTTTCTTCTAAGAAGTAAATTAGAAACAATCGTCAGTAAGAATGCAAGCAATACAGAAACCAAAATGATTATAATATTTAATTTATCAGGGATTTGCTGATGGGTGCTTGATAGAGCCTTGACAATAACTTTATAAACATAACCACTAATCGGTAAAGCCAAAATGACCGCAAATGAAGTTAATATAATGTTTTCCAAAAATATTAGTCTGTTTATTTTATTTTTTTGATAGCCTAGTACCTTAAGCGTTGCAAGCTCACGATTCCTTTCATAAATGTTTATGGAAGATATCGTATAGATGGCGCCAAAAGAAAGTATGATGGCACTTGTGATGAACATGATAAAAACAAAACTGTTTTGTTTCACAATGTATTGGGCTGATTTTTTCAAATCATTCTTATCCGCAATTGTTTCTACATAACGATCTTGTTCAAAAAAGTCACGGACGCTCATCAGATCCGCGGCGCTATTTGCTTGAACTAAAAGCGAGGTTGGATTGTAGTCTATGTTAAAGCTCTTTAAGTACTCTGGTGTACTATAAAACGATGGATTCGAGTATTGTGTAGATATATTTAAAACTTTCATATCTACAGTAGTGTTTTTAAGCTCGGGCGATGTGAACTTTATTTTGATAAAATCCCCTTTTGAAATATCGTATTGATCCGCGTAAGATTTGGGTACAAGTAAGCCGTTATTTTCTAAAGGTATGCTATTGTTCTTTTCATCAAAGAAATGAATGAGATTGTTATTTTCTTCAGTTACAATTAAAGTAGCATTTTCTTTTTCAGCGTCTTTGATGATTTCAATAGGAAAAGTGGATAAAAAATAACTTTCTTTCATACCAGGAGGTTGTTTTATCATATTAGGAGATGTACCGATCGTATAATCTACTTTTAAATCATAGCTATAAACATCTTCAATTTGATTAGCTACTTTCAGCAAGGATGCCTGAGTACCGAAAGCAGTGATTAGTAGAACCGTGCTAACAACAACACCAATCGAACTCGCTAAAGCCTTTTGTTTATTTAAAAATATATTTCTTAATATGAGTTTATTACTGTAGGAAATTGAACTCCAGAAACCTGGAACTCTTTCTATCAATAGCTTTTTCATCTTCTTTGGCGGTTTAGGACGCATAGCTTGTGCTGCCCGTTCTTTTAATATAGCTCTACCGCTTAAGTAACATGCTAGTACTCCAAAAGCACTTGAGAAAATAATCGGAGGAATGATTGAAAATAGAGAGAGCGAGAATTTAATGTCAGGCAAAGAATAGGCCCTAGCACACGACGTCGTTACTAAAGGGATAAAAACGAAAGCGGCCAGAACACAGCCAATGATTGAGCCTAGTATACTTGCCAACACAGGGTATCCCATATAGTGAAGCATAATGTTGCTATTTTTCACACCTAAAGCCTTCATAATACCAACTTGGATTCTTTGAGAATCGATCGTCCTCGACATGACTAGAAAAAGGATAACCGCTTCAATCAAAAAGAGAACTAAAGGTATAACCTTACTCATTAAGTTATTATTATATATCGTTTGATTGATTTTAGAATAATTCAAAGTCCGTTCCTTGTTTACTTGATCTAAATAACCGAGCTGTTTAGATTGTACCTCAATTGATTTGCCTAATTGTTCAATATCTTGCCCTTTTTTGGCATCAATGATGACCTCATTATAATAAAAGCCATCTAAGATTTCAGGTAATGTTTCTTCAGCAATATAAGCTACCCCATAAGTTTTATGATCTTGAATTTCGTTCTTTTTTGCATATTCCACATTCTCACCCAAACCACTAATTGTAAAATCAAGATTTCTGTCATTCGCTTTGATTGTGAATTGATCGCCAACACGATAATGATGTTCTTTTGCATAGTGAGAATCTAATAAAATCTCACCCTTGTTTAATGGGATATTCCCTTCAATGATAGTAGGCGTATTTATTTCATTGTTTTCAGGGATCGAATGTATTTTTAATGCAGTTTTGTAATCTTCAAAGGCTTGCGTTCCATCAAAGGTATAACGTCCTTCAATTTTATGGATCCCTTCAATTTTACTCAAACGCGTCACATCATTTTTAGAAAGGTGACTGTAATACACATTTAAATCGCTTAAATGATGTTTTTGGAAGTAATCCTTCGTATAAGCACTTAGATTAGTACTATACGTTACTAGTCCCGCATAGAAAAAAGCACCAACTGCGATAATAATCACTATGGCTATAAATTGCCCCATAGATTGTTTGATGTCCCTCAATAATTTTAAAAACAATTTCATGTTTACCACTCAATCCCTTCAACACTTTGTTTTTCATTATTGATCGTGACGCTTTCGATGTATCCGCTTTTAACTTTAATAATTTTGTCTGCCATAGGAGCAATTGCAGAATTATGTGTGACCAAAATAACGCATTTCTTCGTTTCGCTGTTTAAATCTTGCAAAGTCTTTAATACGGACTTACCGGTTACATAATCCAAAGCACCGGTTGGTTCATCACAAAGTAAAAGCAAGGGATTTTTTGCAACCGCTCTAGCTATAGCAACTCTTTGCTGTTCGCCACCAGAAAGTTGTGAAGGGAAATTTTTGAGACGATTCTCTAATCCAACTTGATGTAAAATCTCCTTTGCATCTAGAGGGTGTTTACATACTTCAGTAGCAAATTCAACATTCTCGAGAGCATTTAAATTAGGAATTAAGTTATAGAATTGAAAAACAAAACCAATTTTCTCACCACGATATTCTGTTAACTTTTTTTCATTCAATCTAGTTATTTCTTGATTCCCAACAAATACTTGACCTGAGGTAGCCGTATCCATACCACCAAGAATATTCAAAATCGTACTTTTACCCGCCCCACTTGCACCCAGTATAACGACAAATTCCCCTTCACAAATGGAAAAATCAACACCATCAAGAGCCTTGATTGGGACTTCTCCTATTTTGTATTCTTTCGTTACGTTTATAAATTCGATAAGCTTATTCATTTATTTCATCCCTTCATATCATTTTTGGTCAACGTCAAGTAACTCTAAAATAAACAACGATTGTCGTATATTTTAGAGTTACAATTTTTTCGCTTCATTTTTGTCGATACACATTATCAAGAAGCCATTAAACCTGGCAAAATAGTAGAAATTTAAAAGCATTGCTAACGACCGTTTTTTGTAGAAGTTTCACCTGAACTGAACATGATTGCACTACCTACCTTGCAGCTTGAAGATGTTTCCATTGCGATTGATGCCGTTAAATCTCGGAAAAAATTTTGCCTAGAATCGGACGCCAGACGTTACATCATTCTAATAATATATAAGCTGATAAAATTAAATATATACATGTTTGGAAAAAAATACATTTAAAACTCAGCGGTTTTAATGATTCTTTATTTAGTTTTGGTTTTTAGTAGACATAATAAAATTATTGAGTGTAAAGGTATAAATGAAGAGCTACGATAGATTGGGCGCTATTTCACTTTTTCTTTCTTTAAATCGTCCATAAAAAAACCACTCCATTTGCGATTAGTTACGTCACACGAAGCGGTTGCCTTTTCTTAAAATGCTATGGAGTACTTTAAAGTAGAAAATAATAGGGACCCTAATGATAATGAATTATTTTTCATACAGGCGTTTGTGAATGACCGTATCGTTCAATCCTAATAGGTGCCACTTCATTTAATTGATGTGCTGGCTAAAAAATAACTCAGAAGTTCCTTCGAACTTCTGAGTTATTTTTATTTATTTAGTTAAGGCCTTCATATCTGCCACGATCGTCTCAACTGGTACATCTGTAGTACCGTCATAATCCTTCACAACCATACCATCAGCATCCACTAAGTAGTAACTTGACATATGTACGACTTGGTCAGAATTCGGATCGTTCTTTACTAAGGAATTAAACGATTTCCTCGCAAACTGTTCAATATACTTTTGTTCATAGCCAGTTAACAGTTGCCATTTGCTTGCATCGGGCACTGAATACGTTTTCAAATAATTCGTTAAAACTTCTGGCTTATCAACCTCAGGATCAACACTAAAAGCTACAATTTGATAGTCTTCCAGACCTTTATCTTTAAGCGCCTTTTGCACCTCTGTCATGTTATACGTCATTGGTGGACAAATCGTATTACAATTAGTAAAGATGAACATCGCTAACCATGGCTTACCTTTTAAGTCATTTAGGCTAACTTTTTCATTATTTTGATTTGTTACCGAAAAATCCTGTACTTCTATGTTCATTTCTGGTTCAAATTTATAGCTTCCACAAGCAGCAAGTATGCTACTTAATGTTAGTATCAATACGAGCATGACACTTTTCTTTTTCATTTATTTGCTCACTTCCCTTCAATTTACCATCGAAGTTTATTGTATAAATTAAAGTTGCATAATACAAGATATGAGCTTATCATTTCACTTTTTATATCCATTCAATGTATGTTGTACGATTTTAGTATAATTAACCTCCTTTGCTTTCCAGATAATTCGAACTTTTTAAAATTTTTTTCAAAGCTGTTTTTTACTATTTCGGTTATTTCCCAAGAGATCGAACAATTGTTATATAACAATGTTTCGTTACTTTTCAAGTTCCTCCTCATCTAATGATGGAATAATAAACCACTTAAAAATTCTCTTTCACGCTCATTTTTTCTATCACATTCAAAATTATCATTATTAAACTATTATAGGAATATTATTCTTATAGACAACACCATTCTCTTTCATGCGGTTTTTTTCTACTAAACCCTTATTATTTCTATGTTATTTCCGTAATTTAGAAATGATTAAAAATTATAAAAAGTCAAAATTTAGTATTGCATTATAAGAATATACCCCATAAAATAAGTGAATATAACGACGAACAAAAAAAGAAATATGTCGTCTAAAACAGAAATATATCACTTTAGGGGGAATAATAATGGCAAATCTTTCTGAACACAAAAATATAGAATCAATTGATTATAATGCAATTGAAGCTATGGAATCGTTCAACAAGTTCGTAAAAAAGAAGAATACCTTCCTTTTCTCGATCACAGCAATTTTTTTATTACTTTATATTTTATTACCTATCCTTGCTTTCCAACCTGTACTACAACAAAAAATCATCGGAAATATTACGGGTGTTTGGATTTATTCAGCTGGATTATTCATTATGACAATTGTTCTTTGTACGGTATATGTAAAAAAAGCAGCATCATTCGATAAAGCTGCCGCAGCAGTACTAGCTGAGTATCAGGCGAAAGGTGGAAAATAAATGAACTTAGTATCCGTTGGTTTCTTCTTAGCAATCGTTGGTTTAACACTCGTAGTAACATATATCGCAGCAAAGCGGACGTCTTCAGCGTCTGATTTCTATACAGCTGGTGGTGGTCTTAAAGGTTGGCAAAACGGCTTTGCGATTGCCGGTGACTATTTATCAGCTGCTGCATTTCTAGGGGTGTCCGGTGCGATTGCATTAACTGGTTTCGATGGTTTCTTCTTCTCCGTAGGCTATGTAGTAGCTAACTTAGTTCTTCTTTATGTAATTGCAGAACCTATGCGTAACTTAGGTCGATATACGTTAGCAGACATGCTTACTGCCCGCTTTAATGAAAAACGCATTCGTGGCGTTGCGGCGTCAGGAACAATTATTATCGTCATTCTTTATATGATTGCACAATTAGTAGGTGCAGGTGCTCTTATTAAACTATTATTTGGTATTGAGTACTGGATTGCCGTTTTAATCGTAGGTGTCATGATGACTACTTATGTTTTATTCGGTGGAATGACAGCTACTTCTTGGGTGCAAATTATTAAAGCTAGCCTTCTCTTATTCGGGACAGGCGTATTAGCTACATTAGTATTAATTAAGTTTGACTTCTCACTAATGAAAATGTTTGATACGATTGCCACGGATCATGGTGAGAAATTCCTTGTACCAGGGATTAAATATACAAGTACAATCGATTCTGTTTCAATGATGATGGCACTTGTATTAGGTACATCTGGGTTACCACATATTTTAATGCGCTTCTTTACAGTGAAAGATGCTAAAACTGCGCGTTCTTCTATTTCATGGACAACTTGGATTACAGCTATTTTCTTCTCACTAACTATTTTCTTAGGCTTTGGTGCGTTAAATTTTGTAGGAATCGATAAAATTCTTGCTGAAAGTAAAGCTGGTAACACTGCAGCCCCACTTCTTGCTAATTATTTGGGCGGTGATGTGTTAATGGCATTTATCGGTGCAGTAGCATTTGCAACTATTTTAGCGGTAGTTTCGGGCTTAGTTTTAACAGGAGCTTCTGCCATCTCCCACGATATTTATGGTGAAATCATTAAAGGTGGTAAATTAACAGAAAGGCAACAAGTTGTAGCAGCTCGTACTGGCTCTATTTCTATTGCCATTGTTTCTATTATCCTTGCGTTATTTGCGCAAAACTTGAATGTATCATTTTTAGTATCCTTTGCATTTTGTATCGGTGCTTCAGCAAACTTACCAGTTATTCTTTACACAATTTACTGGAAAAAATTCAATTCAACGGGTGCAATATCAGCGATGGTAACTGGTTTAGTATCTTGTTTAGTGTTAGGCGCTATGGGGCCTAATGTATGGAGTCCTGTTGAAGGTGCAGCCATTTTTGTTGGTAATCCTATCGTTCCGTTAGCCGTTCCAGCAGTTATTACGATCCCACTTGGCTTTATCGCAGGTTATTTAGGTTCTGTTCTTACTTCTAGTAAAGTACCACAGGAAGAAGCAGAACGTATTTACAAGGAAATTCGCGTTAAAGCAAACACTGGTGTATCTGTTTCTGATATCTCTCATTGATCCATTCCAGACATCCAAATTATTGAAAAAATATCTATCAATCATCCTATCCATATTAATAAAAAAACTCGATTTTTCATCGAGTTTTTTTATGTTTTCTTTCGAAATATTTCCCATTTTACTTATCTAGCAATACTATTCTCTTTCAAAAAAAATAAGAAAAAAAATGATTTTCACTAAATAAACAGTGTTTATTTTTTACAAAAAACCATTTCTTTTTTTAATTTTTTTCCATATTCTTCGCTCGAAAATCTAGAATTGACCTACCTCTGTATATTTGTCAGAATTTTCTAAAACACCTTTATTTCTTAGCTTCGGCACGTATATTCTCTTTCAAGACTTTTTTTCACGAAAATTATTTTTTCATAATTTTTCTGAAATGTATTGCAATTTTGTGAACTCTCTCATAAAATGAAGATGTGAATTCACTAATCTAGCAAAATCAAGTCTTTAAGCAGTAAAAATAAACACAAAATGGGGAATGTTAATGGGGAACAATAAAGCTAGCAAAAGTGTCGTGATTGACTATGATGCGATTGCAAATCAAGAATCATTTAAAGCACTTGTTCGAAGGAAGAATTCATTTCTTTGGTTAATGACCGCGATCTTCTTAGCAGCATATATGTTGCTACCAGTTCTGACTTCGTACACGAAAATACTACACCAAAAGGCATTTGGGGAAATCACTTGGGTGTGGGTATATTCAGCGGGACTTTTCATCATGACTTGGACATTATGTCATTTATATGTAGCAAAAGCGAATAGCTTTGATAAAGAAGCAAAGGCAATTATCGCTGAGTACGAGAATGGAGGTGGCCGCCGATGAATAACGGGATGAGTTTAACAGCCATATTCTTCTTCGTATCCATTGTTGGTTTAACATTAGTTATTACATGGTGGGCATCAAAACGAACTTCATCTGCAAGTGATTTCTACACTGCAGGCGGAGGGTTAACAGGCTGGCAAAATGGACTAGCCATCGCAGGTGACTACTTATCAGCAGCATCTTTCTTAGGAATCGCCGGTGCAGTTGCATTATTTGGATTTGATGGATTCTTCTTCTCTATCGGTTATTTAGTAGCTTACTTAGTGGTTCTATACATCGTCGCTGAGCCATTACGTAATCTTGGTAAATTCACATTAGCTGACATGATTACAGCGCGTTTTGATAGCGCTAAAGTTCGTGGTACAGCAGCTTTAAGCACTATTACAATTGTATTATTCTACATGATTGCACAACTAGTTGGTGCAGGAGCACTTATTCAATTACTTTTAGGAATTGATTATTGGATTGCAGTTTTAATCGTTGGTTTTATGATGACGACTTACGTACTATTCGGTGGTATGACTGCAACATCTTGGGTACAAATTATTAAAGCTTGTCTTTTAATGTTAGGTACAGTTATTATTTCATTCTTAGTATTAAAAGAATTCGGCTTTAGCATTGCAACGATGTTCAAAGAAATGGGAACTGCAACTGATAGTGGTGCAGCTTATTTGAATCCAGGTCTTAAATATACAAATGGTATTGATACTATTTCAATGTTAATCGCTTTAGTATTAGGTACAGCTGGTCTTCCACATATCCTAATGCGCTTCTTTACAGTAAAAGATGCGAAAACAGCTCGTTCATCAGTTATCTGGGCTACTTGGATTGTAGGTATCTTCTACATTCTTACAATCTTCTTAGGCTTCGGTGCAGCTAAATTCGTTGGTAAAGAAGATATTATTGCTGCAAACGCCGCTGGGAACATGGCGGCTCCACTTCTTGCGGAAGCACTTGGTGGCGACATTTTATTCTCATTCGTATGTGCGGTAGCATTCGCAACAATCTTAGCGGTAGTAGCTGGTCTTGTACTTTCTGGCGCATCTGCCCTATCACATGATATTTACGGTCAAATTATTAAAAAGGGCAAAATTACAGAAAAAGAGCAAGTACTTGCAGCTCGTATCGGTTCCATCACAATCGCTGTTATTTCTATCCTTTTAGCACTTGGTGCACAAACATTAAACGTAGCATTCTTAGTATCACTAGCATTCTGTATTGCAGGTTCAGCTAACTTACCTGTAATCATCTATACAATCTACTGGAAACGCTTTAATACAGCTGGTGCTATAACGGCAATGTTAACAGGTCTAATCTCTGCTTTAGCTCTTGTTGCTGTTTCACCAAATATTTGGAATCCAGTAGAAGGAAAAGCAATTTTCGTTGGTGATCCGTTAATTATGTTGACGAACCCAGCAATCATCTCTGTCCCACTTGGCTTCCTAGGAGGCTTCATTGGAACAATGCTTTCTAAGGAAACAGATGATAAGAAATATCGTGAAGTGGATGTTAAAGCGAACACAGGTATTTCTGTACAGGACGTATCTCACTAATAATACGACAACCGCCTCGTAAGTTAACACTTACGAGGTTTTACTTTTTATTCCTTATTCGGTATTATATTCACAAATGACAGTTGGGGGTAAGAAAACATGACAAACTCAAAAGCAAAAAAGAAACGTATGCATGTAAAGCGCACTAAAGGGAAGGACGTAGAAAAAAATCGTCAAACTTCCTCTTTCAGTACACATGAGCGTGTAACGAAAACGAAAAAAGAAAGCATTGAACAAAATTTAACAAAGCACAAAAAACACAACCACATTGAGGATTGTTAGTGGTTGTGTTTTGCTTGTAATGAGACATTTTGCTGTTTAGAAGTAATAAGTTTTGGAATAAAGTACAACGGATATAGTAATAAGAAAAGGTTTGGTAACCACCACATAAGTTCAAAATCAAGTTTTATAGTCCAAAAAGCAATCGCCTGTAATCCAGAACAACTTGTAAGTGTTAAAGATACTAAGGCAAAGCTTCTCCACTTTTCATTTTTTATTTTAAATAGATAGAGACTAATAAAACCGGTAATTGAGATCAAAATATCTAATGGAAAAAACGACCAATTCCATATAACTAATAATTCATTTTGATAATCCTGATATAAATACTCTTCTGGAATCAAATGAAAAAAAGTGACAAGCCAATAGAGTATAAAAAAGAAATCTGTACCTAAAAATAGCATTCTTAAAGTTTTACTCATTTACAGCCCCCATTTAGTTTTCTTCATGAACGTTACCATTAAGAATACCAAGCATAAGAATATCCACCATTTCCTGCATCGTATCCTGAAGTGAAATCATATTTCTGTTTTTGGATGCATGATCCATCAATCGATAAAGCCCTCCAATATAGACTTCTATAAATATCTCTTTATTAAAGGGACGTATTTGATTTGCCACAATCCCTTCATCAATTAACGTAATAATGCCTGTCCATTGTTCTTGAATAAATAGATCAACTGTTTCCCATTGCTTTGGATAATAGCGTTGAAGCTCCTCTAAATACTGGAGCTGAGCAAATGTAAAATCAGCTGGAATTAATACAAGACATTTCTGAAGTTTTTCTAGAAGATTTAACGTTGAATCATGCAGTATTTCATTTTCTTTCAACTTCAATTCATGGATTGCAAAATCTATCATTTCATTGAGTATTTCTTCCTTTGAGGGATAGTAATTATACAATGTTTTCGTGCTCATACCTAGTTGCTTTGCTAAATCCCCCATCGTAAATCGGAATCCTTTTCGTTCAGCTTCACTTATTGATACTTTTAAAATTCTATCTTTCAACATGATCACCTGCTTTCAGGAAAACGAAAAAAGTTTCTCATTTTCCTTGTTTTCCATTTAATGATAGAACCAAATGAAAATAATGTCAAGGTTATATAATTAAAGTTAAATACTTCTAAAGCGCATACCCCGTCCTGTTTTGGATGGGGGTAAAATAAAGTTTTATTCAAAACTCGCGCCCGTTTTAGTTCTGGAATTTTAATATGACATTACTTTTTGTATCTGTTCATTAATATTCATCTTAGTTAATCCCCCGTGGTAACAAACCACAGATTCAATGTCGAGGTCTAGGTATTTCTTCAAAGAGAGTAGAGCCTCTTTGAAATCCAGTACGGTCGGGACATGAATTCCCCCAATTACTCCGTCTACACTGTACATCGAATCCCCGGCAATCAGTGTTTTAGTTTGTTTCAAATATAGGCTGATATGGCCAGGAGTATGCCCGGGAGTATGAATGACACAAATTCCTCCACAATACGACAGTTCTTGGCCGTCACTCAATGTATCATTCACTTTTCCCTTCGGTGGATTTTCTATGTGCCCATCTTTTAGAAGCGGTAAATCCCCCTGTATATAAGGCTTATCTAGTTCGTGAGCATACACTTTAATATTCCTTCCACACTTCTGTAATATCTCAGGAAGACTTCCTATATGATCTATGTCCTGATGCGTCAAAATGATAACTTTCAGTTTGTCGAACGACACGCCTATCTTTTCCATTGCCACGCGTAAATCGTCAATTTGTCCAGGGAACCCAGTGTCAATTAAAACAGCCATTTCTTGATCCCATAATAGAGTGGGATGAATAATATTTCCGTGAAATTCAAGTTGGAGCATCTCTACTCCCTTTGAAATTTCCATACTTTACACTCCTTTATATTTAGATTTTATTGACGTAAAAAATTAGGTTTTGTTAGATTAATTACGCAGTATCACTAATACCTCATTATCACTTCTTCAAATATAATTTACCTGAACAAAATCGAGCAGGTTAATTTTTAATATCCTGAAGAACAGTCCCCTTCCCCCAAAACAACTTCCGTAATGTTTCGAAATTAACTAAAACCGTTCCTACAATAATTGTCAAAGTTCCTATACCTGTTAGCCAAGAAATATATTCATGATAGAAGATAACACCTAGCATAACGGCAATTAATGGTGAGATGTACAGCCATGTAGAAGGAAAAACAGGATTTGTCCGTGAGACAAGCCAATAATAAATACTATGGCCGATCATTGAACCAAAAATAGTTAAATAAAGAAGAGAGCCAATTGAAGCTAGGCTTAAAAGATAATCAAGCTGAATATTCTCGGAAAAAAATGATAAAATGATTAATAAAATCCCACCATGCATCATTTGTGCTGCATTTAAAGCAATCGGTGATGTCGTTTCAAATTTTCGGATGACATGCTTCGAATAAATCGTTCCGGATGCGTAAAAAACTTCACCTAATATTATGGTGAAACAACCAACCATCCAAAAGGGACTAATCTCAATTGAAAAACTAGGTAGGATCAAAAGCATGACACCAATGACTCCGACGCCACAACCTATGAATGATTTCCAATTTCCTTTTTGCTTCATTATGAATGTCTGAATAACGATGATCATCATTGGGCCTGTAGCAGATAAGACAGCTGCAATCCCTGATGTCACATACTGTTCTGCCCAGTATAATGTGGCGAACGTACCAAAGGTTAAACCTACTCCTGTAAAAAATATCTCTTTCCGAAAAAATAACCCTATTGTCGTTTTTTCTCTCCAAACCATAAAACTAAATAGCAGCAAACCAGCAATGAAAAAACGAAGGCCAGCTGATAAAAATGGAGGCACTCCTGCATCAACACCAATTTTAATCGCTAAAAATGTCGTTCCAAAAATCAAACACATGAAGAAATAATTAACAATTACCATATAACACTCCTCCTCTTTTTCTATCAT
The DNA here is from genome assembly GCF_040183165.1 of Lysinibacillus zambalensis. Classification (NCBI taxonomy): domain Bacteria; kingdom Bacillati; phylum Bacillota; class Bacilli; order Caryophanales; family Bacillaceae; genus Lysinibacillus; species Lysinibacillus zambalensis. The sequence goes on from NZ_JBEGDG010000001.1 coordinate 263,022, forward strand.
AAAAGAATGACATTAGAACAGATTGAAAAAGATAGAACAGATTAGATTGGATCATGGTACAATCGTCTTGAATAGGAGGAATCGATGTGAGTAAAGCGATTCAAAATGGAGACTATCTTTTTAAGAAAGTATACGATTATGTACTGCACAGAATAGAACGTAAAGAATGGAAAGAACATGAAAAGATTCCCTCCGTTCGACAATTAGCATCTGAAATGAATGTTCATCGATTAACAGTATTAAAGGCTTATCAATTACTGAAACAGCATGACAAAGTTTATGTAAAAGATAAAGCTGGTTATTTTGTCCAATCAAATGTGACGAAAAACCTTAAAAATCTAGATCTTGACAATCCAATTGTATCTGCATATGCACAAAAAAATCATTTATCTGAAATCCATCAATCACCTGTTTCTTATCATTTTTCTCAAGCGTTAATTGATCCAAATCTTTTGCCTAATCATTATTTTTCAGATTATGTGAAGAAAGTGTTTGACCTTTATCCAAAAGTACTTGCAACCTACTCAACTGTGCAAGGTGATTTAGAACTACGTGAAACACTCACTCAATATTTTATCAACCAGTATAAAAATCATCTGGGTGCAGATGATCTGTTAATCACTTCTGGCTCACAGCAAGCGATTCACTTAATCGCTCAAACTTTCATTAAGCCAAGAGACGTCGTATTATTTGAACGTCCAAGCTATAGTGCTGCGATTGATACTTTTAGAGCACAAGGAGCACAGATTGTAACAGTTGATATCCATCCAGACGGGTACGATTTACAGCAGGTCGAATTATATATGAAACAATATAAACCACGCCTATTTTATCTCAACCCAACATTCCATAACCCGACTGGTTATACTGTTTCAGTTGAGCAGCGAAAAAAATTAGTAGAATTAGCTGAACAATATCGATGTCTATTAATTGAGGACGATGCCTATCACGACATATATTTTGATCATGCCCCTCCACCACCAATTTACACATATGATACTGCTGGTACAGTCATTTATATCCGAAGCTTTTGTAAATATATCTCACCTGGTTTGCGAATAGCGGCTGTTATTTGTCAATCATCGTTAATGAATTCACTACTAACAGTAAAATCGTTAGCTGATAATGGTTCTCCACTTCTCAATCAAAAAATTTTTCTCCATTACTTTTCATCAATAAGATTGCAGCAGCACTTGGAGAAGATCCGGATCGCCATTCAGATTCGAAAGGAAATCATGGAGGAGAAGCTAGCAGTAACAGACTGGAAATGGACCAGTCCAAAAGGCGGTCTTAACTTATGGGTAGAACTCCCAGATAAAATTCCGACTGAATTATTATTAACCAAATGTATCGAACAATCTATATCCTTCGTGCCAGGTCAAGTTTGTGATCCATTAAAACAACCTTCATCCTGGATACGTTTAAGCTATTCGTATGCAAATGAAAAACAACTAAGGGAAGGGGTAAAAAGGTTTGTTGCAGTGGCACAATCTCTTTCTAAGTGAGAAAAGGGCTTGGATTAAAGGTTTTGTAGCTATATCAGAGCTTGCCTTCCTATTTTGCTATGCAAAAGTTGTGTTATTAATTAGATCCCTTTTTAAACTTTCGCTTAAAAGTGGACGTTCCAAAGAACACCTTCGTAACTGAATGTAGGCTATCGTGATTCTAATCTTTTACCAGCCATTCAGATACTATAAAAACACAGCCACTCTAAAAGAACAGCTGTGTTTTTTGCTATAAATTATAAAACATTGTCGTATTTCTTGTAATGATACGCGCCGCTTCCTCTGTTGTAAGCCCCTTTATCGAAGCAATAACCCCCATGGAATGATCCATCATCCAAGGAGATGTTCGTTTATTGTTAAAAGGACCTTCGAACGGCCAAGGTCCATCTGTTTCTACCATCAATAGCTCGATTGGGTATTTTTTGATTAGATCTTGAATTTCAGTCTCATACGTACAATCAGGCGTCACAGAAATGAAATACCCATTATGAATCATCCGTTCAATCACTTCCTCATCGCCTTTAAACCAATGAAAATGCGCTTTCGTTACATGATGTTTTTCTAGCAGGTCACAAACAATGGCCGCATCCTCATAAACAGCATGTAATACAATCGGTTTATTTAATTCCTTTGCCAATACAATAAACCGTTCTAACAAAGCCTCATACGAACGATCATCAATTGCCTTCTCCTGCCTCAAATAATAAGGCAACCCTACCTCGCCAATTGCCACCATGTCATGAGCGTGATGACGTATCCAATCGAATAATGCCTCTTCCTCCGCATTACTAAGTAACGGTTGTTCAGGATGAAAGCCAAATGCCGCCTTTACCTTTGCATAGGCTTTTGACAGCTTCAACGTCTTCTCACATGATGGTAGATTCATGCTTACGGCAATGACATATTCCGCTTCCTCTAGCAAAGGAGGTATGTCGTTTTCTTTATACTTGTCTAAATGAATATGTGCATCAATCAACATTCGCCTCATCCTTTTCTTCTTTTAAATAAGTGAATAATTGTTGCTTCAATGCCGTAAAAGAAGCGGAATGGCGAATTTCTTCTTGTCGTGGCCTTGCAAAAGGTACGATTATTTCCTTTTTCTTCGTCGCTGGTCGTTTTGAAAGTACAATAATACGATCAGCTAAAAACAGAGCTTCCTCAATATTATGTGTAACGAACAATATAGATTTTCGATATTTCTCCCAAATCGATAATAGCCACGCCTGCATTTCAAGCCTTGTAAACTCATCCAGTGCTGAAAACGGTTCATCTAAACATAAAATAGGTTTATTACTGACAATTGCACGAATAAACGATACCCGTTGTTGCATACCACCTGACAGCTCATTAGGATATGCATTTACAAATGCTGCGAGCCCCACTTTATCTAACCATTCCTTCGCAACGTTAACATTAGGTTTTCCATGAAGCTCCTCGACCATCGTGACGTTTTCTAGGATCGTCCGCCACGGTAATAAACATGGCTGCTGAGGCATATAGCCAATCGTCCCTCTTTTTTTCTGGATATCTGTGCCGTTTAATAAAATAGCACCTTTATCTATAGAAGAAACACCACCAATTAATTGAAAAAGTGTACTTTTCCCACTGCCTGACGGACCGATAATCGCCACAAATTCCCCGTCCTTCACCTCAAAAGATAAACTACGGATAACTGGAAGGGAATCAAAGGATTTATCAATGTTTTGAATGCTTAGCATAGTTTCCTCTCCCCTTCACAACAAGTTTTTCTATTAATCGAATAGCACTAAATAATAATAAACTTAAAAATATGATAGCGAAAATCGCTACAAATACACGATCCGTTCGAAATGAAGACTGTGCCAATGTCATATAAACGCCAATCCCCATTTTCGCTCCTAACCATTCCGCGATAACAGCCCCCATGACGCTATAGGTAGCAGCAATCTTTATGCCTGAAAAAATCGCTGGATACGCATAAGGCCATTCTAACTTCCAAAAGGTTTGGGCTTTCGTAGCACCTATCATCTCAAAATAATGCTTTAGCTCAGGCGAAGTTTGACGAAAACCATCCATTGCCGAAATAACAAGAGGGAAAAAGCACACAAGACAAATAATAATGAGCTTTGGCAATAAACCGAAGCCAAACCAAATGATTAATAATGGTGCTAGGACAAGTACTGGGACATTTTGCGACATAATGAGAATAGGGTAAAATAGCTCCCTTATAAACGTAAAACGATGTAATAGCACCGCAACTGTGAGCCCACATAATATCCCGATAGCAAGTCCAAGAAGTGCTAATTGTATAGTAGCTAAAGCATGAGGCACAAACGTCTCATACGATTGAAAGCCCTCTTTCAAAATGGCACTTGGTGCAGGCAAAAGCCAATGTGGAATATCAGCAAAACGGACAATTAGTTCCCATATGAACAAGAGGAAGGCGATAAAAATTATCGTCCTTCCTTGTTTAACAGCCTGCTTCATTACTTATATTTCTCCGTTAGCGTATCCATTGTAATACCGGATGGCTGATATAAAATTTTCACTTGCGTAATGACATTGATTGCGCCAAGCTCGATCATCTTGGCATTCATTTTTTCAATAATTTGCAGCAAAGTCGTAAGCTCGCCTTCCATTGTCGTTTCTAATGGATGAACTTCATATTTCACCCCTGAAGCATCGATAACTGCAATTGCTGCATCGACAAACGGGATCACATCTTCATATGTTTCAGTTTTCGGGATAATTTGTACACTTATTAAAGAGTTTGCCATATTACTTTGTCTCCTTTTTCGGTAAAAAGTCGTTTGTAAATGCTTGTTTTGCGTTAAATTCGCCCTCTAAAACTTTGTTGTCGGCCATCCATTTCGCGTAGTTTTCCCAGACAGCTAATTTTTGCTCGCCCCATTGTGCAGCATCGTCTTGATACTTATCTGCTAACCATTCCTGACTTTTATGCACAAGGTTCTTATCTAAATCAGGTACCGCTTCTAGTAAACTATCAGCTGCCTCATTAGGGTGTTTTATTGCATATTCATAGCCCTTTGCTGCAGCAGCGACAAATGCTTTTACCGTCTCAGGATTATCCTGAATCATTTTTTCATTTGTAGCAAGTACAGGTGTGTAATAGTCTAACTGCTCACTATAATCTGTTAAATAAAGCATGTTCAGCTTTTCGCCACGAAGTTCTGCTTCAATACCTGTCCATGCATAATAAATCCACGCAAAATCAATATCTTTTTTCATCATTGTGAAGAAATCTAAATCACCTGCATTGACGATATCTAACTTATTAACATCTGCATCTTCTGTTTGCATTAGTGATTGTAGTACAGCCTTTTCAAGCGGTGCACCCCAGCCACCGTATGTTTTCCCTTCAAAATCCTTTGGTGACGTAATGCCTTTTGATGCGGTAGATGCGAAGCCAGAAGTATTATGCTGTATAATCGCTGCAATCGATACTAAAGGTACATCCTGCACACGAGCCTGTGTAATTCCTTCCTGATAGCTTACGCCAAACTGAGCCTTTCCTGATGCTACAAGCTGATCAGCACCCGTTTCACCAGGTAATAAAATATCAACATCTAAGCCTTGTTCCTTAAAGTAGCCAAGTTTTTCAGCTACATATAAACCTGTATGATTTGTGTTCGGTGTCCAATCAAGAACTACCGATACTTTTGTTAATCCTTTAGCATCCTTTTTAGTTTCTTTTTCGCTACAGCCCACTAAAGTTAATAGTGCAGCTATTAGGACCAATAACCATTTTTTCATGCTGAATCCTCCAAGTTAGTAGTGTGAAAGTGTTCATGAATGAATGTCTTTACCAGAAGAAACCGTTCACGGTCTGTTTACACGTAAGGTATGTGCATGCAACAAAAGTCTGAAAACATAAAAAACGCCTAGGATTCCTCCCAGACGTTGTACAATCAGTATCAAAAACTTTCTTTTTTTGAATAGATGTTCCCTACGCTGGTACGAGCCAAATCAGGTTCAAAGGGTCAGCGTCTATCGGACACAATCTCAGCTGGCAACTACCAGCCCCCCTACATTCTTTCGATATGAACTTTTCGAGATTATTATAACCATATCTATCCGTAAATGACAAGGGTCTGTTTATCGATAGCGCTGAATTATTATTTAAACAGCCTCATTTGTAAAACGTTCCTTCAAGAAAGCAAAGTAAAATTCACCACTGTAACGGAGGCATCATGCTTTTAAAGTAATTTATAACTAAAAATACAAAAAATTCTTTCATTATATTGACAATGGAAACAAATTACAATAAAATTTGATTGATTAATCAATCATTTATTATGAAAGGAGTATCAACATGAATTCGATACTTACTAATGATGAAAAAAAGAAAAGAAAAAGATCTACAATTTTAGACGCCGCTATTAAATTATATAGTGAAAATGGTTTTGCAGAGACCAAAGTGGCCGATATTGCTAAGGAAGCAGGAGTTAGTTTTGGCTCCGTATTTACGTATTTTGATTCAAAAGAAGTACTTTATGAAGCAGCTATTTTAGAGCCATTGGAAAAAATCAAACCATATTTTATTGAGATACAAGAACACTTTAAAGGTGAGCCTCTTGAAATAATTAAGGAAATGATAGATTGTCATGTGCAACTTTTTGCAACGAGAAGTGAATACTTACGTTTAATTCAACAGGTTCTTGCAAGACCTGAACGATTTCCAAAGCTTTTTAAAGAACTAGATGATTTTGTAAAATCATTTCTAGACTGTATTTATCCGGTTATTGAAGCAGGTCAACGGCTTGGTTACTTTTATGAAGAAGCACCTTCATTAATTGCTGAGTCATACTTATCCATCTTAAACGGAATGCGTTTAACGTTTATTGATGAGTATACAAACACGGTGTGGAAGGATATAACGAGACAAGCTCTAAGATTATTTGGACCTATTTCTAATTTATAAACATTCTCTATCCTTCAGCCGTACCTATAAAATTAGGAAACTCAAATAACAGGGCGGAATCTATAGACATATTTTGTTCCCTATGAAAAATAGTTTGCATGATTTTCTTTTTGGCTCCCCTACCTATGTAGGACTCAAACTGGAAAACATAAAAGAGTCAATGAGACCACCACTTCCATTAGGAATTCTATCGGAAAAAACTATTACTTAAAGTTCGAGGAGTGATTATATGAAATTGAGAGATATCCATCCCAACATCAAACTTCGCCTAGCCATGCAATTTCTAGGCGGCCTTATTTCTATGGCTGTTATCCCTTTTCTCGCTATTTATTTTACTCAAAATATCGGCGCTACTAAAACGGCTTTTATTCTTATAATTATTGTCATTAGTGGGGTCATTGGAGGGTTTATTGGAGGGCATGTTTCTGATAAAATCGGACGAAAAAAATAATGATTTATTCTGAAATTGGTCTATTGCTTTCGTATCTGTTTATAGCACTTTGTAATTCTCCTTGGTTTAACCTTCCTTATATTTCTGCAGCATTCTTCATCATCAATATGTTTTGTGGAGGCATGTTTCAGCCAGCCGCACAAGCTATGATGATTGATGTTACTAATTCTGAATCGAGAAAGCTCGTATTTACAATTAGCTACTGGTTAGGGAATTTATCAACTGCAATTGGAGGAATTATTGGAGCATTTCTTTTTAAAAACTACTTATTTGAGTTATTTATTGGAATCTCACTGATCTCTTTGTTATCTGTTTTTATGACTGTATTTTTCATCACAGAAACTTATTCACCAGAACCTTCACCTAAGTCTTCTCATCATAAGAAAAAATCTTCATCTGTAGAAATGCTTCAAACTTATTCAAGTGTTTTAAAAGATAAGCTATTTATGTTTTATATTTTAGGAGCAATCTTGATCTTTACTTTGGAACAGTCTTTATCAAACTATATTGGGATTCGGCTCGAAAAAGATATACCTCAACATTCAGCCTCTTTATTTGGAATAGATTTCATAGTAGATGGCACAAAAAAAATGCTTGGTTTTCTTCGAACAGAGAATACTATTCTTGTAGTTATCCTATCTAGTGCTGTATTGTTCTTATTTAAAAAATGTAGTGATCGCTGGACTCTTGTTATAGGAATGTTAATCTTTTCTATATGTTTCAGTGTTTTCGCTTCTTCAAATAACGTGTTGATTCTTTTTATTGCCATGTTTATTGGAACAATTGGTGAGCTGATGTTTGTTCCTAATAAACAGGCGATGATAGGAGAACTTGCCCCATCTAACGCTCGTAGCACCTATATGGCTTTTAATAGCTTAACTACCTATGGAGCAATGATTGTAGCTTCGTTATTGATTATCATTGGAGAATGGATTCCCCCTATATATATGAGCGGATTGCTCCTTATCCTAGGATTAACTGGTACATTTTTGTACTATTTAGTAACAAAAACACTATACGCTAATGTTTGTGAAAAGAATGAAAGAAAAGTGCCTGTTTCTTCTTAAAGGTTGTTTTTCCACTTATTTCGGCTCGGTCAAACTTGTTATCGTTAGGTAAAGCATCACAGTATGTTAGACAAAGAACCGAGCTCTTTGGTTTCAATTAACTCAAAAAAGCCCAGCTCTCAAAGGAGCTGGGCTAGAAAACTAATGTTATTTCTCTTCTTTTTTGACTGCGAAGACATGTGAAATGGCACCGTCTGTAGCTATATCCACTTTAAAGGAGCCATTTGAATGGCGATCTGCTCGAGTTAATGCTTGTACATCAAGGGACTCTTGCACACCTTTTTCCGTTTCAATCATTAGTTGTTCCCCATCAGTGACCTTAACTACAGCCACGATTCGATGTGGGTTCGCTTTTAACTCTGTTAATACTTTTAAGCCGCGTTTTGCACGACTAGTCATTTCTACTTCGGCTACATTCATTTTCTTCACAGCACCGCGTTGCGTAACAATTGCCACATAGGACGTTTTATCTGGTGGTAAAACATTGATGCCGACTAATGCTTCTCCGTCTTTCAGTGTAATCCCTTTGACGCCACCTGTTTTTACACCTGTTACTGGTAATTCCTCTATTGGGAAACGAATTGCATAGGCAGTATCTGTCGTTAACATTAGTTCTACCTCGTCCGTCACAATACTTGCAAAAATCATTTCATCGCCTGATTTGACATTCATCGTTTTTATCGGCTTCGAATAGCGTGTTACAGCATAATCTGCTACTGATGAGCGTTTAATTTGTCCATCTTTCGTAGCCGTTAAAATATACGTATTGGCCTGTTCGAATGTCTCAAAACCATATACAGCAATAATAGATTCATCTTTTCCGGTTGGCACAATACTTGAAATATGCTGACCAAGATCCTTCCAACGAATATCAGGAAGCTCATGGACTGGCTGATAAATATAATTGCCTCGATTTGTGAACAGCAGTAGATGATGCTGTGTATTTAAATTTGCTTCATATAATAAATAATCGGAATCCTTCATTGCAAAATCCTGACCGTTTGAAGCTGCATGTGAACGTGTAGATGTTCGTTTAATATAGCCATCCTTTGTCACAGTCACTACGACCTCTTCACTTGGTACAAGGACATCTAACGTAATTTTGATTTCTTCAATTTCTTGCTCGATTTTTGAGCGACGAGGCTCTGCAAAGCGTTTTTTAATGTCGAGCAATTCTTGTTTAATGACACGTACAAGCTTTGCTTCACTATTAAGAATCCCTTCAAGCTTGGCGATCAGTTTATTTAATTCATCTTGTTCATTGCGAAGCTCTGTAATATCTGTATTCGTTAATCGGTATAATTGCAAGCTAACGATTGCCTCTGATTGTACTTCTGTAAAGTCAAACTTCGCCTGTAAATTCGTTTTTGCATCTCTTTTATCATTCGACGAACGAATCGTTGCAATGACTTCATCTAAAATAGACAATGCCTTTATCAAGCCTTCAACTATATGCGAACGATCTTTAGCCTTTTGCAAATCATAAATAGAACGGTTCGTCACGACTTCCTTTTGATGGGCAATATAAGAATCCAATAACAATGGCAATGTCATCATTGTCGGACGACGATTATGGATAGCAATCATATTAAAATTATAGGCTACTTGTAAATCAGTTGTTTTAAACAAATACTGTAAAATCCCTTGTCCTGGAACATCTTTTTTCAGCTCAATGACAACACGTAGGCCGGTACGATCTGATTCATCGCGAATTTCTGCAATTCCTTCAAGTCGTTTATCCACGCGCTGTTCATCGATTTTCTTCACAAGATTTGCTTTATTGACATCATACGGTAATTCCGTAATAACGATTTGCTCTTTGCCACCTTTAATTGGCTCTACGACTGCTTGAGCGCGCACAATGATTTTACCGCGTCCAGTCTCATATGCCTTTTTAATACCATCGACACCTTGAATGATGCCACCTGTTGGGAAATCAGGCCCTTTAATAACGGTCATTAATTCATCAACCGTGGAGTTTGGCTTATCTAAGCGCATAAGAACACCATCTAGCACCTCATCAAGTGCGTGAGGTGGGATGTCCGTCGCATAACCTGCCGAAATACCCGTTGAACCGTTGACTAATAAGTTCGGGAAGCGAGCTGGTAAAACAGTCGGCTCCATATCCTGATCATCAAAGTTTGGCACAAATTCAACGGTTTTCTTGCCAATATCGCGGAGCATTTCCGCTGCAATAGCAGATAGTCTTGCCTCTGTATAACGCATCGCTGCCGGTGGGTCACCATCAACAGAGCCGTTATTCCCATGCATTTCAATAAGCATATGGCGCGCCTTCCAATCCTGACTCATGCGCACCATTGCTTCATAAACTGAGCTGTCACCGTGTGGGTGATAATTACCGATAACATTACCGACAGTTTTGGCTGATTTACGGAATGGTTTATCGTTCGTATTGCCCTCTGTAAACATCGCATATAAAATACGTCGTTGCACAGGCTTAAGACCGTCACGTGCATCGGGCAACGCGCGGTCTTGAATAATATATTTACTATAGCGACCAAAACGGTCACCCATTACTTCTTCTAAAGGTAAATCTTGATACTTTTCCGTACTACTCATGCTTGGTCCTCCTCTTGTTGGATGAATTCATTTTCTAAAATATTTGAATCATCCTCCATACCGAAGTCTACATTAGCTTCGATCCATTTACGGCGTGGCTCTACTTTATCGCCCATTAATGTTGTCACACGTCTTTCAGCACGTGCACCATCTTCAATCGTTACACGAATTAATGTACGCGTATCAGGGTTCATCGTCGTATCCCACAGCTGGTCAGCATTCATCTCACCAAGACCTTTATAGCGCTGTAATATGTAACCCTTTCCAACTTTTTTAATGGCCTTTTGTAAATCATTTTCGGTCCAAGCATATTCAATCACTTCTTTTTTACCAGTGCCTCTTGATATTTTATAAAGCGGTGGTAATGCGATAAATACCTTTCCAGCTTCGATCAATGGTCGCATATATCGATAGAAGAACGTTAGCAGCAACACTTGAATATGTGCTCCGTCCGTATCAGCATCGGTCATAATCACGACCTTGTCATATGCTGCATCCTCGACAGAGAAATCTGTTCCGACACCAGCACCAATAGCATGGATAATCGTTGAAATCTCTTCATTTTTCATAATATCCTGAAGCTTTGCTTTTTCAGTATTAATAACTTTACCACGCAATGGTAAAATCGCTTGGAACGTACGATCTCGCCCTTGTTTTGCAGACCCTCCTGCAGAGTCACCTTCGACTAAATACAGCTCGTTTTTCGCCGCATTTCGCGATTGTGCAGGTGTTAATTTTCCGGAAAGAATCGTACTGCCTTTTTTGCTTTTCTTGCCGTTTCGTGCATCTTCACGTGCTTTACGAGCAGCTTCGCGTACTTGCTGCGCACGAATAGCTTTACGCACAAGAGATGCAGATAATTCAGCGTTTTCTTCAAGCACATATAAAATTTGCTCCGAAACAACACTATCTACCGCCGAGCGCGCTTCACTAGTTCCGAGCTTACCTTTCGTTTGACCTTCAAATTGTAGTAAATGCTCTGGTATACGAACAGAAACAATCGCAGCTAAGCCCTCACGAATGTCTGTCCCTTCAAGGTTTTTATCTTTATCTTTTAACAGGCCAATTTTCCGCGCATATTCATTGAAAACACGTGTTAATGCTGACTTGGCACCTGTTTCATGTGTACCACCATCACGAGTACGAACATTGTTAACAAATGAAAGGATTGTTTCTGAGTAACCATCATTGAATTGGAAGGCGAATTCTACTTCAATATCGTCTTGAATCCCTTCCACATACTTAACAGGATGAAGGACATCCTTCTCCTCATTCAAATACGCAACGAAAGCTTCAATGCCGTTCTCATAAAAGAAAACATCACCTTTGCCTTCCTCGCGTTCATCGATTAGCTCAATTTTTAAGCCTTTTAATAAAAATGCGGACTCTCGTAAACGTTCTGCAAGCGTATCATAATTGAATTTTGTTACAGAGAAAATTGTGTCATCTGGTAGAAAATGTACTAGTGTTCCTGTCTGTTTTGTTTGTCCTATTTGCTCTAATGTTGTTACAGGATGGCCACCGTTTTCAAAGCGTTGACGATACTTTTTACCGTCACGATGAATCGTAACTTCTAAAAAAGTGGATAAAGCATTAACAACAGAAGAACCTACACCATGTAAGCCACCACTTGTTTTATAGCCACCTTGTCCGAACTTACCACCAGCATGTAAGACAGTAAAGATAATTTCGGGAGTGGGTTTCCCCATCTTATGCATACCTGTTGGCATTCCACGGCCGAAGTCTCGAACGCTGATACTTTGATCTTTATGAATAGTGACAATGATATGAGAACCAAAGCCAGCCAGTGCTTCATCCACCGCATTATCTACGATTTCATATACAAGGTGATGAAGTCCACGGCCATCTGTAGAACCGATATACATGCCGGGTCGTTTTCGTACCGCTTCTAATCCTTCTAATACTTGAATGGCGTCATCATTATAGACGCTTGGTGACTGTTTATTCGCCAAAAAATTCCCCTCCAAAAAACAAAACGCATGTTCTATTTATGTTCTCTTCCTAATAATAATAGCATTTCCTGTCAATAGCTAGTGACAGACCCAATAAATTTTTAAAATTTCCTCACAGCTTTGTCGTTTTGAGCATGTTACCGGAAGAAAAAGTTGCAATATATGCATTATTATGTATTACTAACTATCCTATTCCCTTGACGCAGGATCATAAACATTAGTTCCATAAATAAAACAACATATGGCTAACTTCTGGTCATTTCTCTCATTTCAAAACGATGCCGATCGGTATAGGTTTTGGTCTTCCATACAGAAGCATTTGAAATTCCACTGCAAAATATACAGAACTGTACTTCATAGCTTCCTTCTGTCTATTTGAAAATTCATACTAACTTACTCTAGAAATTAAAGATAGACTTCTATTCTACCAAAGGAATGGATGATTGACAAAATTGCCTTTTTACCTATATTTTTAGAAAGGGCTTTCATGCTGCCAACATGAATCATGTCAAAAAGCCTAACATATAATCAAATACATATTAAAATCCTTGAAAAATAGTTATCTTTTATAATGAATTCAAGATACACGAAGAAATCTCCTTCATGTCATTGTAGATTGTAGAGAAAAAGTGTAGAATATTTATTACATATTATTAGTACCAAGTAATAATCAATGAATGAAAGGAGTCCAGCTATGCTAAATGGACTTATTATTTTATGTGCTTATCTAATCGGCTCTATACCTTCGGGATTATGGGTAGGCAAAATTTTTTATAAAACGGATATTCGTGAACACGGAAGTGGAAATTTAGGTGCGACAAACACATTTCGTATTTTAGGAAAAAAAGCGGGAATAGTCGTAACGATTATGGATGTCTTAAAAGGTACAGCAGCCGTATTACTTGTAGCTCTTCCTGTCTTCTCTGACGTTTCCATTCACTCGCTAATTCTTGGACTAGTAGCCGTTGTTGGTCATATGTTCCCTATCTTTGCAGGTTTTCGCGGTGGGAAAGCGGTGGCAACATCAGCAGGCGTTCTCTTAGGTTATTCATGGCCTCTATTTATCTTACTATTTATCGCTTTTGCATTAACATTAAAAATAACGAAGATTGTAAGCTTAACTTCGATGATTGCCGCTTTAGTAGCACTTATTTACTCAATCGTTTATTATTTTGTTACAGGTGATTTTGCGTTAGGTATTTTAGTAGCTTGTTTATTTACCTTTATCATGTATCGTCACCGAGCAAATATTGCCCGCATTAAAAATGGTACCGAACCAAAGGTAAAATGGCTGTAACGAAGAGAGGAGCATTCTAATGAATATCACACTAACAGATGTAGCCCTACAATGGTTTAAACAAGAAATGGAAGTAGAATCCGGAGATACGATTCGTTTTTATGCTAGATATGGTGGTTCCAGTCCTTTTCACGAAGGCTTTTCTCTTGGTATGACACGTGAAGAACCAATCGAAATTGGTGTAAAGACAGTTATTGACGATGTGACCTACTATATTGATGAAAAAGATTTATGGTTCTTCAATGACCACAATTTAAATGTAGATGTGGATGCTACTAATGACGAACTAAAATATACGTATACAAAATAAAGCAGTGTTTCCTTTCTTTATACGAAAGGAACACTGCTTTTTTCTATGAAATCACTTCCAACCTTAGTTTATCTTCTCTCAAAGTTGTACATTCTATATTTATGTAAAAACTTGAGGAGGAAAGAACATGTCTATTTCTAAAATTGCTGATACCTCCCAAAATAACGACCAACTATATAGTTCTCTTTCTCAAAATTTAAAGTTGATTAAAAACACATTGGGGAATAGTAATGACCTTGTCATACGAGAAATAACGATTGGAAAAGCTGAACAATATACGTTAGCAATCATTTATATAGAAGGCTTATCCGATAAAATAAGCATTTCTAATTCTGTGATTGATAAACTAATGCTTGATATTGAAGATAATCAAGATACAGAAATAGAAAAGATTATTCGATATTTGAAAGATTCTTGTTTAACAGCTGGCGACGTGAATGATATTTTTCATTTTTCAGCACTGTACAATTCTATTTTAAAAGGTGATACGGTCATCTTATTAGATGAATCTTCAACTGGTATTGTGACGAGTACACAAGGTGCAAAAGATAGAGCCGTTATGGAACCAGCCACAGAATCGGTTATTAGAGGACCAAGGGAATCTTTTACGGAAACATTACGTACGAACACAGCCCTTATCCGTCGAAAAATTAAAAGTCCTAATCTTTGGATCAAGACCCGGATTGTCGGTGAAGTAACAAAAACAGAAGTTGCAGTTATGTATATAAATGACATTGCCAATGACAAAATAGTAGCAGAAGTTCTTGCCCGATTAGATCGTATTAATATTGATGGTATTTTAGAAGGCGGCTACATCGAAGATTTTATTCAAGATAACAAATTCACTTTATTCCCTACTATTTATAATTCTGAACGGCCTGATGTTATTGCAGGTGAGCTATTAGACGGTAAAATTGCCATTTTAGTGGACGGTTCACCGTTTGTCCTCATTGTGCCGGCATTATTTACATCCTTTTTGCAATCTGCTGAAGATTATTATCAGCATTGGATGATTAGTTCACTTGTACGCATTTTGAGATTTTTTGGAATCGCTCTTGCTTTGGTGGCACCATCGCTTTACGTAGCAATCACCACCTTCCATCAAGAAATGCTACCGACTCCGATGCTGATCAGTATTGCGTCTCAACGTGAAGGAGTCCCCTTCCCTGCCGTTGTGGAGGCACTCATTATGGAGATTGCCTTTGAGGTATTAAGAGAAGCAGGTCTTCGCATGCCAAGAACCATTGGACCAGCCGTGTCCATTGTTGGAACATTAGTAATCGGTCAAGCTGCTGTAGAAGCAGGAGTCGTATCAGCCGTAATGGTCATTATTGTAGCCTTAACAGCCATTTGTAGCTTCTTGTTTCCTGCTTATGGCTTATCCAATACAGTTCGTGCTCTTCGTTTCCCATTAATGATTGTATCAGCAATCGTTGGATTATTTGGTTTGATGTTTGGCCTGATGATCATCCTACTACATTTATGCAGCATACGAACTTTCGGTGTACCATATTTAAGTCCATTCGGCCCATTAATTTTAAAGGATCAAAAAGATGCACTAGTGTTGTTCCCGCGTAGAGCTTTATTGACTCGACCACGCCTAGTTAGCAATAAAAACACTGTCAGAGGTCATAAATATTTTAATACGAAAAAAAGGAATCAAAAGAATGTGTAAACGAGGAATAAACTATGTCAAAATGTAAGGCACTATGTTTACTAATTATTCTTACTATACTTTTAAGTGGTTGCTGGAGTAAGCGTGAACTCAATGAATTAGCAATTGTCGCAGCATTAGGAATAGATAAAGTAGATAATGAATTTGACATAACTGTTCAAGTTGTAATTCCTGGTGAGATTTCTTCCAAACAGCCTACTTCAGGACGGTCACCGGTTATTACCTATCATTCAAAAGGTGCAACAGTGTTTGAGGCCATAAGAAAAATGACAACATTAACAGCTCGAAAACTTTATTTTTCTCATCTTCAAATAGTTGTGCTCGGCGATGAATTAGCTACAGAAGGAATTGGCAAGCCATTAGATTTAATTTCAAGAGATCATGAATTCAGAAATGATTTCGATGTCATCGTTGCTCATAACGCGACTGCCGAAGAAGTTTTAAATGTATTAACACCTATCGAAAAAGTACCAGCTAATAAAATGCTAAATTCTCTTAGAACGTCGGAGAAAAGTTGGGGTACAACCCAATCAATTAAAATAGATGAATTAATCAGTACTTTAAATAACAAAGAAACAAGCGTAGTCATGTCTGCCATTGAAATTCATGGAGATAGAAGTGTGGGAATGGAGCAAACGAATGTTAAAAAATCAAAGTCTACTGCGGTCTTGAAGTACGCAGGCTTAGCTGTTTTTAAAGAAGATAAATACATCGGGCTTTTATCGGAAGATGAGAGTAGAAGTCTAAGCTTTTTAAAGGACAAAATAGAAAGTACAATTGAAACCCTTACTTGCCCTAAGGGAGGTACTCTATCAACTGAAATTACACACTCAAAGACAAAAATAAAAGGTAAATTTAAAAATGGATCACCCAAAATCAATGTTTCTATAGATGTTAACCAAAATGTCGGAGAGGTTGAATGTGATATAGACCTTACAAAAGAAAAATCGCTTCAATACGTCAATAAAAAAACGGAAGAACTTATTAAAAAGCGAATCGAAAAAACAATCAGTACAGTTCAGCAAAATTATCGGGTCGATATTTTTGGATTCGGCGAAGCACTTCATCGCACAAATCCGAAAGAGTGGAAAAAAATAAAAAAAGAGTGGCTAACCATATTTCAAGAGCTACCTGTTAAAGTTGACGTACATGTCAACACGCAAGGATTAGGGACGATGGAAAACTCATTAGTGAATAAGACGGAGGGAGAATAAGCTATGATGATGGCGATATTCATACTAATCATTTCTGCTGTTATAGCCTTTGCCTTTATTCCTTCATTAAAAAAAAATAAAGAAACAAAAACGATCGTTATTTTTTCAATTTTTTTATTGCTTGGTGCCGCATTAAATATTGCAATCTTATTAAAGGTCAAAATACCGAGCCCACTAGATTTGATTACCTATATTTTTTCACCTATTAAAGATTACATTGTCTCTCTAACAAAGTAATAAGGCAATATTATGTTAAGAAAAAGGGGTAGTTCATGATGGAAAAAGAAATAATTAGTTCAAGACAATTTATGATCATTACCCTTCTTTTTTCAATTGGTACAGCCATTTTAATTATCCCTGCAAGTGTAACAAGCGAAGCAAAGCAAGATGCATGGATTGCAGCGATCATTGGTGTCGTTATAAGTTTGCCCATAGTAAAGCTATTCGTTGCTTTAGGAAATAAAACACCTACCCTTACATTTGTAGAGGCTAATGAAAAGATATTAGGTCGATTTTTCGGAAAATTCACTGCAATCGGCTTTGCTATTATATCTTTACTTTCAGCCGGTGAATTATTATATTTCATTGGAATTTTCATGAAAACAGAAATAATGCCAGAAACACCCACGATGGCGTTTGCATTTATGTTCAGTATTATCATTATTTATGCTGCATTTTTAGGAATTGAAGTTTTTGCCCGTTCTGCAGAAATACTATTTGCAATATTTATATTAATTTTTATTTTCTTTGTCCTTTTTATTGCACCATCTATACAGATTGAAAATATTCAGCCAATAATGGAAACACCAAAAAAATCATTATTCTTTAGTATAATTCGATTTATAAGTCTTTTTTCATTCCCCCTTGCCGTATTATTAACGATTTTCCCTTCCGCAGTTAACGTCCAAAAATCTGCGCAAAAAGGTTTTTACATTGGTGCAATTTTGGGAGGAATTGTCTTAATCACGATCATCACACTATCAATCCTTGTCCTTGGCCCGGCAAATACTGCTTCACGGACATTCCCAAGCTATGCATTAGCCCAAAGAATTTCAATTGGGGACTTTTTACAACGTATTGAAGTGATTATGGCAGCCATGTGGATTATCACTATTTATATTAGAACTTATATGTATTTTTATGCTGCGGTTATCGGTATCGCACAAATATGTAAAATTAAAAATCATCGACCGCTCATTTTACCACTCGGCATGATTATCCTTGGACTTTCACAAATTGTTCATCCGAATATTATTCATTCAGATATTTACAATAGAGAAACATGGCCTATATTCGCCTTCATTTTAATGATTTTATTGCCATTACTATTATTAATTGTCGCGAAGATTCGTAAAATCGATGGTCATCAAGGAAATGTGATGCATTGTGATAGTAGTACGCAAAATCAAAATGGAAATTCTACACAGAGTGATAGTAGTAGCAATGGCGGGAATGCTTCTCAAAGTGCTGGTGGTAGCAATAACGATAATTCTGCCCAAAGTGCGAGTAATAACAATAATCCTACTCAAAGCGATTGTAATGGCAATGGTGGGAATGCTTCTCAAAGTGCAAGTAGTAACAATGGCGGTAACGCTGCTCAAAGTGCAAATAGTAGCAATAACGAAAATCCTACTCAAAGTGCAAGTAATAATAATGCCGAAAATCCTACTCAAAGTAAAAGTGAAAACGATACCGGAAATTCTACACAGAATGATAGCGATACCGGAAATACTCCAAACAGTGAAAAGAATAAAAAATCGCCAGACAATTAACAGCATTGTTGTTCATCACCAAAAGCGAAGCGGCTCATCGGACGCCCCAGGAAGGTGCTCTACCAGAACGGAAATGAGAAAAAAAAATGATGACCCTATAATATCAAGGTCATCATTTTTCTATAGCACTAAATATGATATTCAATTTGTTCAACAAAATCCCATTCGTATGGTGTTTCTTGATAAACATAGTAGTTCAACCAGTTCGAGAATAACAAATGTGTATGGGCACGCCATGTATTAATCGGCTCATTCCCTGGATCATCATTTGGGAAGTAATTCACTGGTACCTCAATATCTAATCCTTTCGCAACATCACGACTATATTCATCCGCTAAAGTTGTTGCATCGTATTCAAGGTGACCAGTAATCATAATATTTTTATTGTCTTTAGATTGCACAATGAAAACACCAGCATCTTCTGAATAAGAGAGCAATCGTAAATCAGGATGGTTGCGTACTTCATCAATCGATACAGACGTATAACGCGAATGTGGTGCCGTAAACAAATCACTAAAGCCGCGTACTAAATCCACTGTTAAATCCGTAATAACATGAGAATATACACCTGAGCATTTAGCAGAAAGCCCAATTTTGCCAATATCGTAATGATGGTATAACGCTGCCTGAGCACCCCAACATATATGTAGAACCGATGTTACGTTTGTTTTGGACCAGTCCATAATTTCTGAAATTTCCTGCCAGTAGTTCACTTCTTCAAATGGCATTTTTTCTACTGGTGCCCCCGTAATAATCATGCCATCATAGCGACGATGACGAATTTGATCGAACGTCGTATAAAATAATTGTAAATGTGATTTACTAACATTTTTCGATTCATGAGTAGCAGTATTCAAAAATGTAATATTCACTTGTAATGGGGTATTCCCTAATAAACGTAGTAATTGCAGCTCTGTTTTTTCTTTTTCTGGCATTAAATTAAAGATTAAGATATTTAACGGACGAATTTGTTGAGTTTTCGCTCTATCCTCTTCCATTACGAAGATTTTTTCCTCACGTAAATGTTCTCCAGCTGGTAAGTTTTTTGGAATATTAATTGGCATCTTGCATTCCCCTCTCTTATATTTCTCTCTGTTAACCCATTATTGGCCTTAGTCTCCATACACAGGCCTTGCGTAAAGTCTTTTTTTCGATGAAATTAAAAAATCCCCCTCATTCCATTTGAGATAGAATGAGAAGGATGTTTACCACGTTCACTCTTATCTCTCAAAGGACAAATCCTTTGCTGGAATTAGCACCTTTCTAACTTTTGTTAGAGGTTGCTGAAGCGTCATCGGGCCAAATCCCTCAACTTCTCTTGATAAGATTATTTAATTAAAAAGAATTGTACCATGAACAATTAAGAATATCAACAATACATAGAATATTTTGTTATTAACCATGCATGTCATTATGTAATTTGTTTAAAACTAATATCGAAGCTAAGTCCATATATTTTATGGTAAACAAGCTGTAATTATGTTAACATATACCTTTAGTAACAGAGAGGAACGTGAATAGTTTGATTAAAATTGAATTTCCAAAACCAGATTTAGTAATTCGCCAACGCGAACAAGATGTAAAGCCAGGTGATGTACCAATCACACCGTATTTCGGTTTTATTGATTTCCATAAAATTACACGTGAAAATGGCGGCATTTTCTTATTCTACAATGAACAGAATGAACTATTATTTGTCGGTAAAGCACGTAAGATTCGTCAACGTATTAAAAAGCATTTCGAAGACAATGTGTCACCGATGAAAAATCACCGTGATGAAGTTTTCAAAATTGAAGTGTACGAAGTAGATGATCCAATGGAACGTGAAATTTACGAAACATACGCGGTTAATACATTCCGCGCTAAATACAATGTTGATAAAGTTTTTTATTAAGATAAAAGATCTTATATAACATAAAATAAGAATCTACAAACCATCTGTACATGATGGCTTGTAGATTCTTTTATTATTTTCACTCTACGAAAAAGGCTTTACGTTCTTTTGTAATCCATTCCCCTAGCTCCGTATCATCGCGCTTTAACAGTCGATTGACAAGCACGTCATGCCATATATAATCTTCTAGTAAATAAATATGCACTGGGTCATTTGTTATAAAAGCCGTTTCTTGATTGGACGGTGAGTGACCATAAATCATCTCTTGACCATCTATAGACAGTATAAACCAATGGGGCGTAGTAGCATTCCTCGTATATTGAGTAATGCGATGCTGGTCAATCGATGCAACATTTTCATCCACATACAATGTAATGCCATGAACCGGAATACGCTGAGAGACCTCATGTATATCTTCTCGCAATTTTTCATACATATCTTCCCACATTGATAATAATACTTTTTTCTCCGCTTTTTGTAATAACGACTGACAATAATTGACGATTGCCTCTTTTCCTTTTAGCGTAACGACCTTATGCTCCGCTTCCTGCTCTTTTACCTCTAATTTTTCTAATTGATCACTAATCGACGTGAAATTCGATTGCCAGCGTTGCTCAATTTGTTGTAAAAACACAGCAACTGGAATGGAAGAGTATGTCGTTTGATCTGCCGTTTCTTCTTTCAGTACTAACCCTTTTTCAACAAGTCCATTAAGTATGTCATATATTCTTGCACGTGGGATACCGGAGTTTTTACTTACTTGATAGGCACTAACATGACTATTTTGTACGAGTGCCGTATAGGCCTTAGCTTCATATTCTGTGAATCCCAGTTCTTTTAATTGGGCGATTAATAATTCCATCGAATCCCTCCATTTCCTCTATTATAGTTGAAGAATATGAAGATTAGCCAACGAAAAAATTAGTCTTTACAGCTACGTGAATTTTAGTTACTATTTCAGTAGTAACTATCTAAAGGGGTGTAAGCATGCTATTTGAAGTAGATTTAAATGTAGTCATATTATTAATATCTTTTGGATTTTTAGCCGCCTTTGTAGATGCGGTCGTTGGTGGAGGTGGCTTAATTGCCTTACCCGCCCTAATGTTTGCCGGTTTAAATCCAGCAGCAGCCGTAGCAACTAATAAGCTAGCTGGTACAATGGGATCTTTAACATCAACCATTTCCTTTTATCGTTCCGGTCAGCTAGAAATTCGTTCAGTTATCAAATACTTTCCCCTAGCCTTTATTGGATCACTCTTTGGTGCATGGACAGTACATTTAATAAACCCTGAATTACTAAAACCACTTATGCTAATAATGCTTGCAGCTGTTGCAGTCTATACAATCTTCAAAAAAGATTGGGGTTCAGTAGCTACGGTCAAAAATTTAAAATTTACGCACTTAGTTTTATTCATGCTATTGTTATTTTGCATTGGTTTTTATGATGGATTTCTTGGTCCAGGAACCGGCTCATTTTTAATTTTCAGCTTTTTATTAATCGGCTTTGATTTTTTAAAGGCAGCAGGAAATGCCAAATTTTTAAACTTAGCAAGTAATTTTGCAGGACTTTTAATGTTCGCCTACTTAGGTCAAATTCATTTTGTCTACGGTTTACTAATGGGTGTAGCTCAAATTGCCGGTGCATTTGTAGGCTCACGTATGGCGATTAAAAAAGGTAGCGGTTTTGTTCGCGTATTGTTTATTATCGTAACGATTACATTGCTCACTAAAAATGCTTATGATTACATAATTCATTAAAAAAACGCCGTAGATACGCTATTTCTACGGCGGTTTTGTTTGTTTTTGTTTATGAACTTTGAGTGTTCTATTATTTGAAGAGGTTCTTTCCGTTGTTTCCGTGATCTTATCCATCGCTTCGGAGGCTCTTTCCGTCGTTTCCGTGATACTTTCCGTCGCTTCGGAGGCTCTTTCCGTCGCTCCAGTGATCTTATCCGTCGCTTCGGAGATTCTTTCCGTCGCTTCAAGTTCTTTCCGTCGCTTCCGTGATACTTTCCGCCGCTTCGGAGATTCTTTCCGTCGCTCCATTGATCTTATCCGTCGCTTCGGAGATTCTTTCCGTCGCTTCAAGTTCTTTCCGTCGTTTCCGTGATCCTATCCGTCGCTTCGAAGGCTCTTTCCGTCGGTCCAGTGATCTTATCCGTCGCTTCGGAGATTCTTTCCGTCGCTTCAAGTTCTTTCCGTCGTTCCAGTGATCTTATCCGTCGCTTCGGAGATTCTTTCCGTCGGTCCAGTGATCCTATCCGTCGCTTCGGAGGCTCTTTCCGTCGCTTCAAGTTCTTTCCGTCGCTTCGAAGGTTCTATCCGTCATTCCAGTGACCCTATCCACGATTTTGAACATTCTATCCATCATTTCAAGGTTTCTATCCACGATTCTCGACGTTCTATCCATTACTCTTTGAATACAATATAAAACGCCGTAGATATTCTATCTCTACGGCGTTTTATATGTCAGATAAACAACTTTTCGTCTTTAAATTTATGACTCGTTAATAAGCTAACGATAACAAAAATGAATAAGGAAGCGACGATTGGAATTGTCACGGTATGCATGCCAAAGACAGAAGGATAAAAACGATCAATGATAATATATAAGGTCATCCCTGAAATCATTGACGCAATCGCACCATATTTGTTGGCCTTTTTCCAATAGAGTCCTAAAACGACGGTCCAAATAAAGACTGCCTCAAGTCCGCCGAAAGCAAATAAATTAAGCCATACTAATAAATCTGGTGGATTTAGTGCAAATACGATAACCGCTAAACCAATCACTGCTGTAACAATAAAGCTTGCACGCTTAATTTCCGAATCATTAGCTGTCGGTTTTATATAATTTAAGTAAATATCTTTCACTACTGTCGAGCTTACAAGCATCAACAACGCATTAACTGTAGACATCGTTGCTGCCATTGGTGCTGCTAAAACAACACCAGCTAAAAATGGTGGCAAAACCTTTAATGTTAGCAGTGGCATAACTTTATCACCAATTTCAATACCTGGCATCACTGGTCTTGCTAAAACACCAATTAGATGCATCCCAAACATAATTGTCCCGATGGCAATAGTGCCAATGATAATGGCTAAATGCATGCTTCTTGAATCTTTATAACTCATCGCACGAACAGCGATTTGTGGGAGCCCGACTACTCCAACACCGATCAAAATCCAAAATGTAGAAACGTATAATGGCGTTAACTCACCTTCAGCTCCAAATGGAGACACAAGATTCGGATTCTCAGCGACAAGTGAGGCCATAATATTATCGATTCCTCCGCCAGCGATGATTGTCCCAATTAATAAAATAACTGTTCCGATCACCATAATCGAGCCCTGCACCGTATCCGTCAATGCAACAGCGCGGAAGCCCCCAATGATTACATAAACTAACACGGAAATCGCAAAAATAAACAGTGCCGTTGTGTAGTTTAAGCCCGTTAATGATTCAATTAATCGAGCACCACCTACCCATTGTGCCATCATGGCAGAAAATAAAAAGATGATGATACTAATGGCTGATAAAATGACTATGGCATGACTTTTATAACGCTCTCGTAAAAAATCTATTAACGTGATCGCTTGATAACGTCTTGCGATAATAGCAAATTTCTTCCCTAAAATCATTAAAACAAAATAACCCGCTGGAAGCTGAGCCATCGCCAGTAAGACCCAACCAAGCCCTTTCGTATAAGCAACACCTGGACCACCAATAAAGCTACTTGCACTACCGTACGTAGCAATCATTGTCATCGCAAGGATGAAGCCTCCCATTTCACGACCACCGAGGAAGTATTCCTGTAAAAATGAATTAGAAGAGCGTATATGCTTATTTGACCAGATACCAATACCAAAGATGATGACTAAAAATAAGAGCAGTGGAACAATAACTTGCCAGTGCATTATCGATCCACCTCCTCATCGTCAAATGGTACCTCTTTGAAAAAGAGTTTCATGACGATCCAGATTAAAATAATCATAAAGCCTGTCCCTGCAAT
This sequence comes from Lysinibacillus zambalensis, assembly GCF_040183165.1. Taxonomy (NCBI): domain Bacteria; kingdom Bacillati; phylum Bacillota; class Bacilli; order Caryophanales; family Bacillaceae; genus Lysinibacillus; species Lysinibacillus zambalensis. The sequence goes on from NZ_JBEGDG010000001.1 coordinate 287,691, forward strand.
ACAGCTATAGAAAAACCATGCAGGGAAACCGAAAACATACGTATAGCTTGTTGGATCACCAGAGCCTAGTCCATAGGCAAAGCCGAACCATATCGCAAAGTTAATGATAACAAGTCCAATACCGATAAGCGCCTCTCGATGCGCAATTTTAAAACGTTGATCTTTCAAATTACTGTCCCCCTAACCTACTCTATTTTACTGATATGTTCGTATTATGGGAACCTTTGTGAGAAAAATAAATGTTTGATTAAAATAAGATTTAATTCTTTGCTTTTCTTTTGGGACATTATTTAGATTATTTCGCATCGCCGCTACTAAAAAATGAAGACAAAATGAAAAGGTATGAGTTCAGTATAAAACAAGCAAATCTCCTTTTCATGCTTTTACTTTTCATCAATGCTGAAAGAAGTTAAAGGATTTTCTGGTCGGTTAGAGCAATATTTGCAATTAGAGTCACTACATTTTGATTCAGTCCAACTATTACATTTAGGGCAAAAATAAGCATCAAAATCATCGTAATATACTAGATTAAACTTGCATTTAGAACAATATTTATCGTGTTCAATTTGACCATAAAATTCAAAATCGCCCACTATCACTTTTCCGTACTTTTCTACTATTTTCATAAATATACCCCTTTAAATTATTCAATCCATATTTATGTATCAACTAACTATATTAACATATATCACCACTTTAATTTTGAATATTTAAAATTTTTCATCAATCTATCCTTTTGTGATAAAAAAAAGATAGATTGAGCTAATTTATTTAAGCTCTTCTATCCTTTTAATCAAATTATATTGGCTTGTTTGTTTAGAAAAAACAGTTCCCTCTGTGTCCTTGTTTGCACTTCAAATCTTTGGATATCACCCTTTTTCAATATCTTTAATATTGGAATTTCTTTATTAAACTTTGAAGCTCGTCTGCCTGTTGTGCCATTTCTTTTGCTGAAGAAGCCATATTATCTATGAAAGCTAATTGCTCCTCTGCTGTTATCGTAACGTGTTCCGTGCTTTCAGTAGCCTTGCTTGCAATGCGTGCCATTGCTTCTGTTGAAGCGGTAACTTCTTCAACACTTGCAGACATTTGTTCCGTCACAGCGGAGATGTCATGCAACTGTGTACTTACACCCTTAATCGACTGCATGATCTTGTGGAAGGCCAGTTTTGTATCATCGACAACATCCATACCTGCGGCAGCTTCCTTCGAGTTACTAGAAATAGCCGTAATAACATTAGCCGTATCACTTTGGATTGAATGAATAAGGGATGCTATTTGATCAGCAGATTGCTTTGATTGTTCTGCCAATTTACGAACTTCATCTGCAACGACAGCAAAGCCTTTTCCTTGCTCCCCGGCACGAGCCGCTTCGATGGCTGCGTTTAAGGCAAGCAAATTCGTTTGATCGGCTATGCTTGTAATCACATCAACGATATTGCCAATTTGTTGCGACTGATCACCTAAAATTCGGACCTGCGCCTCTACATGGTCAGATGATTTATTAATAATTGTCATTTGATTCAATACACGATTCAAAGAATCATTTCCTTGAGCAGCCTCGTCACTCATTAAATCAGCAGCATCTGAAACCGTTGAAGCCGTTTCAGCAACTTGTTGGATGCCAATCGCCATTTCCTGCATGGCCGTTAAGCTATCACTTGTGCTATGTAATGTTGTTCTTGAACCATCGGCTAAATCTTGTAGTGTTGACGTTAGCTGTCTCGTCATGTCAGCGGTTTGCTGCGATTTAGATGTTAAACCATCAGACGATACATCAACTTGTTTAGAAGATTGTGCTATTTGTTGCATGACTACCTTTAAGCTTGTCAGCATTTTATTAAACGATTGCGCAAGCTCGCCTGCTTCATCCTTGGAATTAATTTGTAGCTGTTTTGTTAAATCTCCCTCTCCATCCGCAATATCTCGAAGTTGGGCATTCATTTCACGAAGCGGCTTCACGAATGCTCTTGTAAACAGGAAGCTACCTAATATAGCAATGACAGCTCCGATGAACAATACGATGAGAAGCTTGCCGATAAATGCAAAAATAATAGCATTCACTTCATCGATTGTTTCACCGACAAACCACATCCCAATGATGTCTCCATTTGCATCTTTAATAGGTGCATACAGTGTTAAATATTTCGTTCCCACTACATCTGCCTCACCAATAAAGGTTTCCCCTTTAGTCATTACATTTTCAACGACTTTTGGATCAGCATCTTTGCCAACTAAACGTTCGCCATTTAGCTTTAGATTAGTAATAAGTCCTTTTGAGCCTTGGAAAATGGTTACACCACCATCGATGCTTTCTCCAACCTCATCCACAAAGGCTTCCTGATCAACTATTCTTGCATCCCCTTTGTAAAGTTCCCCATCTTTTATAGTCCAATCTCCCTTAATTCGTTCTTCTAGAAGCGCATACCCGACCTTAGAAATATGGGTTACACTCTGCTCAAAATTATTAAGCATAATTTCCTTCACTTGTATATGGGATACAAATCCAATCATAATGCTTAAAAACAGAATAACGCCCACTAAAAGCAAATTAAATTTCGTACTAATTTTAAAAGTGCGCAAATAATTTATCTCTCCTTTTCTCATATTTATAAGGAATATTATGTATAAAATGTAAGTCATTTTTATTAAACATGATTCTATAAATAGTTTCAATACATTATCAATAAATTAACAATTTTAATATAAATGAGTTGTTGGTGAGCAGTGGTTATGGATCTTGCAAAGCTTTTTGAATCTAGAAGGGGGACTGTTTATTTTGTAGAGCTTGAAGCTGATGTAGTAGAAAGATTGGAAAGAAATAAAAGCGGTAATCGACTTGCATAAACCTTCAAAAAGAGATATTGAATGGTCCGAAAAGGATTTGAAAAGCTATGGAAAAATACAGATTAAATTCCTTAGAAGGTGAATTAAAATATGGAAATTATCTCAAGATCAACAACACAAATTTGAGTGCTGAAGAAGTTGCTTTGAGCATAAAGGAAATATTTCATTTGTAGAATTGAAAAACGCCTGGATCTCCAAGCGTTTTTTCGGTTCTATAATCACTTGTAACTATAATTAATCAACTATTAACCCATTACTAAAACAATATATTATTTCTTCTTCTAACTGACTTAAATTGCGATTTAGTTGAGTAGATAGTTCATTAACTAAATTCGAATGGTTTCCTTGATGTTTTTCTGTTAAATCACAAATTAACTTTAACAACATTATATACCCCATAAAATCCTCTTTAGAAAATGGGGGCTCATGTGAAAGTACATAAAATTCGGCATCAAACATTTCAATGTTTTCTAAGAGATGTCTAACATTTTCAACTTTATATTGTGGTTGTTGTGTGTAAATACTTGGATACAAGCAATCCCCTAAGAAAAGTACCTTTTCTCCTTCTACATAAATAATTGATGAGTCCTCAGAATGATCTCCACCGACATGTTTGACTACACACCGAATACCACCTAATTCAATCTCATATTTATCTTTAAAAGTAATACTAGGTAATTTGATGGTAATATTTCTGTCTTCTCCAAATTCTTTTTTAATCATGTCGGAACAAAATTGATTCTCTAGGCCTTTTTCGACACGATTATCTAAAGCTTCATCTGACCAATCATATTCCATCATTTTTTCAAGATGCATTTTTGTGTTTTCATGTGCAATTGTTAAGAGATTCATCTGATTTGTTCCAAGGCTATGATCCCAATGCCAATGCGTTAATACTACAGAATGATAATTAGCAATTTGACTTTGATTAAGTTCATCAAGAAATAACTTAGTATGTTTATCAGAATTTCCTGCATCTACAATTAAGGTTTGGTGATCCCCACAAATGGCAGACAGTATTGGTCGATCTGTATCAGGATCATGCGGCAAATAATGTATACGATTAGTTAGTTGTTTCAAATTTTTCTCCATTATCTTAACTTATTGAATGGTCATCAATCGCTTGAACCGCTAGTTCCAACGCTTTAATCCTTCTTTTTAAAAGCGTTCTTTGGGGACTACCAGCCTTTGACTTCATGTATATGTTCTCAATTGATGGTATTAAACCAGCGAGAACATTGCGCGCTACGGCTAAATCTTCTTGGGTATAATGATGGGGGCTGTGATTCCATACATTTTCTAGCATCGCTAATCCAATGCAAACAGCTTTAAGTCGTTTCTTTACTAAAGTAGTATTTGCGCCTTTCTCGGTCATCTGAGACAAGGCATTTTCGAGTTTGCTGATTGTCGATTGTAAGGATTTTATTGATTCCAATTTTTCTACATTTGTTATGTTTTCCATAGTAGTACTGACCTTTCTTCATTTCTGAAATATATTCTTTGTTACTGAAAATCGTTAAAAATCTGATTTCACTCGCAATATTTTATCATAATTACACAAGGGATTCTCAAAAACCTGGTCCAATTGAATAGCCTCCCCTATCCGTTTATTCACATCTTCAAGGGACTTCCTCGAATAGAGAATGAAGGAAACATTTCATTAATAAAAACAAAAAAACGCCTGAATTTCCAAGCGTTTTTTACCTTCATTCAGTAGAAGATGCCACTGTCTAAATGTGATGAACTGAATGCGGATGTGGTTCCTTTTTAGAGGTGTTCATAGAAGATGAACTCAGTCTAAGAACGCCACGTCCTGTGGCAACGACAGAGTGACCAACATCCTGTTTGCCCAAGGCCTTCGGGATGTTAGCCTAACAACCTCGCATCTCGCGACAACGGCTAACTGTCCTGCATCGGTAAAAACGCTACGTCCTGTGGCATTACCGAAATGACCGACTTCGTGTCGGCCCTCGTGCAGGCCTGAGCACAATTCAAAATCCGGACGCATTGTTTATCTGCGCGAAAGCAAAGCGTCAGCTACAAATGTTTTCTGTAGCGAAAGCAAAGCGTCAGCTACAATCACGCCATGGCGTAATTGATTATTTCGCAGCTTTCGCATACATTTGTAATGTTTTCTTATCAATTTTTCCGACACTTGTTTTTGGCAATTCATCAATGACGATTATCTTTTTAGGGATCTTGTAGCGACCTAGATGCTTGTTACAAATTTCTTTGATTTCCTCTAATATAGTGTCATCCTGATTCTTACAAACGATAAAGGCCGCTACGATTTCTCCCCAATAATCATCAGCTACTCCAATGACAGCTACCTCATGCACTAGTTGATGGCGCAAAATACATTGCTCGACTTCTTGTGGGTACACATTTTCCCCGCCAGAAATAATCATCTCTTTACTACGACCGACAATATAAAAGTCACCATCCTCATCCATCATAGCTAAATCACCGGTTTTCAACCAACCTTCATGCATGATTTTTTCAGTCTCCTGCTGATTATTCCAGTAAAAAAGAAACATATGCTTGCCTCTAACGAATAGCTCTCCCACTTCGTTGGGCGCACAGCTTTCTCCAGCACTATTCATAATTTTAGCTTCATTGAATTGCATACTTTTCCCCACGGCACCTTTTTTCAAACAGGCTGCCTCTCGAGAAATATAAAAATTATTGGGCCCCGCTTCTGTTAAGCCATAACCCTCTTTAAAAAATAGCCCCTTCTTAAAAAATGCATCATAGATTGGATACGGACATGGTGCGCCTCCTGATAAAAATACGTTCATTGACGGGAAGCTACTCTCTTTAAAGTACTCCGTTGCAATCATCGCTTGGTACATTGTTGGCACAAATAGTGAGATTGTAGTCTTATACTTATTAATCGCCTGAAGAGCGTTTTTTGCCTCAAATTTATCACCAATCACCACTGTACCGCCAGCCATTAATAGCGGTATACATAAAGCATTCAAACCGCCTGTATGAAACAACGGCATATAATTTAACGTACAATCACGATCATTCAAGCCCCAGCTAATAATTGTATTAATCGCATTCCAATTCACAGAATTAAAGGATAGGACAACACCTTTTGCCTTGCCAGTTGTACCCCCAGTGTAAATCATTAGCCAAGGATCATTCAGGTCTACTTCTCGGATGCTGAGAGTAGCTGCTTCACTTCCTATACGAAGTGAATGCATATTTTCTAAAGATACAGGACAATTCATTTCTTCATCGAAAAGCAGTAAAGAAGGCGTAGCATCTGTCAAAATATCATGTAATTCCTTTGCACTCATACGCCAGTTCAGTGGCACGTAGATCAGTCCTCTTAATCCACATGCGAATAAGACAGCAAAAAGCTGGATGTGATTTTTCGCAAATACGGCAACACGACTTCCTGCTCGCAAGTTTTGGCGCTCAAAAAAATGACACCATTTTGTGATTTCCACTGTTAGTTGCTGATAAGTCCACTGCTCCTGTGTTTCTAGGTTTACCAATGCGATTCGTTTAGGTGTTAACGATGCACGTTTTAATATCCAGGATTGCTCAACAAACATTTTGAAAGCCTCCTTATCACATCATAATTGCTCCATCCACATGAAGCGTGTGACCGTGGACATAGGAAGCCTCATCAGATGCTAAAAATAAATAGGCATTGGCAATATCTCTAGGTGTTCCTAATCTTTGCAATGGCACGACAGAACGCATTTGTGCTAGCACATTTTCTGGCATTTTTTTCACCATGTCTGTTTCTGTAAAACCAGGAGCCACCGCATTAACGTTAATCCCCTTGCGCCCTAATTCCTTCGCCCAAGTCTTCGTCATGCCGATAATAGCAGCCTTTGTAGCAGCGTAATTCGTTTGACCAACATTGCCATAAACCCCGCTAACAGAGGATGTATTAATAATTTTTCCCCCTCCGGCGGCAATCATATGTGGAATGACCTCTTGCGTACAATTGAAAACACCAGTCAAATTCACATCAAGCACTTGATGAAACTGATCTTCCGTCATTTTTGTTAGCATCGCATCACGTGTAATACCCGCATTGTTCACTAAAATATCGACTCGGCCTGTTCTCTCTATGACTGTTACTACTAAGTTTTTGACGCTCTCTCTATCTGCAACGTCTACTTGCACAAATAATGCTTGATCCCCTAAATGTTTGGCTGCAGAAACCCCTGCATCCTCATTAAAATCTGCAATAACAACGAATGCACCCTCTTCAATAAACCGTTCCGCAGCAGCATAGCCAATCCCATTCGCGGCTCCCGTAATGATGGCAACTTTATTGTTTAAACGCATACTTTTTTCCTCCTATTTCTAAAAACGCTTCAATTTCAGATGTCAGCTGTGGTAAATCATCTATTAATGGGGAATGACCGCAGTCTTTTAAACTAACGAATTGTGCGTTTTCACCTAAATCGAGCATTATTTCATCATTCATCCCTTCTGTTATTACGTAATCACGATCCCCTCTTAACACTAAAACTGGAATGGTAATTTGTTGTACTTCATGCGTGCCTTTTGCGACATCATGATCAACAGCACTTATATTGAAGACATTTAAGGCATGATAAACTTCCGCTAAATTTCGTTGTGTCAGCATATCCTCCACATATGTCAGATAGTGTTCTTGGCTAGGCTGTTTTTGTGTGTAAATAAGTGCGTTCCAGACCGACTGTAAGCCATGCACATCTTTCGAATCATAGAAGCCTTGTACTAATTTTGTTTTAGATGTATCAACGAGTACTTCTTCATAGCTAAAAGCTCTTTTTAATGCCGCTTGATTGCCAGTACCTAAATCTGTGTAAAATGGGTAGCCTCTCGTAGATGCCGAGGCTAGTAAAATAAGCTGCTGACAATAGCCTGGATACTGTGCGACAAACTGCATACATACAGCTCCGCCCGTTGACCAACCAATCATGTCAAACTGCTGCAATTTAATCGCATCCACAAAAAGCTTCACATCATCACTAAAATCTTTAATCGCGGAAATTGGTTTATGATAAGATGAACTACCAAAGCCCCGTAGGTCCAGCGCATAAATTGTATATTTTTCATCCAACGCGTCGATTAGAACGTCCCAATGTTTGGATGATGTCATATTACCGTGAATCAATAATAAAACACGTTCTCCCCCTTGACGTTTGCGATACGCAATCGTTTCTCCATTTGATAGCTCAACAGTTTTTAACATTCCATTTCCCCCTTATCCCCATCGAATAGTAATCGCTCCCCATACATAGCCAATCCCCGCACTAACAAGTGTGACGATGTCGCCATCATAAATACGGCCTTCTCGTAATGCTAGCTGCAATGATAATATTTGATCAATCTGTCCGATATGACCATACTCTTGCAAGTATATGGACTGCTCTTGCTTTAACCCAAGTTCTGATAAAATATAATCATGAGCAGATCTTTTCATGTGAAGCATCGCTAAATAACCAACATCACCCTCATTGAATCCACTTTTCGCTAAAGATGTTCGAATTACCTTCAAAAAATTGCTTAAAGATTTTTGCTCTAAACGTTCCTTCATTCCAATTGGGTCAATCACATCGAGCTGATACAATTTATTTTCTAAATGAGAAGGCGTCAAAGGTTTTTTTGTACCGCCTACAGGCACGACTACATCCTCTGAGAATGAGCCATCCGTCATTATATCCGCCTCTAATAAGTGATTTTTATCATAGTTTTTCTGTAAAAGAATAGCGCCTCCACCAGTTGCTAAATTATACATAAAGCGTGTTCGAGGATTGCTATAATCGATAAAATCAACGTTTCGATAGCCACCAGCTAAGAGTACGGTATGAATGGAATCATCCGACGCCATTAAGCTTTTCGCTAGCTTTAGTGCCATAATGGTCGTACCGCATCTTAATTGCACATCAAATGCCCAAGCATTTACAGCCCCTAGCTCCTCCTGCATTTTTATCGAGGCAGTCCACAAAGGGTACTCTTTATGCTCCTCTCCCATATAGATCACAACATCAATGTCCTTCGGGTCGATATTAGCCTTGCGTATAGCGTCCTGCGCGGCCCATATCCCCATTTGAACCGTATGATCGTGCTCACCAGGAATAGGCTTTTCATAAATACCCATTTTTTGTCGAATAACATCCTCTGGTATATTGGAAAGCATCGCAATTTCTTTTGACGTCATTTTCGTCTGCGGAATATAGATTCCTGTACTTACAATGCCTACAGTCATTCAAATCGCTCCTTTTCCTGCGACAGGGCAACCGATGATTGATTTATTCCTTTTCGCTTTAATCGCCATTTCCAAAACATCATACGTAAGGATCCAATAATTCCTTTTGGGAAAAAGATAACTGCTAAAATATAAAGAATCCCAAAGAAGATAATCCAACGTTCAAATATTGGATAATCACGAGCTAACCCTGAAAGTGCATATTGTGCATATTCAATAACAGCCGATCCTAATAATGGCCCAACTAAAGTGCCGACACCGCCAATAATCGTCATTAATAATGCATCTAAAGTAATGTCCATTGTCATCACACTCGTATTGACAAAACGGAGTGACACAGCATATAAGGAACCCGCTAAGCTTGCAACAGTACCTGCGACAATTGAAGCAATCACTTTATAGTACAAAGTGTTGTAGCCTAATGATTTTGTTCGTTGTTCATTTTCCCGAACAGCAATTAAAATTCGACCAGTTGGTGAGTTCACGAAGCGATATAGCGCAATAAAAATAACGACTAAGCATGCTAGCACGAAGAAATAAAACGTCATTCGATCTCTAAATATTTCGGGTGCTCTAAACGTAAAGCCATCATTTCCGTATGTAACAGAACGCCATTTTTCTGCCACAACTAAAAATAGTCCTGAAAAAGCTAATGTCAGCATCGCAAAGAAATGACTTTTTAATCGAAGCGTTAGTAATCCTACTAAAAAGCTAATGAAGCCTGCTAGTAACATGCCGACTACAATCGATAAGAAAAATGTTGAGAGTGTTGGCTCCATTTGTTTCAGCATGACAGCGGTTGTATATGCACCTAAACCAAAAAACATTGCATGCCCGAACGAAACAATTCCTGTATAGCCAAGGAGAATGTCATAGCTCATCGCTAAAATACCGAAAATAAAGATTTGCGTTAATAAAATAATGAGCGTCCTTGAGTCATTGACGAAAGGGAGAAGCACTAAAATAGCTAACATGAGGAAAAAACATAGATGCTGCAATGAAAGCTTCATTTTCATGTTGATCTCTCCTTCCTCATAGCAAATAAGCCTTGTGGACGGAAAATTAATACAATAGCCATTAAAATCATATTGACCGCAAGCGATAACACTGGCACATAATAAGCCATAAAGCTACCTGCTAAACCTACTAATATAGCTGCTAATAGCGAGCCTGAAAAACTGCCCATTCCTCCGATTACGACAACGATAAAACCTAAAATCGCATACTCCATGCCCATTTCTGCATAAATGACGCCTGAATACGGAGCCATTAACATACCACTAAGTGCTGCAAGTGCCGCACCAACCATAAACACATATAAAAACACTCGCTTTATATTAATACCAAGCGCCTGTGCCATCTCTTTATCCTGTACACCAGCACGAACGATGAGCCCGACCTTCGTCTTTTTTAGCATGTATTGGAAAATACCGAAAATGATAAAACCGACAATAATAATAAATAATCGATATTTAATAATAATAACGTCTCCAATTTCCCAGCTGCCTGCAAAATAACTCGGCGTTTTCACTGCCACACCATTTGGACCAAAAGCAACTTTAATCATCTCCTGCAGCACGAGCATCAGCCCTAATGTAATTAAAATTTGCTGAATATGATTGCCGTACACAGGTGTAATAATTAATTTTTCTGTAATGAGTCCTAATAAAGCTCCCGTTACGATGGCACCTACAATTCCAATAAGAAAGCTCTCTGTGAACATATACGTAAAGATCCCCGCATAAGCCCCCCAAACAAATAAACCACCATGTGCAAAGTTCAAAACGTCCATTAATCCAAAAATTAACGTCAAGCCAGCCGCCAGCAAAAAAATTAACATGCCGGTTGCAAGGCCATTAATGACTAAATTGACGAATAGCTCCAATAAAGTACACCCCCTTTATCCGATTCCAAGATATTTTCGTTTTAATTCTTCATGATGGATAAGATCTTGCATTTTCCCTGAGTGAACGGTTCTACCATCATCAATCAATGTATACGTATCACCAATTCGGCTCGCCATCATAAAGTTTTGCTCGACAAGAACGATGGACGTTTGCTTTTTCATTTCAACAATGGCCTCCATTACTTTCTCTACCACAATGGGCGCTAATCCTTTCGAAGGCTCATCAATCAATATCAACTTACTATCATTGATAAATGCCCGTGCCATGGATAGCATTTGTTTTTGACCACCCGAAAGATGTCCGCCAGCCTTCTTCCAAAATTTTTTTAAGTCTGGAAACAGCTCCAGTACATAATTTTGCCTCTCTAAAGTAGCTGTATCTTCTTTACGCATGGCTACTTTCATATTTTCCTCTACTGTTAAATCTGCAAAGATTCCTTGGTTTTCAGGAACATAGCCTATTCCTAACTTAGCTACTTTATAGGTAGGGTTTTTCTTAATAGAATGAGAGCGAAATTCAACTTCTCCCTTTGAGGCAGGTGTTAACCCCATAATCGTTTTTAAAGTGGTCGTTTTGCCTGCTCCATTTCTGCCAAGCAGTACAGTTACTTGCCCTTCCATTGCCTCAAAATTGACCCCCTGCAAAATATGGTATTGCCCGATATATGTGTGGACATCACTTAATTTCAGTAAGGTGTTCATCGTACAGACCTCCTAAATATGCGTTTTGTACGGTCTCGTTTTTCATAATGTCCTCTGGTGTTCCATCTGCAAGAAGCTGGCCATTAAATAGCATCATAATCGAATCCGACAAATCTAGAATCATATCCATCTTGTGCTCAATGAGGAGAATAGTTTTATCCCCTTGATTTTTAATCGTGCGAATCACTTCTAAAATCGTCGGCACCTCCTCTAAGGACATACCTGCCGTTGGTTCATCTAGTAAAAGAATTTCCGTATCAAGTGCTAACAGCATCGCAATCTCAAGCTTTCTCTTTTCCCCATGAGATAGCATTGTCGTGAGTGCATCTCTTTTATTGTCAAGCAAAACAAGTGTTAATAGCTCCTCCGCTTTTTCTGTAATTGCCTTGTAGCTTTTATAATGACGAAATAATTGATAACGAACTTTCTCCTTGGATTGCACAGCCAGACGGACATTTTCTAATACTGTCAGGTTCGGGAAAACATTCGTAATTTGAAATGATCGCCCTAGCCCCATGCGTGTTCTTTCAATTGCTGATTTTTGCGCAAGTGATTGCCCCTTAAAATAGACATCCCCGGCAGTTGGCTTTAACTCTCCACTTATCAAATTAAAGAAGGTTGTTTTCCCAGCTCCATTTGGTCCAATAATTGACTTCAAGTGCTTTTCCGGCATATTAAAATTCACATGGTCGACAGCTATATGTCCGCCAAAACGAATGGTTAAGTTTTCTGTTCGTAAAATGGGTTCCATCGTATTCTCCTTTCTAGTACTTCTAACTCTCTTCACCCATTCTCATATGAAAGTGGGTGAAGAGAGACAGAATAATAAAGCTTTCTGTCTCCAATTTCATTAATTCATAACCGGTGGGGCTGTTTCTTCAGGGCTAAGCTCACGAACTAGCACTGGTACCGGATAATCTACCCCATCTTGCTTTTCTAAGCGGATCGAATACATCGACTGTAATGCTTGATGATCTTCTTTTCGGAAAGTCATCGTACCCTTTGGTGTTTCAAATGACATCCCTTCCATAATGCCGATCAGTTTTTCCGCATCTATATCACCCTCTGATTTTTTCAAAGCATCTACAATCGAGATGGCTGCAGACATGCCTCCTGGCGTAAATAAATCTGGAACGTCATTGAAGCGTTTTTTATGTTCGTCAACTAACCATTTATTCACATCATTTTGTGGTAACGTATGATAATAAACAGAGAACCCTTCCATACCAATTAATGGATTCATAAATTTCAATGCAATAATATCTGGTGCACCTGTTGAAATTTTAATGCCTTTTTCTTGAATTTTTAAATCGGCAATTTGATTCCACGGTGAGTTTGCACCAGCCCATACAACAAATAAATAATCTGGTTTAGCATCAATTACTTTTTGCAAATTGGACGTAAAATCAGTCGCTGCCGGATCTGCATATTCCTCTAAAACAATTTCTGCACCTAACTCTTCCGCAGCCGTCTTAAAGGCTTTTACCCCGTCCAAGCCAAAAGAATAATCCGGCGCAAACGTTGCGATCTTAACACCTTTTCCCGCGATTGCTGCCGCTGCAGCATAAGCATCCTGAGAGGAATTTCGACCTGTACGGAAAATATATTTATTAAATTCTGAGCCCGTAATACTATCCGCTACCGCAGGCTCCACCACCATAATCTTTTCGTACTCTTCCGCAAGTGGTAAAACAGCAAGCGTATCACCTGAGCTAGAAGAGCCTACTAAAAAATCAACCTTGTCATCTTCTAATAGCTTCGTCGCTTTTTGAACCGCAACCTCAGGCTTTGTTTCTGTATCTTCATAGACAACTTCAATTTTCTTTCCGTTAACCTCCATCGTGCCGCCTGTAGCATATTCAATTCCTAAATCAAAGCCATGCTGCGTTTGTTTCCCATACGATTCAAGAGCACCCGTTAATGACGCAAGCACGCCGATTTTAATAGTTCCCCCTTCCTCCTTAGTTCCTTTTGTGTCATCATCTGAAGCCTTATCACCTGTTGAACTATCCTTCGACCCATCCGAATTACAAGCCACCATCAACATCGTCAACATCAATAAAAGCACAAATAACCAATGCTTCTTCATCCCATATCCCCTTTCATAATGAACTAAAAAGAAAGCGCTTTCGTTGCTATGTAAACACTATATAAAACTCCAGTTACAAATTAGTTACAAGTTGTTAGGCTCATCACTTGAGCCTAACAACTCTGCGACGAAAGTTGGATTTTTGCGGGGATGAGAGATTTATCGGAATAAAAGATACTTTTCAATCAAATACAGAAAAAACTTTCCATTTATGCGCGAGTGTTCCATAAAAATTTCGTTATAGTATGTATAACGATCATAAGGAGTGACAAAATGAATGATTTTATCGAACGCCTTCAACAACATGATGAAAATGCTCTTAAATATGTAGTTGAACACTATTTAGGATTTGTGAAGGCAATTACTTTGAAAATTTTAGACAAACCGTCTGATTACATGCTAATAGAGGAATGTGTAAATGATGTATTTCTTCTAATATGGCAAAAAAGTATTTATTTCATCGGGAGCAAAGCGGATTTTAAAAAGTGGATAGGGATGATTACTAAATATAAAGCGATTGATATTTACCGAAAACAGCAAAAACAACTTGCTACACTGCCTATGGATAATATTCCACCACTTATTGCTTCAAATAATATTGAACAAGAACTGGATAAATTGTATGCAAAAGAACAATTACTTCTTGAAATAATGCATCTACCTGATTTAGATAGAGAATTATTTTTAATGAGGTATTATCTAGAATATTCAAATAGTGAAATAGCAGAAATTTTACATATGACAAAATCTGCAGTGGAAAGTCGTTTATATCGAGGAAAGAAAAAGCTTGCTAAAAATCCTAAATTAAAGGAGTGCTGGATATGAGTAAGGAAAAAAGTATCTTACAGTTAGATATAGAAGATATCGTACCAGTGGTGGTTTCAAAAAATGAAAAGCAAAAGGTAATTAACACCGTTTTACAAAAGAAATCAAAACCAAAGCAAATCCGTAAATGGGCAATTGCCTCAATTTTTGCTATTGGAATAAGCTCAGCTTGCTTAGTAAATTTTCCATCTCTAGCTTCCATATTACCAATAAATGATTTAAAAATTCACAAAACTCTGTTCTCAAAACAGCATGAATTTATTTTTAATCGTATTTCGATTTCTGGAAATTCAGCGCACATTTACTTTAGCTGTGATATGGACTTTGCTACTGAATTTATAACTTTAGACATAGTGGATAATTTAGAGAACCATTATGAAGATACAACAGAAACGACGACGACAAAAGTAACCGATGATTACTCAAATGGGCAAGCAATAATAAATAACTTTAATGCTGATGCTTCCGCAATCTTCATTACGCCAATAATTCGTAAAATGGATAACGAGGGCAAAGTCACTAAAGAAAGACTTGAGACTATAAGAATTGATATAGATTCCAATGCGGAAAATACGTGAAAAGAAATTAGACAGAAAGAATCCCTTGAATTTATTGAATAAGTGAATTCTACAATCGAACAAAGGATTTCATTCTGTCTGTCTTTTTAAAATGTATTTCAATCGTTAATTTCCTCTAGCCTATCCAACCATTCATACATAAGGCTATTAAACAAATTCGCTTGTTCAATTTGCAAATTATGCCCAGCCTTATCTAAAATTGTGAAGGCTGCTCGTGGGAATTTATCTAAAATATCAAAAGCGTCCTTATAACCAACCATTGAATCCTGTTTGCCCAACAAAAATAAGCAAGGTTTATCAAATGAAATTTCATCTACAGGAAAAGAAAAACGATAGTTTTTTTGGATTTTTTCTAAAAATTCCACATCTGCATTTTTTTGCCCTGCTACCACTTCATTCGTATAACGATGGCAATTATATTCATCCAAGACGACGAGATGTGAGCTGAAATCCTCTTGTTCCTCTTTTGTTAATGTTGATATAAATTCTTTATCCGCCGAGACAACACTTTGTTCAGGCACAGTTCGATTTTGTTTATCAGGAATAATTAACGGACAAATAAACGCAGCCCCTAATATTTGTTCATGATACTCTCTCATAATTCCTCGCACTAAATATCCACCATAAGATTCTCCTACCAATAAATAACGTTCGTTTGGTAGTAAGTCGTGTATTAGTTCTACAACGGCCTCTAGCATTTCATCTGAGTTATTGATTTTTTCATAGTCTGTCGTCATGCCCATTCCTGGAAGATCAATATAAATTCGTTTCCAGCCTTCCCTTTCGGCAAAAACAGGCTCCATACATCCCTTCATTAATCTATGGTCTGGCGAATAGCCATGGAGCATTACGATTGGTGTTCCGGTTCCAATCACTTCATAGTAAATATTCGCTTTACTTACCTTACAAAATGACATAGTAGTTCCTCCAATTATTATAAAAATTGTTGATTAATACACATAAATGTTCATCAAAAGTTGTTATGCTTTTTCCTTGAAGGAGCTAGTTGATTGGAGCGGGGACTGGAGACTCATCGGACGCCCTCAAGAAGCTTTGCTCTGTGCGAAAGCGTAGCGGCAGCTACAAAGCGCCCAGTGGGAACGGAAATCACCCCCTCGCTATCGAGATAGTAACTAGCCCATTATCAAATCATAAACAATCATCGTCGATTCCATCGGTGTTGTATTTAGTTCCCTTTTTAATTGCTGCACACATTTTTCATACCATTTTAATGCAAGGGAGCGGTTTTGTAATTGATAGTAACTATACATTAACAAGCGATAGCCTTCTTCCCATAATGCATCTTCACGAATCATTCTTTCTGCATAAATAATAGCTTGCTTATAGTTTTGCTGCCTCGTCGCATTTTGTGCTAATCTTTCCAGAACTTCAATATACAATGATTGGAGCTTTTCTCGATCCTGTATAAGCCAATCTAACTGCTTTTTTTCAGCATATAGTGTATCCGTATAGCTTGTTTCAGCAAGATACAACCACTCGTTTGACAATTGTGGCTCAAACTCCTCCATCCCTAATTCATAAAAATAGAGAAAGCGCTCGACATCGATTTGCAGAAATTGAGTATGCTGCAATTGATACATATTATTTTTCCGCTGAATGAAAAAGCTATCTTGACGCGCATTTCGATTAGGCTCAAGAACCTTTAATAACGTATTCAAGACAACTTTAAAATCTCGATCGAGTGAATCAACATTTCGCTCTGGCCACAGCGCCTGTGCAATCTCTTCCTTTGGCGTAAAACGATTGCGATGACAATATAAATAGACAAAAAGCTCCTTCGATTTATCGCGCTGCCATTCTTTATCCTCAAGCTTCCGATGATTTCTTGTTAAATTTAGACTTCCTAAAAAATTCACCTGCATTTCCTCATCAGGATAGATGATATTGTTCTCAACCTGAAAATAGCTGCGCATCGTCAAAATAGCGGCATTTTCCCCATCACACTTTCTACTAAATTGTAAAAGCTCATAAAAAATAATCGCATTCGCTGGACCGAGAATGGTTTTCCTTTGTAAAAAGTAGTCATAGCCATTTGCGATGCATAACTGTGCAAACTGCTGAAAATAATGATTGAATTGTTGCGGTTTATTTTCTTTGAAAGCAATGACAGATTGAAAGAATAGTACATGCATTACACCATTTTGATCACCACAGTCGTGAAATAATCGCTGTGCCTTTATTAATAATTGTCCGGCTCGTTCATATTCATGATGAGAAAGAATGATTTTCACCTCAGCAATTAATATTAGAGCGGTCATCCACGCGTCTTGTACTTGCTCTGTTTCCTGTAAGCCAAGGGCTATATATTTTTTAGCTGAGATCATATCACCTTGCGCATGTTTGACTATTGCTAGTCCCATGTAAGGCTCTGCTTTTACGCGAGAAATATTAATAGTATTCATCAATGTTAGAGCTTTCTCATAAGCTTGGCAGGCTCCTTGATGATCAGGAAAATCCACTAATAGATAAGCATGTGCTTTGCGAATATAGCCGACAGCCTCAATAAAAACCGATTTTTCACGTAGCCCCCTACGAATTCCATGTTGGGCGGCATACCATGCATCCTTCCCCTGCCCTAAAAGCGCATAGACAAATGATGCTAGCAGCTCACTCTCTCTATGTGTCGCGACAAGCTGTGGTGGTAATTCCAATCTCTTCGTCAGTAATTCCTTCGCTTCTAGTAGCTGTCCTGTTCTTAACAATATTCGAACATCAACATTTGCTCTTTGTAGCACGTCCTCCGTTAAAGCAACCTCATCGGTAAATACTTGTGCGCCTTTCGCCTTCCCTAGATTCACAAGATTTTCTGCATACTGACGTTGCAATTCGAGAAGTTCCTCTTTGTTTAACGGCGTATGATCCGCTAACTCTAAAGCCTTCTTTAAATGTGGCTCTGCCAATGCTGGCTGAATTGTATCGAGGTAAATATGTGCTAAACCTGCCTGTGCTTTTGTCAAAAAGAGATAATCGCTTTTACTTTTTGCGATGGATGCACAATTTTCATACGACAACTTCGCTTTTTCATAGTAAGCACGATAGCGATGGCACTCACCTTCAAAATAATACAATTTATAATATTCCGATTTTTCGTAAGCTGTAAATCTGTTTATCTTTTCTAATAACCATTCAAATTGCCCAGCACGGACTAGACTTTCAGCATGATTTTGTAATAGCTCCCCACAAAAATTCTGATCATTCGTTTTAAATGCGTGATGAAGAACGGCTTGAATATTGTTTTGTTTTACATAATGCAATGCTGCTTGTTTATGCAATGCAACATACTGGGAAGCATTTTGTTGTGGCCACTTTGCCTCTAAAAATCGACTAAACAAGGCATGAAAACGATACAAACCATCCTTTGTGATTGGTTGAATAAATAAATGTCGCTGGACAAACAGTTTTAACACCTGTGCAATTTCCGTACTATAAAATTGCGATATTAACTCTTCTGAGAAAGTGGGGAAAATCGCCAGCTTTAATAATACCTCTTGCTCAAATGCAGACATCTTAAGATAAACTTCCTCCGATAAATAAGTGAAAAGATCATTTGTAGAAATAGTTAACCAATGAGTTAATGTCTCATTGTTCCATTGTTCGGCTAACAAAGAAATACTAATTGCCCAGCCCTCTGTAATTTCCACAACCTTAGCTATTTCATCCTCTGTTAAATGCACCTCTGCATAATCCTCGAAAAAAACAGCGATCTCCTCTGAGGAAAATGCTAATTCTCTTTCTGCAATAACAAGTAATCTCTTTTGTACCTTTAATCTCCTCGAAATATCCCAATTCGGCATCGTTCTAGAGGCAATGATAAAGTGAACATTCGGTGGTGAAAACTCAATTATTTTTTCCATCACATAATTTATATGAAATTCATGGTCAACGAGATGGTAGTCATCGATGACAATTAATATTGCTTCTTCGATTTCACATAAACTATTGACAAACAGCTTAAACCAACGATTAAGTTCTTCAATTTTAGGAAAACGGGATAATTGATTCCAAGCATCAAATTCTTGACCGAAGCCCGGAACAATTCGTATGATACTAAAAAATAAATGCCTTAAAAACGGCAATATATTATCATCTTCCTCCGACACACTATACCAGGAAAATTTGCTTGATTGTGCATGTAGAAATTGTGTAAGGATTGTTGTTTTGCCATATCCAGCTCCACTATGAATAAGCGTGCAACTATGGTCTAAGCTTTTATTTAATGTTCTCATTAATGTAGCTCTACTAATACAATGATTAGACGGACTCGGTGGAATACATTTTGATTGAATAATAATGTCTGTCGTCATTTAAGTGATAACCTCCCCATCAACTGGTTATGTAAGGTTACAATTCTTCAGAGTTAAAATCTTTTATGAGTTCCTCATAGTAACGAGGGGATGCTCTTATGAAATCTTTACATTTATATATCGAATAAAAGCGAAAACTCACGTATCGCAATTGTTGCTGAGACAAACCACGAGTGGAGTTTTCGCTTGGTACTTCAAGTTTATCAAATTGATTTTACCGTTACCAACTTTTTTTCAAGTTTCCTTACTATCCGATGAATAATCAATATTATTTATCGTATTTCTTAAACTCAGGAGTTTCCATTAATCTTTGGAAAAAGATATCTTTAGCTTCCCTATAGGCATCCATTGATTTGTCTTCGTACTCATTCTTCAATTTATCATATGCATCACGATATTTATAATTTGCCAATAACACGTCTCTAAATTTCCAAAAGAAATCAAACTCAGAATCAATTACAGTTAATTGAATCCCTAAAGGAGGATTACTTGTATCATCTTTAAATGCCCTAAATGTAGCTGTTTTAACACTTTCATCATTTCTTTCATATAAATTTGAAAGTAGTTCTACGGCTTTCGAAAATTGTTCAGCATGAACACGTACTTGGATATCTAAATCACCTTTAGTCATGCAATTAGGAATTGCTGAACTACCAACATGCTGGATATCAGCCTCTGGTAGTAATTCTTTTATTTTATTTCCGTGTAATAAAAAACTATTTTCTGCATTTTTATGAATTAGTTCACTATTCAAAAAATTCACTTTTCCCATATGAAACTCCCCACAATCTATCATTTTTATACTAAGCAACTTGGTGAATATCACCAAAGTAGCTCTGTTGTATATGTAGTAATCTACTTGGCGCTTTATCCTTTATTTTACCATCATAGAACAATTTTACCTTATCGCCAATATGAAATGTTTGATCTGGATACTTCACAAGATTTACAATCACTACCTTCAGTTATAGTCACATAATCTAGGCCTTTTTCTCCTCAATTATAACTGTAAAAGTTACGTTTACTTTGAATACATTTGAACGGATTAATCAAAATGGATTCTGATTCATGTTTTGTTTTTCTATAGATATGAAAACCTTTGCTATGCCGCTATTTAGAGGATTGTAAATGTAAACTAATTCTGCGTTTTCATATTTATCAAAGTTTGAGTAAACTTGACTGACTCTTCCCACTGGGGAAAATGACTTGAATTTTCAAACCAAATGAGAGTACTTTGCGTTTTAAAAAAGGGTTAATTTAACAATACATGCAATAAATGCGAACCGATAATTTGTATAACAATTTACATAAAGTTAGCAATTGTTCAGTCGTTAATTCCCAGCTTTTGATGGTGCTTTCATTTATAGTTTACCTAAATAGAGATTTAACAAAATGAATTGCTAATTTGAAAAACCCGATTATCAACTAAATGATAATCGGGTAGTTTAATAGGTTAAAATTATAAAAGCCCTTTACGTAATTCAGCTGCTGATTTTGGTGATAACAGACCGAATGGAATATCGAATACTGTTTTAGCACCTTTGTCTCCAGCTTGGTTTAGACGATGTGCTGCACGAGCAAATGCTACTAGAACACTAGATGTGAAGTTTGGATTACTTTCAAGTTTTAATGAGAATTCTAGAATTTGTTTTTCGTTAGCGCCGCTTTCTCCACTACGAATAACGAATCCACCGTGTGGCATGCCTGTGTGGTTTGCTTTAAATTCCTCTTCAGAAATAAAGTTTACAGTTGTGTCATACTCATCAAAATAGTTCGGCATCGTCACAATTTCTTGTTCAACTTTCGCACCATCTGCACCTTCTTCAAGAACTACCCAGCATTCACGTGCATGCTTTTCACGCGTTGTCAGCTCAGGATTTTCACCGTTACGAACACGGTCTACTGCCTCTTGAATTGGTAATGTGTATTGTACCGCATTTTTAACACCTTCAATGCGACGCACAGCATCTGAGTGACCTTGACTTAAACCGTCTCCCCAGAAAGTATAAGTTGTGCCTACTGGTAGAACTGTCTCCCCGAGTATACGATTTAATGAGAATAAACCTGGATCCCAACCAACTGAAATGACGGATACTTTACCAGACTTTTGTGCCGCTGCATCTACAGCCTCGAAAAACTCAGGAATTTTCGCATGAGTATCAAAGCTATCAATTGTATTAAACCATTGTGCAAAGTGTGGTCCTTGCTCAGGTAAATCTGTTGCTGAGCCACCACATAAAATCATTACATCAATGTCATTTTGGAATTTTTCAGCATCATCTACTAAATATACGCTTGCATTACTTGCAATGTTTACAGTTGAAGGATCGCGACGTGTGAATACCGCTACTAACTCCATATCTGGATTTTGTGAAATAGCATACTCTACACCGCGCCCTAAATTTCCATAACCTACAATACCTACTCGAATTGCACTCATTAAAAATTCCTCCTCACGATTACGTGACTATGTGAAGTCCTTCACGTTAAATCTACTTACAATAATACGTTGTGTTAGGAAAATTCACAATAGTTTGAGTACGAGTTTTTCTCTTGAAATCATACAAGTTTTCTATGATTTCTATTCGTAAATGGCATGAATACGGTTACATATTTAACTTCTTTCAGCGGATATACAAACATCCGCTGAAATAGAGGAACTCAGTCTAAGAACGCCACGTCCTGTGGCAACGACTGAGTGACCAACGTCGTATTGGCCCAATGCCTCCGGCGGATGTCACGAAAATCGGAAAGGAGTTCACATAGGATGTTAGCCTAAAATCATCGCATCCATGCGATAACGGCTAACTGACCTGCGTCGTGCAGGCCTAAGCACAAAGCCGATTCCGGACGCAATTATGCCGAGGCTTAATTGATCAACTAACCTTTAAGTTTTCGTTAAAGCCTTGTAAATGAAGACTTTTTCCACCGCATGTCTTGTACAATAAAACTAACGACAAAGGGGGCATGTTGAATGAAAGGTAATTGTTATTCGCCAAGCACAACATTGGAACGAGGAGAATTACTTACTCGTCCATTCCGAAATGCACAAAAATCTGCTACAGCTCACATTGAAACTGAGATAAAGCACAAAAAGATCCCACACAACACACACCAATGTTTAGGGGTTATACCTTTTGGCGTTACGGAAGAAACCCTAGTTACATCTATACAAAGAGTCAATGAGATTAACTTCTACCATGGAGGCAAAGAGATTGCACGTTGGTTGGTTAAAAAATGTGAATATAATAAGGCTGGGACTGACTAAAACTGAGATACGTCGTTTCCTTACTTTTTCAGCATAGGATCGAAGTTCCCTAATCATTTGCCCTTTTTAGGACAATCTATATGCAAAAAAGTTACATTTAACTAGTTCTTCGCTATGTTTTAGGGTGGTGTAATTGAAAAGGAAGAAAATCGGAGAATCAATATATATAATGAGAATTTTAAATTTGTTAGGAGATAGTAGCTTATGCCGCTACATAATTGCGTCCGGAGGCTTTGGAGCAACGGATGTTTTTCGCGCGAAAGCGAAGCGATAGCGTGATGTTGGTCACTCATTCATTTGTTGTTGTTTCACAGATAAATTGCCACAGGACGTGGCGTTCTTTGACTGATTCCTCTATTTCAGCGGATGTTTGGACAACTGCTGAAAATTAAATTAAACCTGAATATATCTCCTCTACAATAGAAGTAAGAGACTTCTGGACCTACCGCTAAGCTTTCGGTCAAAAACATTTACTGAAAGAATTTAAATATGACTTCTTTTCAGAAGACTAATGCCGAAAAAAACTTGCTACCAAGCTTTTTTCGGCATAACTTGTATTTTCAAAAAACTATTGAAACATAATTATTACATTTAAGAGGCAAGTCATTTTTCCTTATTTATTGTCTTTTATCGATAATATTGACTCTTTTTTATTTCTTTTACTGACACTCTTAGCTTCCAAAGCTCTTTAGCTAACAGAAATACTTCTTCATCATCGCCATCTTCAATCGCAATTTTTCTTGCTTTAAATATAGCATTCGCAGCGGGTGATAGATCAGGACAATCTACTACCCACTTTTTAAAATCTTCTTTAAATGGCTCACACTCTCTCCAAAGATAATCATGTTTTAAAAATGCAGCACCCACTGTATTTTTATTAAGCTCTTGTTTATATCGGAAAAGTTCTTTCTCATCATTACCTAATAATACTATTTGCTTGCCATCCATAAATACGAGTGAGATATCTTTCTTTTTTAAGTTCATTTCATCATTTCTAAGTTTTAAAATAATTTTCTCATCGTCTATTGTCATTTCTAAACTTTCATGAATAGAAAAAAAAGTTATTGCAATTCCCGCCACCAAACCAAGTGCCATTGTGATGAAACCTACCCACGCTCCATGATAAGATGCAATAAAATTTAAAGGTCCTTGAAAAGGTACCCATGGTAAAGTACTAGCCCATTTAGCAATACTCGGAAGAAACCATCCTAGCACTAAACCGATAAGCGGGAAACCAAACCACATAATAACTTTATCAGTTTTTGAAAAGTTTAATATAGTATGATTATTATTCATTAAAGTCCACCCTTTTATAATATATCTCTAGTAATGGCTTTTCTTTATTTTGCCATAACATTTTATTGAATAACGCTAATAAAGTTGTTATTTAAAAACATCACAAACTTTCTACTATGATCCTCTCTAATACTTTCTCCACGTATATTTATTAATATGTAATTATGTTTAAAAATTATATCCCTCCAAAATCTAATTGAGCTTATCCATATTGTTCACTCAATCTTTTTTCCAAAACTCATTACTTTATCTTTTATACACCTTTTTAAACAATTTTCACCAGATGATAGTAAATAATACCATTTGTTGAGGTTGACCGTCAAAAAAGGTTTTTGTTATTTCCCAATCACATTGTTTTCGTGAAATGATTTGGACAGCTTATATGACCTTTAAAAGCAACAATATTCTTTGCTCACAGTATTTCCTGAGCCAATTCGGAAAGACGCTCTCCATTAATAATGTGATAGCCATCCTTCTTCTTCTCTAAAATTTTTTCTTCGCAAAATTGTGCAAGTACATATAATAAATGCCGATAGGAAACCCCTAAATATTCACAGATTTCAGTATGCTTTTCTTTATAGACTCCTTGATCTGACGAAAATTGAATAAAGGCAGCAAGTCGATTTTCAAGTGGAAATGCTTGATTTTGTGTATATTTTGACGTCATTTTGAACGCCTTTTCCCCTAAAAACACACAAAGTTTACGTAAAAATAATACATCCGTGAGTAACTTTTCTTTGCAGGACTGTTTAATTGAAAAACAAATCGTCTCGGTTACTGCCTGAATCCCCTTCGTATATCTTGCCTCATTAAGCAACTCAATTTCCCCCATAAAAAGTGGTGCCTCCAAGTAATCGATAAGCGAGACCTTGCCATTTTTGTGTGTCATGTATAGCTTCGCCTTTCCTTCGATCATGTAGTATAACGTATTTGGAAATGACCCTTCTTGAAAAATCCATTCACCTTTGTCAAATTTACATATTTCTAAAAATGGATCAATTTCAAAAGAAAAAAAATCATCTATTGGATATTTATCGAGATAGTATGAACGTTCCTCAGCTGTTAGTATATGCATTTTTTACCCTCTCCTCCGAAAAAATGTGAGATATCTCACATTATTGTATCGATGAACATGCTATTATTCAACATAGTTAATGGAGGTACGTAATTTTATGAACAATCAACGATGGCTTTCTCAAAATTTCTTTGCATTTTTCTTTACATGGGGTATTTTCTTACCCTATTGGACAGGTTGGCTTGTAGATTCTAAACATCTTACTGTTTCACAGGCTAGCGTTGTAATGGGTTGCGGTCTTTTAGCACGGGCAATCTCAAACCTCTTTTTCTTCCCGACGCTTGCAAAATATGTGAATAATAAACGACTTACTAGCATTCTAGCAATAGGTTCCCTAATCACAACATTACTTTACATACTAAGCACGAGCTTTATCACGCTTCTTATTGTTACCCTTTTATTTAGTATATTCTATCCAGCACTGCTACCTGCCGTTGAAAGTAGTGCGGCAACGCTCGTACAGCATGGAAATGTACACTATGGCAAAAGCCGCTCCTATGGTTCCCTTGGCTTTGTCATTGCAGTATTAATCATTAGTATGCTGACAGGTGCATTTGGTAATGACATTATCTTTTGGAGTATGGTGGTCGGCCTGATCGGTATGCTGTTGATGCAACAAATGGCTACTCCACAAGAGTTACTCATTGTACCGACGAAAGAACAACGTGCAAAATCATTGTCGATGAAAACATTATGGACTATTAAAGGCTTCCCTATTGTTTTATTAGTCGTAATTCTGTTGCAAGGCGCACACGCTTCTTATTACAGCTACGGCTATATATATTTAGGTGATTTGCATGTTGATCCATTTTATATGGGGATGATTATTAACATCGCCGTTATGTGCGAAATCTTATACTTTATGAAGGCTGATACACTATTTAAAAAATGGCGCTCATCTTCCTTATTACTTTTAGCAGCAAGTGGTTCATCTTTACGTTGGTTACTCATTTACTTATTCCCGAATGTGTGGGTATTTATCGCTTCTCAAACATTACATGCATTATCTTTTGCTCTTGCGCATTACGCTTTTATCAGCTATTTAACGAAAACATTGCCAAAGGAGCAAATTCCAAATGCACAAGGCATATACTCTGCATTAGCAATGGGATTAAGTACAGCTATCCTTACATTTTTAGGCGGCTATTTATACGAAATTTCTCCTGGACTATCATTTGCAGCAATGCTTATTTGTACTGTTCCAGCAATCGGTATACTGCTTACTACTAGAAATAAATATCAATATTAAAATAAGCAGGTGAGAAAAAAATCTCACCTGCTTTTCTATATGCTCACTTTGGATAATATGAAAATCCAGGATATTTCACGACTGGCCACTTTTCCTTCCTTAATACATGTAGAAGTTCAGGTCCAATATTTAAATTACTTTGTACTAGCTCAGATGGAGTAAGAGCCATCCATTGATTTAACGAAACATCCTGAAATCTATCACTTTTAAACATTTCAAGGAACCATAATGTTTCCGTACCGGTATTCTCAACGTAATGACCATTTGCAAACGGCACATATCCAACATCTCCTGCACGATAATCAAACGTTCTAGCCACACCATTTGCCGCAAACACTGTCATGCGCCCTTTTCCTTGTAGATAATATTGCCATTCGTCATTATTCGGGTGCCAATGCAACTCTCTCATTGCACCAGGCTTAATCTCGACAAGGGCTGCTGCGATATTTTTAGAAATAGGAAAATTAGTGGAGTCTACAATTCTGACACTTCCTCCAGGAGTTTTAATAGGCGTTTGTGCAAGCAGACGATGCTTGAAAGTTTGCGGGACTGTACCATATGGCGATTGTACTTTTTGTGTATCTAGTGGTCCTGGAACCTTATCTTGATAAATATAGACTTGTTCTTTCGGGATATGTTGAAAAGCGCTCTTTGGAACACCAAAATTAGAGGACAGCACATCTTTAGGCGTATGAGCAAACCAATCAGAAATTGAAAATGTATTAAGATCTGAGAAATGCCCATCGTCAAATACTAGTAAAAATTCACAGCCATCTTCAAGACCTTGTATGGAATGTGGAATACCTGGTGGGAAATACCATAAGTCCCCCGGCCCTACATCAGCAATAAAATTACGCCCATTTTGATCAACCGCAGTAATGCGTGCATGGCCAAGAAGCATATACGACCATTCTGCTTGTTGATGCCAATGTAACTCACGTACCCCACCTGGTGTCAAACTCATATTGACACCTGCCAATGTCGTAGCAATAGGCAGATCACGTACAGTAATTTCTCGAGACCAACCACCATGCTTTAAAACCATATGCGTATCAGAAAAAGAGAATTTTAAATTTGGTACAAGCCCAGCATCTGTTTTAGGAGGGACGAGCAAATCAGGATTTTCTAAATCCCTCATAATATCTCTCGGCCCTTTATCCACCCCACCTGCACCATCTTTCCGAATAGGCTGTGGAACATAAGAATAGCCCTCTGGCATGTTCTCCAATCGTTCACCTCTTCATAAAGAATTCGTTATTTTAAATATGTATGGGTTCTATACTTGGATTATTCTTTTATATAGGCATTAAAGCGATATTTCATTAACATAATTTACAAACTATCTCTTAGATTTTAATTCTTACTTCATGCTGGCTTTTACCCTTAAAATTCCTTTATATTTACAATTAAAAATATAGATGAACCACCTTTATCAATCGTATAATAATACTTATAATTAAATAAAAATACAAAAGGGTGATGGTTTATGAAATTTATCGTTGAATCTGAGGATTTAGAAGATTACTTACTTGAATTAGATGTGGTTAATTACTCTAACCGAATTATTAAAGATAAAACTAAGGAGCTATTTAACTCAGCTCAAACAGATGTTGAAAAAGCAAAGATTGCTTTTGAATTTGTTCGTGATGAAATATCACATTCTTGGGATATTCAAGGAGAAAAAGTTACATGTCATGCATCAGATGTATTAAAGTATAAACAAGGTATTTGCTATGCAAAATCAAACCTTTTAGCTGCATTATTGCGATCACAAGGTATTCCAACAGGGTTCTGCTATCAACGATTAATGTTATTTGATACCCCTGAAAAAGGATATTCGATTCACGCTATGAATGCTGTGTATCTTAAATCCCATAGTAAGTGGATACGATTAGATGCACGTGGAAATAAAACTGGTGTTAATGCTCAATTTTCAATAGATGAAGAAAAATTAGCTTTTCCAATTAACAAGGAACTTGGTGAAAAAGATTATTTTGTTATTTTTAAAAAGCCAAACCCTACTACCATTGCTGTATTAAAGGAGCATACTGATGTATTGGAAATGTATAAGTACTATTTACCTGAAAGTATATAATAGTGGCTTTCGTTACTTAACTCTTTTAGAAATAACCTTTATAAAAAAACTCCATTTTCATCTAAAAATGGAGTTTTTTTATTCTAATATGGATTCTTTACTTTTTAAGAAATTAATTTTTTCAGTTGCAAGCAAGAAATTTGGCTTTTTTTCAATTGCTATTTTCTAATCAATTACAGTCTAACTTTAACCTCAGTGCCGTCCTTAGCTTTGACATCTACTAGCACGATTCCCTTATAATTTTTCAGTTCCTTGACGATAGGCTTTAGCGTGCTTTTATCTATAAGTGGAAAGGTAAAGTCTATTTTTTCTCTTTCGAAGTGCTCTTTTGTCCATTTGTTTAAATTTCGTTGCAAAAGTTTCGAAGACAAAATTGAAATAACAATGTTTAACATAGCATATGGCATTGGAATGTTTAGCCGAAAGTCTTTTGTTTTCACTTTTACATGCATCATAAGCAAATCACTATTCGATGATGACCGAAACGGTATCCCCGTTTGCCGATTTAATATCAACAATTTGGCCATCTAATTCGTTTTCAATTGCTTCAATAATAAGGTTTATATCAATATCTTTAACGTATTTTTCCGCTTGAGGAACACTCGCTGCGATGCTGTGTCCAGCCAGTAATACTACCTTGACAAGTTTTATAGGTAAATTGACCATAACGTTATCATTTTCGGCTGATACAACACGGACTTTTAAAGTTTTATCTAAGTATTTAGTCGGTTTTTCATTACTTGTTTCTTCTTTCTCCTTTAATACTTGAATCAATTCTGATCCTTGTTCTGCATCAAGCTTTCCTTCTTGAACCATTGTTAATACTTTTGCAATTTCCTCTTTCATGATAAATTCCTCCCTATTCTTCTTTTAAAAGCTTAATAGCTTCTTCTGGTGTAATCTCGCCATTTTCCAGCATAGTGACAACTTTTTTCTCGTCTACTTCATTTTTCTTCTTTTGTTCATATCCAAGGGATGAGATAATGTCTGTTAGCTTGCCTCGAACTGTTGGATACGAAATCCCCAGTTCCTTTTCCACTTCTTTGATATTCCCTCTGCAAGTTAAAAATACTTCTACAAAACGAAGCTGATCCTTTGATAAAGATGCCAACTTAGATAATTCAAACTCATTTTCAATCGTTGTGTGACAATGAGAGCACTGCAACTTTGTAATTTTCAATGTTTTACTGCAAACAGGACAATTTGTGATAACTTGATAAGCCATAGCGAATTCCCTTCCTTCTAGTTGATTTGATTATACAACAAGGAATTGAAAATGCAAGTAATTAAAATTAAACTTTTTAATGATAAAAATAAAAATTATTAAGTTGTTGTTTAACATTATTAATTATCCATTTTCACTTTTAATGTGAATTAACTTATAAACTATAATATTAACTCCGTCCAGCTTTAGGCCAACAAATGTCTTTTGTGCAAAGAGAAGCGGCCGCAGCGGATGTTTAGACACCCACTGAAAGAAGATAAACAAATTCGGTCCCAATCATAGAAATTCTCTTCATGATTTCCTATCATTTGTTCAGCCATTCAAGATGGTACTGAGTATAGCTCTCTGTTCATTCTGTTTACTTTTATTTGGCGTAATCATAACAATGTATATCCCCTCGAATTACATGGACTAAACAAACAAAAGTTATCAAAACTAATCATTTTTAGCTATTTCTTCCTTTATGTTTATAGCAGCATTATTTGAAGGACTGTTGTTTAGAGGAATTATTCAAAATTTGCTTTTATTATTTATAGAACACCAATGGATTACCATTATCATAACAACTTTATTGTTCTTAGGGATTCATACTCCATACTTTAAAAAACCGATTATATTATTCAACATCGCAGTCCCGTGTCTTACTTTTGGATGGATGGATTTATTTTTTTTGAAACAAACAATATCTTAGTACCATTTCTTGTACATTTTTTGATGAATCTCGGAATGACATTATTATTCAAATACAATTAATAAGTATGAAAAGGTGATCGAGTAGGAGGGAATGTTTAGCTCCCGTCTTCTCACACTACCGTACGTCCGGTTCATTAAGATGAATAACGTAAATTTTCAAACAAGTAACGCTCTGATACACAATTATGTACCAAATAAAAAAACAAGAATGTTACTATGAACATCCCTGTTTTATAAACATTTTCAAAAGTATGTATTTTGAAAATCACTTTATTATAATTCGCTATCCTAATTACTTTTTAGGATTTAAATAGTTTTCTTTTAATCTTTTATACGTTTTACAGTTTTATAGCAATTTTATATACTTTATGATTTGATCAATATTTTCTGAATTATATTCTGCCTCTGATAAAAGATAATATCCACTTTTAGAAAAATCAATGTGACCAAGTAAACTTTTTAAGTATGGAGAAATCAAAACTAAAACGCCATCATTTTCTAATAATTCCTCTGGAGATTCAAATCCATGAGTAACATCTACGTTAAAAGAACTCAAATTATTTTCTTTCAAAGAATTTTCTATATTTTTTTTTAGTCTCGTTGACCTTTTCTTCAATAAGAATCCTTCTCTATCTAAACCTGTTGCAAATCCCCTAAAACCTATTGCTAATTTTGGATAAATATAAATCGTTTTCATTATGATCACCCTTTCAAAAGAATCACAATCCTTTTAATACTAATCATAAATTTTTCTCCAACCACCCTTTTATGTCAAACCGAGGAAGCCCTTCATTATCTTACCACTCCATTATATCATGTATTGAACCATTAGAAACATGAATTAAAGCTGGTGTTTGAGAAGATCCATAGAGAAATGTGTGTAGATCGACGTACTGTTGATAAATACTTAAATGGATTTACACCAAAAGGAACAAAAGAAAAGACATCTATTTTAGATGGTTATTATGAAGTGATGCTAGCTTTACTATCGGAAGATTAGAAGCAAGTATTTTTCAAATCTTGTCGTTCCTTTTGGTGAAGGGATACGTACTTGATCTGTAAAATAAGCTACGAACTCAGGCGTCTTTGCGATATAACGACGAAATGTAGAACCACCACACTCTAAGCCATGATTATCCTTCAAATATTGCCAAAGTACACGACGATATTGTTCTTAGGAATGCATACTCAATACTTAAAAAAACGATTATGTTAATCAATATCGCCATTCCAAGTCTAATTTTCGGATGGATTTATTTTGAAACAAACAATATCTTAGCACCATTTCTTGTGCATTTTCTGATGAATCTCGGAATGACACTGTTATTCAAATACAATTTAATACATATGAAAAGGTAATATCCCCAAAACATTACACTCCTCTAGGTAGATGCGATGTTTTTTTCTTTTTGACGTCTTACTAGTATTTAATACGATGTACTCAGATTATCATCAATTGTGTAAAAACCCCATAAATGCACGTTTTGGTCAATCTTTATATACAAAATCCACGACTTTAAATGAATATAACATTCTTATTCTTCTATACAGTACATACATTTGTTCACCTCAATTATGTTTTTCGTCAATAAAAAAGACGCTGGGACATAAATATGTTTTTACGGCAAAATTAAAAAATTCTACATCAGAAAAGCGCGAGAAATCAATGTTACCAAAATTGATTTCTCACGCTTTTTAAGGTTTTGACCAGTTATGTCCCAGCCTCTAAAATACATTATTTATTACTAAATGCAGATTATTTAATGCCTCCGTCAAAAGGCCAAAATAAAATATTAATACCATTCTTTGTACCGATATTAAGATATGATTCTTTGCTTTTGCTGTCTCCATCTATTACTACATAATATTGACCAGCTTTGTAAGCATATACATAGCTGTTACCATTTATTTTTTCTGCTACAGGCTTACCGAAATATTTTTGTAGTTTTTCAGTTAGCTCTTTTTTCGAGCCCGTTATTATTGTATTTTTGCCGATAGCATTAACTGCTTCCGTTCCTTCAAGCTTATTTTTAGGAGGGAAAGCGTATGATGCCTTTCGTGTCATATAGAAAGGAATTTCACCATACTCAAGAGTACCTTTAATATTGGCTTTTAAAGATTTATAGTTCATGCCTATATTCCCTGGCACCCATTTTAATTGCCCCTTCTTCGCTAGGTCAGCAAATTCCTGATCGATATAATCTATCTCTTTCATCTCTCCATCTTTAGTAAGATGATAGTATTTTGTATCGAATAAGCCAGTAAATCTATCACCCATAGCAACGTAGTTTTCATTATACCTCTCAATACCTATTTCAATAATACTAGGCGAAAGGAATTCGGCGTTAATACCTACACCATTAGCAATCTCTTCCTCTAAGAAAACTTCTCCATTTGGGCGAACGCCGACTAATTGAAGAGTGTCACCACCACGACCAGAATCTTTATAATACATAAATGTATCTTTATTTCCAGTGATAGTGAACTGCATTTCTCCTTCCATAAATGGGCCTCCGAAAAGATATATTTCACTCTTTTCTTTTAGGATTACTGGAACGCATAATTTTTTATTCGCTCCAATTGTCAATCCGTTAGACAGTACATATGGGAAATTTTTATTTTTACAAAATTCTGGATTTGATACATTATGTATTTTAGAGACTTTTTCATTAGTCGCATCGGCGGACAGACTATTGAACGAGACAGTAGCCACTAAAATAAAAATAAGTGAAAAAATGATTTTAGTTAGATTTCTCAAGGCGTTTCTCCTTTATTTATATTTAGTCTTGCAAGACTATTATAGTGCAGAAGTATGGTAAATTCTACATTAAATCCATATATCTTTCTTTTTTAAAATATATCGGCAACCTAATTTACTAAAACAATTCAATCATACTGATACATTAGACATGTATAAACTTAAAGAAAATCACCCATTGTATACATGATTACATACAATGGATGATTTCTTTTAGAATCTACTTAAACAACGCAATTTGAAATTTATTTCTTCTTTTTTGTAATCTCAATTAGGATACTTAATCCTTTTTCCAACTCTTCTTCTGTCGCATAAGCATATGATAATCGAATATGTTGAGCATCTTGTGGATCGTAAATATAACCAGGATTAATGAGAACTTCGCGCTGCAATAGCTTGGTAAACAACTCTTTATCAACAATGGGCTCATGAAACTTAAGCCAAATATAAAAGCCACCTTTTGGCTTATTCCACTCTGCAATATCATAAAATTTTTCTTGTAAAATAGTCTCTACATATTCTGCTCTTTGCTGTAATTTTTGGCGTAAGTCGATGATATGCTTTTCATACTTTCCGGACTGCAGCCAGTGCAGCACAATTTCCTGCGAGATGGCACTTGATCCGTAATCTGTTTGCATTTTTATATCCGCTAACCGCTCAATAACAGTTGTTGGACCAATTAACCAACCTATTCTAAGTCCAGGGCTTAATGTTTTCGAAACACTTCCTATATATAGAACTTGCCCGTTATCATCCATAGATTTAATTGGAGGCGTTGCCGCTTCAAAGAGCAATTCGTGATAGACGTCATCCTCAATAATAGGAATTCGAGATTGTTGACATGCTTCATAAAGCTGCTTTTTTTCATGCGTAGTCCACACGCCACCAGTCGGATTGTTTAACGTGGGAACAGCATAAAATACAGCCTGCCTTTTTCTTTTCCGTTGAGCTAAAGTTTGTGCAAGCTGTTCATCTCGATTTATAGCCATCATTTGCATACCTACAGACTGGAATGGATGCACTGAATTTAAATAAGATGTTTGTTCTTGAAATACGATAGACCCCGGTTCTAGCAGTCCAACTGCAATGAGCTGTAAAGCCTGTAGTGCACCCGAGACAATGCACACATTTCGGGGCTTTGCACGAATGCCCCTTTTTGTCACGTATTCGCAAATCGCTTCTCGAAGTTCATCGCTACCTTGCGGTGATGAATAACCTAAAGCTTTCGGTTGCAAAGAGAGCTCTTTCAATGACGCTTCAATTTCAGCTGTCGGTAATAAACTTGGTGCTAGCTCCCCGGTACCTAATCGAATGACATCATCACGTTGCTCGTATTCATTGATTAATTGAATGGTATGATAATTTGGCTTATGTAAGCTTGTGTCAATAAAAGATTGCCAATTTGGCTGTGATTGTGTAATTAAGGAATGCCAGGAATTTTGCGCTACATAAATACCTGAGCCTATTTTCGACTCCAATATTCCTGCTGCTTTTAACTCCTCTAACGCCTGCTGAACAGTACTACGGTTTACCCCAAACTGCATCGCTAGCTGTCTTTGTGTCGGTAGCTTTATCCCTCCCACCCAGTCGCCCCGTTCGATATGCTCAATAACCCATGTCACAATTTGTTGCTGCAATGTCATTTCACCCTGTCTATTAGGCTGCCAGTTCATTCTTATCCCCCTCAAAATTGGGTGGATAAAAAACCATCCAATTGGTCGTTTTCTTTTAGTTATAACACATCTAGAATAGTTAGTGAAAGGAGGGAATGTTATTGGAAGCATTTCTTCATGGAATGATTTTAGCGTTTGGACTTATTTTGCCTTTAGGCGTTCAAAATGTCTTTGTCTTTTCTCAAGGTGCAACACAGCCTCGTTTAGTTCGGGCCTTACCAGCCAGTATTACAGCCGCAATTTGTGATACACTTCTAATCCTACTTGCAGTATTTGGTTTATCATTAATCGTATTGCAATTTGAATGGTTACGGATCGCCTTAATGACTGTTGGTATACTTTTCTTACTTTATATGGGCTATACAATTTGGCGTTCAAATCCGGCAACAGCCGATAACAACGAAGCACTACCTATAAAAAAGCAAATTTTATTCGCACTGTCTGTATCTCTCTTAAATCCACATGCCATTTTAGATACAATAGGTGTTATTGGGACGAGTGCTTTAAAATATAGCGGTACAGAGCAAATACTGTTCACTGCTGCATGTGTTTTGATTTCTTGGTTGTGGTTTTTAGGTCTTATTATTGCTGGTGCATCGTTGAAAAGACTTGATAGTTCCGGGAAGCTTATGAATATTTTTAATAAATGCTCAGCGATTTTTATTTGGGCAACCGCTCTCTATCTTTTTAGTGGAATATTGTAATCTATTCACAAAAAAACATTTGCACTTAATATTTCAGGATCCAATATATAATGTGCAATTTTTAAGCTGAACTAATTTTGATATTAGTTCAGCTTTTGTTTGTGTTTAAACATATGTTGATTGTATTTAATAAAAGTATAGTATCTTTCATTTTTCTATCCGCAACATGAAAGAACGATTTCAACGTGCAGTAGCAGATGGACAAAATCATGCTGTATGGTTTTTGTTTTTCATCAAAAATTCCTGATACACACATGAAAGAAAAACAAAATTAGCATAAAATGAAAACCATAACTATTAATAACGGAATCCACTATAATATTACCAGGACAAATAGGCAGGTAACCTAAACGACATTATCCTTGAATCAAATATCAAATAAATTATTAAACAAACTAGCCTTTCACATTCACTACTTCTTTTTTAAACACTCACACTTGTTTCTTTTTATCAAAAATTAGCCATAAAAGTGTAACAATAGCTGCTAGCATAACCATTAGAAATCCATAAAGAGGTGTATGTGCTAACGATTGATGGCGAATAATAAAGCCTCCAATATAGGATCCTAAAAATATACCAATGTTGAAAGCAGAAATATTTAATGCTGAGGCCATTGAAATAGCTGATGGTACATATTTTTCAGACAGCATCACCGCATATAGTTGCAATCCTGGGCTATTCATGAACATAAACAGCCCCATGATTAGGACCATGATTAATCCGATAGTTGGCGATTCAAGAGTAAAACCAATGCCAAGTAAAACTAAGGCCAGTCCCGCAAAAATAATAAAGATAGAACGCAATGGATTCTGATTAGCGAAACGGCCACCTAAGGTATTACCAATCGCAACGCAAATACCATAAACCACTAAAATAATGACCACTGCATGAGGAGAATACCCCATATATTGCTCTAAAATAGGTGAAACATATGTGTAGACAACAAAGGCACCACCAAATCCCATAGCTGTAATGAAAAGGATTAATAACATACGAAAATTGCCTAATACTTTGCCAATATCACGGAGAGAGATTGGATTACCTTTCGATAAATGGCTAGGTACTAACAAAGCATTACTAATTAAACCGATAATCCCAATGATGACGATAAAGATGAACGACATACGCCAGTCTGTTATTTGTCCTATGAATGTACCCAGTGGGACACCTGTTACAGTGGCTAATGTTAATCCTGTAAACATAAAGGCAATAGCACTTGCTCGTTTATTTGGTTCAACTACATCGGCCGCAATGACAGAAGCGATGGACATAAACACACCATGTGCTAATGCTGATATAATGCGCCCGATTATAAGTATTGAGAATAAAGGTGCACTAGCTGCTGTTAAATTCCCAACTATAAAAATAGCCATAACTAGTAATAAAACGGTTTTTCGGCTGAGGTGAGATGTAAAGGCTGTTATTAAAGGAGCCCCAACAGTGACGGCAAGTGCATATATAGAAACTATTAAGCCCGCAGTGCTTAAAGATATCCCAAAGTCATCTGTAATTAATGGTAAAAGCCCAACACTGATAAATTCAGTGGACCCTATACCAAACGCACTGATTGCAAGTGCTAGCAAAGTTAATTTAGCACTTGGCTTTTTTGATTGTGACATACTACTAATATCTCCTTTGATTTTCATTGTGTTTATTAATATACATACATATCTAAAAGATATGTAGAGTTCGTTTGATTACTTTTGAGTATTACAGGAAGTTTGCAATGCAAAAAATTTACTATATTGGTGTAGAAGCTACACTTGAAGTCATTGATGGTAAACGGAAACCAGTCATTCTTTGTTATTCAAACCATCCTGGTATAATTTGTATAAATGAGTTTCGCTGATTGATTCCAGGGATTTCACAACAGATTCTCACAAGCCAATTTCGCGAACTAGTGCAGTCTGGATTAATCCATCGAAAGGTATTCAATCGAGTACCACCGAAAGTTGAATATTCTTTAACGCCTTATGGACAAGTAATGGAACCTATTCTGAACAAGCTGTGCACTTGGGGCGAAAATCATGTTGAAGTAATACAGGATAAAAAAACACTGTGATGATGATAAAGCCATGCAGCAAACATCTGAATGAGGAGAGAAAGAGACTGTCAAACACAAGACAGTCTCTTTCTCCTTTTTAATATTTATAGAGCAAAGTCGTATTCATCTGGATTTGGTCCAACACGTTGTTCAAGATTCATCGCATCGATGATAGCCATTTCTTCGTCTGTTAAAGTAAAGTCAAAGATATCAGCGTTTTGCATCATACGTTCTCTACGCACAGATTTCGGAATAGTGATCACGCCATTTTGTACATCCCAGCGCAAAATAACTTGAGAATTTGATTTTCCATATTTTGTTGCTATTTTTGAAATCGTTTCATCTTCAAGAAGTCCGCCTTGCATTAAAGGAGCCCATGCTTCAAGTTGAATTTGGTGCTTGTCACAGAATGAACGAAGCTCCATTTGCTGTAAACGTGGGTGGAATTCCACTTGATTCACAACAGGTTTAATACGAGCAAATGATAATAAGTTTTCTAAGTGTGCAACAGTAAAGTTACATACACCAATTGCTTTGATCTTGCCTTGATCATATAGGTCTTCAAGAGCTTTCCAAGATTCAGCAAACTTATCTTTACCTGGCCAATGAATAAGGTAAAGATCTAAATAATCTAATCCTAACTTTTGCAGGCTCTCTTCATAGGCAGCGATAGTTTCATCATAGCTTAATCCGTCATTCCATACTTTTGATGTAATAAACAAGTCTTCGCGTCGTAAGCCAGTAGATGCTAGCGCTTGTTTAATACCTTCCCCTACACCCGCTTCGTTGCCGTAAATAGCGGCAGTATCGATGCTGCGATAGCCAACTTCAATAGCGTTTTTAACCATCTCAGCAGTAGCATCATTCGCTACTTGAAAAACACCCAAACACATACCAGGCATTTGTAGACCATTATTTAAAGTGATTGTATCTTGTAAATGATTAATCATTGTGATTCCTCCAATTGTTTGATTGCTTATTGCTTTTTCATTATGATGTCCTATTAGGGTAAAAAAAAGTACGCACATTTTTGTTTCATAGAAACGTTAAGGTAACTTTTAGGAGTTGACAAGGGTTAGTGGGATAAAACTTTTTTCCTAAAAAACAAAGGCCATGGAATTACTTCGTGAACACTGGACATATGATCACCGTACCTATGAGAACATGTTAGTCATTATATTTAATGGCTTTTCGACTGCCAAAATCAAGCTTATATTCCACTACTTTCGCTAAGCAGTTCAACTTATGTCACAGAGTTGAAGTATGGAAATGGGAAAAAAGCTTATTTAAGTGCAATTTTCGATGTATATGATGGTTCAAGTGTGAGTTATGTGTTGGATCATTCGAATAATAATTCCCTTGTTTTCAAAACAATAAAATCAGCTATTCAATCTTTACTATCAGGCGAGCAACCATTAATACAAAGTGATCGGGCTTTCGAAGGAGTTTAAGCGAATCGTAAACACAGCCAATATGACGGATAGTATGTCACATGTTGGTCGCTGTATTGATAACGGACCAATTGAATCATTTTAGGGCACACTGAAGTGTGAGAAGTATTATTTACATAAGTAAGTACGATTCAAATGGAAAGTTAAAACAAGCGATTGATGACTATATTCATTTTTATAATCACTATCGCTATCAGAAACGATTAAACGACTTGAGTCCTTTAGAATTCAGGGCTCAAGCCGCTTAATACAATTTTTATTATGTCTACTTGACGGGGTACAGTTCAGACCGGGTAGAATAACCTTCAAATTCCCTCTTAGTTGAAGGGCACTCTCACTATTTGAAACAACTTTTTAGTGTGATTATTTAGCGTAATCGTTCAGGCATCATGAAATCTAGGAACTCTACCATACCGTTCCCAATCATAAGTTCTTCTCTATCTTGATCAGCTAAAACTCTTCTGATGGTGTCTTCTTTACCTTCCAACACTTTACTTGTCCAGTGCGGATCAATGATAAGAGAACGTCCTACTGCCACTAATTCAGCATTTGCCAATGTATTTTCAGCATCTTCTTTCGTCCGTACATCACCAACACCAATTAGAGGTAAGCGGCCATTAATTTTTTCATGAACATATTGCATTATTGATTTTTCTTTATACTCTTCAGATACAGATACCCGTTTGAAGTCACCCAATGAAATATGAAGATAATCTAATTCTTTATCAGCTAATTTATCAACTAGATAGATGGTATCCGCCATTTTAATTCCAGGCTCTTCATATTCCTCTGGAGAAAATCGATAACCGATAATAAAATTTTGGACATTTGAATTGTCAACAACTGAAATAACACCGTCGACTAATTGGTTAATAAAATTAAATCGTTTCTCTAAGCTTCCACCCCATTGGTCTTCACGACGATTTGAGTGGGGAGAGAAGAATTGTTGGATTACGTATGTGTTTGCACCGTGAAGTTCTACCCCATCAAATCCCGCTTTAATAGCACGTTCTGTAGCTTTTTTAAAATCTTCTATCAAATGGTAGATTTCATCTTCTGTTAACTCTCTTGGAGTTTCTGCATCCGGGCGTTCCGCAGCAATTGCACTTGCAGAAACAGGTTGTACCCCACGTAATACTTTTGAATCAGTCATTCTTCCAGCATGAAATAATTGTAAAATAGCTTTTGTTCCGTTTCTTTTAATGGTTGAAGCTAGTCGACTCAGACTAGGGATGAATTTGTCAGATGCAACGCTTAGCTCACCTTCCCATCCTTTCCCACCATCTTGGACATTTGCAGCTGCAGTAATAACTGCACCTACCTCTCCACTTCTTAACGAATAATAGTTCAATTCATCTTGTGTTACGACACCGTCAAAAAAACTCATTTTCGTGGTCATCGGTGACATTATTACTCTATTTTTAAGTGTTAATCCTCTGCGAAAAGTCAATGTATTATTCAAAACTGTCATCTTTTTTTCCAACTTTCTAATAAATATTGCGAAATACTTCCTTGTTTACAATTTTGTTCTTTCTATATCTTAAATAGGAATACCTTCTTTCAACAAAATACTTGCTTGCGTAACACGTTAAATTATATGCATTACACATGCATATAATTTAACGCTAATTTTGATGGATGTCAAATAAAAAAGTCGATTTATAAAAATCGACTTTTTCATCACTAAAATTCACCTTTTAAACTATTTAGGCTAATCTCTAGGTCATCTATTGATAAATACTTTTCAACTACCCAACGAAAATCTTGAAGAGCCTTCTTTAGCTTTGTTTCGCCTAATTCAGTTAGTTTTGTGTACGTACCTCTTCGATCATCCGTGCAAACACTTTTTTCCAATGCCCCACAACTACTAGACTCCATCCCAGCTACTAATCTTGAAAGTGCACTTTGACTCAATCCAATTTTTTCTTGTAGTTGTTGTAGCCTTAGTTTCTTATCAGGGGATTTTGAGATATAATATAGTACGTAGAATTCCTTTAATGATATGTTATAATTGGCTTGTAAAATACTTTCAGTCTCTTTTTTTACTTTACTCATAGTTGTATCTATTGACAGCCAATCTTCCATAAATGTTTCTTGATTGTCCATTATGCATTATTCAGCCCTTCTAAAAGAGTATTACTTTATATATAAGTATATAGCAAGTACACTTGCTACTCAAATCTTATATGCATGCAGCAAGCATGTTAATGTAACAATTATAATATATCTCTCTGACTCTTGAAGTAAAGCACCCGTATGAAATAAGTTATTTACTTATAACTGCAAACTCATAGTAACTGTCCTAATGCTAAATCCCAATTTTTCATATAGTTTAATTGCTTGATTCCCTGCAAATGCACTTAGACGGATTTCTGAATATCCATCTTGTTTTAGATGATCAATTCCTGCTATCATTAACATTTTGGAAATCCCATTCCCCCTAAATTCTTCTATAACAAATAGTTCGTAGATAAATCCATTCATCCTATCAGTAAATTGGTCTTTACTAGCCCCTATAAGAATCCAGCCAATTAATTTATCATTTTCTTTTGCTATTAAATAGTAGGTTCCCTTTTCCAAAAGTGGCTTAACAAGTTGGTCAATTTTTTCTTTCGTAGGTTCTACCTCACCTAATGTACCATCAAAAATGGCTTGTGGAGAAAGAGATAATACCTTTTTTAGTTCCAAATCGTTAGGTTTTCTAATATCCATTAATTGAATCAGTCCTTAATTTCCTTTTTATCAGTTTAACATATTATCCCAATAAACTCTCTAAAGGCTATTATTTACTTGAATTCTCCTTATACTTAACTGTACCGTTAGAATCACGTATAGAAAATTTCACATATACTATACTTTATTAATATTTTCAGACTATACCTTTAAACACAAATAAGAGCTGAACTACTATCAAAATTAGTTCAGCTTAAAAATAACGAATGTTACACATTGTATATAGTGATAATGATCTATAATGCAATACTTTAATTCTTGATTTATTAATAAAATAATTGTGCCTAAGCGCTTTTTCGTCGTTCTGAGCTTTTTCCTGGTGACTCCTAAGCTTACCTGATCACTTCTCTGTCTACCCGATCATTAAAGATTCTACAGTTTAAAATAAATAGAAACTTTTTCATCAAACATTTCTGTCTCTATATTCCGTTCACTATGATCGGCACTCACATAATGAATATCATGTAACAACACATTTGCCTTTAACAATGCTTCATGCTGCTGGATAATCGTTTTTGCTTTGGCACTTCCAGCAATCGCAATCGATATATACTGCTCAACAGGAAGTTGCCATTTTTTTCGTGTATCTTGGATTGTGCGAATAAGTTCCCTAATTTGCCCTTCCTCAAGTAAGCTAGTTGTCAGCTGAACATTCAAAAGGACTCGACAAGACGCTTCTTCGGCTAAGATGTATTGGTCCTTTACAACGGATTCAGTTAATACGTGAGCTTTTAGCAATGTTAGTTGTTCTCCATCAATCATTAATGCAACTGATTCTGTTTGTTGTAATTTAGTTTTCTCCTCATCATTTAAATTCACTACGTACTCTTTTACGCTGTTCACTTTTGCTCCAAAAGCTGCACCTGCTGTTTTAAAATTAAGTTTATAATGAACCGTTTCATATGCAGAAAAATCATTTGTCCACAGGCATTCTTTTATATTTAATTCATCTTTCACAAGCTCGCTATATGGTTGATAATCCGTTAGCTCACCGTCAACTGAGACAATCATTTCACTTAAAGGTTGCTTCACTTTGATGCTTTGACTATTACGGATGCTACGGCCAAGTTCTACTATCGTTAAAATATTCGCCATCTCGTTTTCAAGCTTCGTATTCACAAGCGCTTCATTGAATGTTGGGTAGTTCTGCAAATGAACGCTTTTTCCGCATAATTGTCGATATAAATCTTCTGCGATAAATGGTGTGAAAGGTGCTAGTAATTGACAAATTGTCGTTAGTAGCTCATACAGCGTACTATAAGCACCACGTTTATCCTCTGACAATCCGTTAGCCCAAAATCTTGCTCGTGAGCGACGGATATACCAGTTACTTAGCTCCTCCACAAGCTTACCGATTTCACGTGTTGCTTGTGTAAATTGATAATCGTCCATAGATTTTGTCACTAGGTGAATCGTATGATGTAATCGAGATAGTATCCAATGATCTAGTTTTGTACGAGTACCTGTATTATTGACATCGTATTGGAAGCCATCTATTTCTGCATACAGCTGATAAAATTTGAACGTATTATCTAGTGTATCGATTAGTTTTGATTTTGCATCCATCACAATTTTCTTTGAAAAGCGTTTAGGATTCCAAGGAGAACTGTCAACTAAAAACGCCCATCTTAATGCGTCTGCTCCGTACTGCTGAATTAGTTCAACAGGCTCTAATGCATTGCCTTTACTTTTCGACATCTTCTGTCCATGCTCATCTAAAACATGCCCTAAAGAAAGTACATTTTTATAAGGTGCTTTACCTGTAAATAAAGTCGATACGGCTAATAGACTATAGAAAAAGCCACGCGTTTGATCGATACCTTCAATGACAACATCTGCAGGAAATTGATTATTAAACGTATCGAGGTTTCCAAAAGGATAATGATGCTGAGCAAATGGCATCGAACCACTATCAAACCATACATCAATCACTTCAGGTGTGCGTTCCATGTCGCCATTACATGTTGGACAAGTACAAACAACCTCATCAATATAAGGCTTATGAAGCTCTATGTCTTGTAAAGTGCTCTTCGATAACACTTTTAAGGCAGCAATACTATTTGGCGCCTCTTCATGACCACAATCCTTACAAACCC
Source organism: Lysinibacillus zambalensis (assembly GCF_040183165.1). Taxonomy (NCBI): domain Bacteria; kingdom Bacillati; phylum Bacillota; class Bacilli; order Caryophanales; family Bacillaceae; genus Lysinibacillus; species Lysinibacillus zambalensis. The sequence goes on from NZ_JBEGDG010000001.1 coordinate 331,549, forward strand.
AGATATTGAGTGGCGTTCCCCAATAGCGATTTCGGCTAATATTCCAGTCCACTAAGTTTTCTAAAAAGTTGCCAAGTCTACCGTGTTTAATATGATCGGGATACCAAGTTACTTGTTCATTATTTTGTAAAAGCTTATCTTTCAATGTAGACATGTTGATAAACCAACTGTCAGTTGCGTAGTAAAGCAAAGGTGAATCACAGCGCCAGCAATGCGGATAGCTATGCTCATATTTTTCCTTATCGAACAATAGCTCATCTTTAACGAGCATTTTAATAATGTCAACATCACAATCTTTCACAAATTTACCGACAAGCTCTGGAACATCTTCTGTATAACAGCCTTTCAAATCAACAACATTGATAAATGATAGCCCATTTTGCTGAACCGTTTTATAATCGTCCTCCCCATATGCAGGTGCGATATGAACAATTCCAGTTCCACTATGCTCCGTAACATAATCGGCCAGCACTACGACATGACCTTTATCAACGGTTACGTATGAAAAAGGAGGACTGTACGATACACCTTCAAATTCATGCCCATTATGCTCACTTAATATTTCAACTGGCTCAGTAAAAACCTTTTCCACTAATGATTTTGCCAAAATATATACTTTATCGTGCCGCTTCACTCGAACATACACGAGCTTAGGATTCATCGCCAAGGCTACATTAGCAGGTAATGTCCATGGTGTCGTTGTCCAGCCAAGAAAATACTCATCTTTGTCCTTTAGCTTAAACATTGCCGTTACAGATAAATCTTTGACATCCTTATAGCCTTGCGCAACCTCATGAGAGCTTAATGATGTTTGACAGCTAGGGCAATATGGCGAAACACGATGCCCCCTGTATAAAAGTTTTTCCTTATGCACATGGCTTAAAATATTCCAAACGGACTCAATGTAATCATTACTTAGGGTTAAATAAGGGTCATCCATATCGATCCAATAGCCAAGCTGCTCTGTAAAGGAGCGCCACTTCTTCTCATAAGTAAAGACACTCCCCTTACACTCTTGAATAAATTGTTCAACACCATATTTCTCAATTTCTTGCTTGCCAGAGATGCCTAGCTTTTTTTCCACGCCTAACTCTACAGGCAAACCATGTGTATCCCAACCAGCTTTACGTTCAACTAAATAGCCTTGCATCGTTTTATAACGAGCTACTACATCTTTAATCGTTCTACCAAACGCGTGACCTACGTGTGGTAATCCATTTGCTGTTGGCGGTCCTTCATAAAAAACAAAAGGCTGCTGTCCAATACGATTTGTCATGGATGCTGCAAACGTGCTTTCTTGCTCCCACAATGCTCGGATCCTTATCTCTCGTTCAACTGTAGTTTCCTTCTTTTGTTCTGCTTGCATATTAGTTCCTCCTATACAATTTATTTTGTATAAAAGGCATACAAAAAACCCCGTCCCAAGTAAGGGACGGGGTTAACCGCGAATACCACCCTAATTCTATTGAAGAAACGTTCAATAGCACTCAGCAACGTACAATCATACGTGTTCTTTTTAACGGTAGACACCCGGATCAGCTTACTATGTTCAGCTAATCTTCTCAGAGAGGATCTTCATGTATCACCTGTACACCGACTTCCACCAATATGTCGGCTCTCTGTAGAACAAAATGAAACACTACTCTTTCTCATCAACGAATTTGTATGCTTTTATTGTCACTCATCGTAACAGACTATTTTTCTTCTGTCAATAATTTCAAAGTACTAATATTGGTAGTAATTTCCCTATAATTCATCGAGACATGTTTCAATGCGTTTATGAAGAGCTGCGAACTTAGGCTTCCCATTTGTTTTAATATAAAAGCTTTTCACAAAGGATTTACAGTTAAAAACTAAAATTCTGTGATGCTGTACATCGAGCTGTTCTTTTTTTACTTTTAAAGTAATAGGTAATTGTTGCAGTAATTTAACGATCTCATGTTCATCTAAACCTTGCTCAAGCATTGTGAAAATAGGGACTAAAATTCGTTCATCTTCATTATGAATGAAAGCATAATTTTCTTGCAAAATGGCGTTCCATAAGGCGTTAACAATTTCAATATAAGTAGCTTTATCTAATTTTGGATTTTTCACCAATTCATCGATGGCATCAGCCATATGGGCAACACTATGAGCCCACCCTTTCACCGGCACGTAGCCCCTTACATCCTTTTCTGCTGCTAAATAAGCTAGTACTTTATCTTTACAATCCGCGATGTTCTGTTGGGATAAAAAATCGTCTGCGTTATCTCTAAATAATATTAGCGCAATCAATAGCGACGTAAATGTACGGGTAAAAACTAAATCTGATTCGCCTTCTTCAATACCCTTACATAATAAATTATTCAAACATTCCTCTAAAAGCTCCGTTAAAAGAGAATGCTCTAGTAAGTCTTTTTCACGGATCAATTCATAAAACGATCCATATATTAAGTTATCTCGTAGTTCACTATCTAATGAGCCGATATGTATCATCATTGATTGTATGAGTTGCGTTTGGTCCTCTTGCTGCCAGCTTCTACCTCCACTATTTAATTCTCTGAGAATTTTTTTTAAGTCGCTTTCCTTTAATATGGTTTCATTTTTTAACATTCGCACTGTTGCTCTCCTTTTCACGTTTTTTTATTCTGAATAATCATAACTACTTTCATGATAAATGCCGTCAAGCTTCCATCCCTTATTAAACCGTACGTAAGTAAACTCCTTCTGGTCGTTGTCCATTACAACAATCACCTTGCTTTTCCAAGGGAAGGTTGCCGCACGCACCTTTCCATTTCTGACCTCATTAATTTGGTCGGACAAAGAAAGCAGAGTAGATGGCATAACACTATTTTGTATCAAATATTGCGGACGGTCAGAGCTATCTTCAAATTCCTTCATTACTTGTTCATGAAAGGCAATTACTTTTTTGTTTGTATCATACATACAAATCCCTAGTGAACTAATGCATAAAACGATTAAGCTTCCCAATAAAATGCCATGCTTTTTCTTTAAACGTATATAAAATTCCCATTTATATTCCTTTTTGTATAAATAATAATATATACCTATACATATTGGCCAAATAAAAAGAAATTGCCACATTAACACCACCCAAAAGATATCACCAAAAGACACAAAATATCTAATCATATTGTGGTTTAAAAACCAAAAGGGTAAAGTCCAACGCCAAGCTAAATTTTCTTGAGAGAGGCTTTTAAAATAGATAAGTATGAGTGGTGAAGATAGAATAAATGCTAACGCATTGTCCATTATTGCAATTATCAATGATTTATTCACTTCCCTGTACCTATTTTTCGAGAATTCAAATACTTACAATAATTGTACCTTATTCCAAATATAAAAAACTAGACATTCTTGAATTTTTGAATGTCTAGCCTTCTTGTTTTAGAATCATCTTTTTCCTCTGCTAAATCTGCAATCGATATTGTTGTAGGAACATTAGTCTAAATTTTTATCAGAAAATGGCGCAATGACCGCTTTTTTTGTTGAAGAAAGCACAATATTCGTTGAAGGCGTACCATAAGGCATTGCGGCGTCAATAAACTGCTCTAATGTTTCAACTGAATTGGTTGCAATTTTTACAATGTAACTGATTTCACCCGCTACACGATAGCATTCAAGGACATCGGGATGTGCGTTACAAAAATCCGAAAGACTTTTACAATCAATGGATTTAAATAGAATAATGGCTTGAATGTCGCGATTGATCTTTTTTAAATTAACCCTTGCGCCATAACCTTCAATAATCCCCTGCTCTTCCAATTTTCTTACACGTTCAATAACAGCTGGAGAAGATAAATGAACCGTAGCCGCTAACTCTTTCATCGACATTTTTGCATTTCGCTGTAATTGCTGTAATATTTCTGTATCTATTTGATCCATATGTATCCACCTTTTTTAATAAACTTGATTTGATAAAATTCCTTTTATTATAAAGTAAATCATCTAAATTACATTATACAGATTCTGTCATTGAATAGCCTTATTCATTACAATTAAACGTATAAAGGAGGCATTACTAACATGAGAAAAATATTATTACTATTAGCAAATGGATTTGAAGCAGTTGAAGCAAGTGTTTTTACAGATGTACTTGGCTGGAATAAATGGGAGGGCGACGGTACAACAGAAGTCGTGACTGTTGGATTGCATCAGCAATTGCAATGTACATGGAATTTTAACGTAGCTCCTGAAAAATTACTTCATGAAATATCATTAGAGGATTTTGATGCACTTGCGATTCCTGGAGGCTTTGAAGAGGCAGGATTTTATGAAGATGCTTTTAGCGAGGAATTCCAGGCAGTTGTTCGTCATTTCGATGAACACAAAAAACCGATTGCTACGATTTGTGTAGCTTCCCTCATTTTAGGTCATAGCGGAGTGCTGCATAATCGAAAAGCTACAACTTATAATCACCCAACAAGTAAACGAATAGCACAGCTGCAATCCTATGGTGCAGACATCGTCAACGAACGAATTGTTCGAACTGAACATATTATTACATCCTCCAATCCTGGCACTGCATTCGATGTTGCATTTAGCTTATTAGAAATGCTGACAACAGTCGAAAATACAAAAAAGGTAAAAGATTTAATGGGGTTTAATTAATTTTATGAAGCTGTCTCCACTAAACACTTGGAGGCAGCTTCATTTCATTTAATTTGATATTAAATGATTTAATTTCGAACCTAATTCTTTATGTTTTGTAACCAATGAAATCGTTCTAGATCTTCCAAAATTATTAATCGGTAAAGTAAAAAGTGGAAGATGGCCAATATTTTTAGCCATTAATTCTGGTACAATCGTAATCCCCATTCCAGAAGTTACTGCGCCAAAGACAAAATCCCCAAAGTTCACTTCACTAATGATATTCGGCGTGTAGCCAAGTGATTGTATTTGTTCTACGATATCCTTCCTTGAATCACAAGGAGCTTGATGAACAATAAGCGGCTCCTCACACAGTTCTTCAAGTTCAACTGCTATTCTTGAATTAAAACGATGATTCATAGGAAACACAGCATAATAAGGTTCCGAAAACAACTCCCAATTCCACAAAGATTCTCCCGTATACTTTGCATCCACAAAGACTGCATCAAGTCTTCCTTTATCTAAAGATTGTAACAGTTCTTTTGAAGTATTTTGAATCATCATTGTTATAGGTCGACCAAGTTGCTTAAGTTCATTCATTTTGTTTGGCAAATAGTAAGTGGCTAAGCTTGGCAGACCACCGATGGCAATAGGATTGCTTTGACTAAAATGCTGCAATTCTTCACGAATGGCTGTTAATTCAGTTAAAACAGGTGTAATTCGAGTGTAGAAACGATCGCCAGCTTCCGTTAATTCGATACCAATGGAAGTCCTATGAAATAATTCGATGCCAAGATTATTCTCTAAGTTTCGTATATGTTTACTTAGTGCAGGTTGGGAAAGATTCGTAATTTGAGCAGCTTTAGAAAAACTTTTTTGATTGGCAGCAGCAATAAAACTGTGTAACCATTCTACATTCATTGTATCCCTCCATACCCTATAACGATTTGTTATACCCTTATAAAATAGTGATTGTTCCATATCCAACGATTTTTAGTAACCTATTAAATATAGAAGCGCTTTGATTATAACATAACGTTATAGGTTAGCAGCTTTAATTTATGGAGGTTCAATATATGAAAAATGTTTTATTATTAGCCTTTGGCATGTTTGCCTTGGGTTTTGATGCTTATGTGATTGCAGGATTGCTCCCAGGAATTAGCGATACGTATCAAAAAAGCACATCACAAGTTGGTCAGGCAGTGAGCATTTTTACTTTATTTTACGCAATATCAGCGCCGTTCTTTTCTTCTTTATTTGCCGGAAAACCCATTAAAAAAATCTTAATATGGTCCATGCTGCTCTTTACAATAGCAAATAGCGTTACAGCTTTAGCTCCGACCTTTACTATTCTTCTACTTTCGAGAGCAATTGCGGGGACTGGAGCTGGTTTATTTTCACCTTTAGCTGTAGCAGCTTCTACAAAGTTCGTTTCTAGTGAAAAGAAAGGAAGAGCTCTAGGATTGACTATAGGAGGAATGAGTATTGGAACAGTGCTTGGTGTTCCTTTAGGTATTTATATATCAAACGTATATGATTGGAAAATAACACTTTGGCTATTAGTGATGATCGGTGTCATTTCTATTTTATGTATGTATTTTTTTCTGCCTGATTTCCCAACAACACCTCCCCCCGCACTTAACGAACGATTAAAAATGTTCCTGGATAAAAGAGTAACTATAACTGTAGGTGTAACATTTTTTGCCAGTGTTGCTAGTCTTGGATTGTATACATACCTCTCTCCCCTTTTAGAAGATATGGCAAGATCGAGTAATGTAACAATGTACCTTTGGGCATGGGGATTCGGTGGCTTGGTGGGAAGTATATTGATTGGTTACTTAATCGACTACTTCGGAAAACTAAAAACTTTAGTTACAATCATTTTATTTACTTTAACATTATCGATTATTAGTATACCCTTTATGCTTAACTTCCCTATTTTAAAATACTTACCGTTCTTTGTCTGGGGAGCAATGGGTTGGGCATGCCAGGCACCTCAACAACATATTTTACTCTCACAACAGCCGAATAACGGAAGTTCGGCAGTGGCATTAAACAGTTCTGTAAATTATTTAGGCAGTGCAATAGGCGCAAGCTTAGGTGGAGTCGTATTGTCCATACAGACGGGAACAATAACATTGATTTATTTTGCAGTAATTTCTATGTCACTCGCGATTGGTTTACAGTTTTATAGCATGAAGAAATTTAGGATAAACTAATTTGAAAATTGCAGCTCTAACCGTCTAATTGAAGATTTTATTCTGCACTTCGATGGTTAGAGTCGCAACTTTTGGGTTTTATATTTCATTTTGGTGAGATATCTCCGGCAGTTCATAGGGGTTATTCTTCATTCAATCGGAGCAATCTCTCGTTTTGAAGGTTCTTTCCGTCACTTTGACGATTCCTTCCGTCTCTTGGATAGTTTTTTCCGTCGCTCTGACAATTCTATCCGTCACTTCGATATTTCTATCCGTCGCCCTGTTTTCTATCTGTCACTTCGATGGTTCTTTCCGTCGCTCTGACAATTCTATCCGTCGCTTCGATATTTCTATCCGTCGCTTTAACGTTTCTATCCATCATTTCGACAGTTCTATCCACGACTTCGATTTAATTTCTAATCCGACCCTTTCATTTTGAAAGAAGTAGATAAAAAAACCGACTTCCCAGGAAATCGGTTTTGCACCAAGTGCAACTGACTAGCGTTACGGATGCGAACAATAACTTTAATCCGCATTCATTTCACCACCTATAGTGATTGGAGACTTCCGTACTGTCGCTTTGCATCCATATAAAAAAACAATTCACTAAACATTACTGACAATAATTTCGCCAGTAGTCGCGTCAATATACCGGATAGGTAACTTAGTTTGTCGATCACACGCTTGATAGATAAGTTGATAAGACTCAATTTCGATATCGTAATTTTTGTCCCAAACCAATTGAAAATCGATATTTTCTAGAAATCGACGATACGTTTTTTCCAAAGATATAGCTGGTACTGTAGGCATTTGGCGAAGTTCATCCAAACCAAAATTCGGTCCACTATAATAATCAATCAGACCAGTTGTACGATTAACAACGACGATCACCATATCCGCAATAGGTAATCCTTGATTATGGGCATGGAATATAAATGAGTTTGATTCTCTTTCATCCTCTTCTTCATCTCCTCGAATTAATCGTTGGAGATATGGATAGTAGTCAGGAATTACTTTTTGTAAAAAGTCTATTGCTTTTTCATAACATGCTTCTTGATTAAGCTGTAGATTTCCTAGGCGTTTATGCAACCATCCAAAACTTTGTATTTTACCAGTATTTTTTGCAATAAAAGCTTTTACTGTATCTTCTGACTGCATTTTTAAAAAGCTGTTCACCGATAAATCTTTTTCTTGCATCTTCCAATTCTGCTTACGCCACACCATTCCTAGCTTTGATCCTATATTCACTTCTCGAATAAGCTCCAGGTCATCTGTAATCCCTATGATTGCCTCATTCGTCACTTCATTGGCCAATATGCTAGTTAGCAAAGGAGGAAGAGCAACATAACTTTCAGGCTCATTTTCATCATGAATGATCTTTAAAGTTGGTTCTAATACATCTGCTTTAAATTTTAAAATGAAAGTACCTCATACACGAGATGAAGTCCTTCTTTCTTAACATTGTAAACATCGCGAGATAATTTTGTAATCACTAGTTGTAACGACAACGTATTACGTACATATTCCATCAGATTTTCTTTCGAAACTAGCTTTAAAGGGATTTCAGGACTCATCTTCACACCGTTGTATCTAAATTTAACAATATTGCCCAATGCATCAACATCAATAAAACAACCAGCTTGTGCTAATGGTACATCCATAACAAACTGTTCAAAAGAAAAGCGTTCTACACGCGACAGTTTTTTCTTTTGAGAAAGTGTTAAGTCTTTTAAAGCTTCTGGATAATGACTGAGTAAAAATTGTTCCGCACTTCTTCTTTTTTCTTCAATAGATAAAGTAACAGCTTCAGGAACAGTATCATTAGCTTCAATAGATAAATATACGAGGTGACCAGTGCAATCTAACTCAACAGTCATACTTTCATCCTGTTGTTCATTCGCCCATGAAAACATCACTCTTCCGTCTTCAGAATACTCTTCTATGATTAGTTCATAGTGACTCGGTAACGGAACAATGGATAAAGCACGTCTTTTCAGTTCAGCTTTTTGCAAACCAATGCCTCCCATACAAGTTTTTTATGTATAGACAAAAACCGACCTCCTAAGAGATCGGTTTTTTATTTAAATGATTATTGAGCAGCTTTTGCGCGAAGAACCATTTGTAGGATACCACCGTGGCGGTAGTAGTCTACTTCTACTTCTGAGTCGAAACGAGCTAAAGCTTGGAAAGTTTTAACTGAACCGTCTTCAGATTTAGCAGTTACTGTTAAGATTTCACGTGGTTTCACGTTGTCAGTAATGTTAACAGAGATTTCTTCTTTACCAGATAAGCCTAAAGTATCAGCTGATTCACCTGGCATGAATTGAAGTGGAAGAACACCCATCATTACTAGGTTAGAACGGTGGATACGCTCGTAAGATTGTGCGATAACTGTTTTGATACCAAGTAAGTTAGTACCTTTAGCAGCCCAGTCACGAGAAGAACCCATACCGTAGTCGTTACCAGCAAGTACTACTAAGCCAGTACCTTGCGCTTGGTATTTCATACATGCGTCATAGATGTACTCTACTTCACCTGTTGGCCAGTAAGTAGTGAAACCACCTTCTGTACCAGGAGCAACTTGGTTACGGATACGGATGTTTGCAAATGTACCACGCATCATAACTTCGTGGTTACCACGACGAGAACCGTATGAGTTGAAGTCACGGATTGCAACACCGTTTTCGATTAAATATTTACCTGCAGGTGTATCTTTACCGATTGCACCAGCTGGAGAAATATGGTCAGTTGTAATTGAGTCACCGAACTTCGCCATTACGCGTAAGCCTTCTAAGCCTTTAATAGCTTCTGGATCTTTTGCAAGACCTTGGAAGAATGGTGGGTTTTGGATGTAAGTTGATTTGTCATCAAATGTGTATAGAGACTCAGTTGATGTTTCAATTGCATTCCATTTTTCGTTCGCTGTGAATACAGTTTCGTATTCTTTTTGGAATAATTCACGGTTAACTACAGTACCTAATACTGCGTTAACTTCTTCAGTTGAAGGCCAGATATCAGCGAAGAATACTTCGTTGCCATCTTTGTCTTTACCGAATGAATCTTTTTGTAGGTCAACATCCACAGTACCAGCAAGTGCATAAGCAACAACAAGTGGTGGTGAAGCTAAGTAGTTAGCTTTTACAAGTGGGTGTACACGACCTTCGAAGTTACGGTTACCAGAAAGAACTGAAGTTACGAATAGGTCGTTCTCTTTGATAGCGTCTTCGATTTCAGGAAGTAATGGACCTGAGTTACCGATACATGTTGTACAACCGTAACCTACCGTGTTGAAACCGATTTGGTCAAGGTAAGTTTGTAAACCTGAATCTTCAAGGTAACCAGTTACTACTTTAGAACCTGGTGCTAAAGAAGTTTTTACCCATTTAGGCACTGTTAGGCCTTTTTCTACAGCTTTTTTGGCAACTAAGCCCGCAGCGATTAATACGTATGGGTTAGATGTATTTGTACAAGAAGTGATTGCAGCGATTGCTACAGCACCTGTTGGGATTTCTACATCACCTTCAGCAAATTTAGCTACAGAAGTTTTTGCGAATTCATCTTCAGTTAAACCGAAACCTTGTGTACCTTGTGGTGCCACTACTGCTTCTTTGTAACGAGAACGCATTTGAGATAGTGGAATTAAGTCTTGTGGACGTTTTGGACCAGAAAGGTTCGGTTCGATTTCAGCTAAGTTTACTTCTAATACGTCAGTGTAAACTGGCTCTAAAGTTGGATCGAAGAACATGTGGTTAGACTTTAAGTAAGATTCTACAACCGCGATGTGCTCTTCGTCACGACCTGTTAAACGCATGTAGTTTAATGACTCTTCATCAATTGCGAAGAAACCACATGTAGCACCATATTCAGGAGCCATGTTAGAGATTGTCGCACGGTCAGCTAGTGGTAATTTAGTTACGCCAGGTCCGAAGAACTCAACGAATTTACCAACTACGCCACGTTGACGTAATACTTGAGTTACTTTTAATGCTAAGTCAGTAGCAGTAGTTCCGTTTGGAAGATCGCCAACTAATTTAACACCAATAACTTCTGGAATTGGGAAGTATGAAGGTTGACCAAGCATACCTGCTTCAGCTTCGATACCACCAACGCCCCATCCAAGAACGCCGATACCGTTGATCATTGTTGTATGTGAGTCAGTACCTACTACTGAGTCAGGGAATGTTTCGAAAGTACCGTCAGCATTTTCGTTTACGTGTACAACTGGAGCTAAATACTCTAAGTTTACTTGGTGAACGATACCAGTTGCTGGTGGTACAGCACGGAAGTTATCATAAGCAGTTTGAGCCCATTTTAAGAAGTTATAACGCTCAGCGTTACGTTCGAATTCTAGGTCCATGTTTGCTGCTAATGCAGATGCATTACCGTATTTGTCAACTTGTACTGAGTGGTCAATTACAAGGTCAACTGGAATAGCAGGGTTGATTTTGCTTGGGTCGCCACCCATTTCTTTCATTGCAGAACGTAGAGAAGCAAGGTCAACTACTACTGGTACACCAGTGAAGTCTTGTAATACTACGCGAGAAGGTTTGAATGGAACTTCAGCTTCTGGATTTGCGCCGTTACCCCATTTTGCTAATTCGTTTACGTGCTCTTCTTTGATAACATATGCATCATATTGACGTAAAACTGATTCTAATAATACTTTGATTGAGTAAGGAAGGTTTGAAACTTTTGCAACGCCAGCTTTTTCAATCGCAGCTAAGTCATAGTAATTATAAGTTTTACCATTAACTTCGAATGATGCGCGGCTGTTGTGTAAATTACCTTGTGCCATTTGCGGATCCCCCTAAATATCTTTTTGAAAAGGCCTATATAAATTGTTAAAGCATCTTTTCTCCAATACCCATGATAGCTCATTTATATACATAAGTAAATTACATTAATATTATCTTTTTCAATAAGTAATCCTTATGACATTGATTTCTATCCAAATGTATTTAATTTTTTGATGTGCATGATATGAAGGTTTTACTGAAAGGAGATTTTTATACCTATGTATTGAAGTGTATTTAAATGTTTTTAATTGGGGTACAGAGAGTTTTTTATCAAAATTGTACCCCAGCAAAAAAATGGTAACCTAAAATAAACTAAAATATCCGGACAGGAATTTTTTAAGAGGAATAAAACAACTTACCAGAAAAGCAATTCACAAAAAAGTCACTCGTTTGTACTGCACCCTAAAATCTGTACTTTTCATTCTTTTTAAAATCATTGTTCGAATAATTGGTGACGGAATATTAAATAGTTCAATTTTTGCTGTATTCACCAATCGGCACGAGTTGTGTTGCCGTTTGCTTTGAATGTAAAATCTTCATAACCTGAAAGTAATCCAGTGTCTAACATCACTCCGCTATACGGTAAATCCTTTTTATTTACCCTACCACCATAAAAATTCTGGAATCGGGATAACTGTAAGGCTTGAATTCGCCATTTCCTCAATCGATTTGCCATATTCAACGTTTGCATGTGCTAGATCATTTGCAAGCCAACGGGACATTACATCACGAGTCATTGGTTTGTTTGGTTCGAATTTATTGTTAGAGAAATCCTCAACTTTAATATACCAGGCAAAATGATATAAATGCTTGCTCCTTGTCAGCATTTCCTTTTTACAGTCGTTTCTTTTTTAACGATTCCTAGTGATATTAATTTTGAAATAGCACGATAAACTGTCTTTGTGCTGATCTCCAATGATGAAGCGAAGCGATTGTAGCGGCCTTCAAATGACATGCCCCCTGGATGTTCCAACGCGTGACTAGCGAGTTTGAAAACGATGGCACGCTCTGATTCTGTTAAATCATAGTAGTGTGTTGCCATGTGGTCTTCAAGAGCCGAATCCATGTCATTATTGATTTAAATGTTTTGTAAGTTACTAAGTATTCAAATGCCGTCGTTTTCACCTCGCTTTCTACCTCATAACTTCTACTTAAATACCCAAAGTAAATTTTCACGCATCTGATGCTTCATATGCGTGCCATTCATTTTGTGTACTTACGAACATCTTTCACATTGTCCAATTTTTTAACTTTAGCTTGTTATATTCATTACGTTGTTGAATGGTTTTCATTTCCCATTCCTCATTTCGATAAATTATTTTCATATATTCCACTCTCAAAACCACATCAAACTCCGCCCTCTCAACTCAAAGTGTTTTGGCTGTTTGATGCAGTTATCAAAGTAAAAGAAAAAACATCCCGAAGAATGTTAATTTGTTTATTAACTTTATAAAAGAACATTCATATTTTATTTGGTTATAAATTTCCAGTCGGTTGAATAAATAAGTAATAAGGAGGTGATTAATATGAAAAAGAAATTAGGCGTTCTTCTTTTTGCTGTTTCACTTTTAAGCTTAACGTCTGTATCCATAGCTTCTACTGCCTCTGCAGCTGGTCCCCAGTGTTATAAGGTAGGTAATGTGTGGATGTGTGAATACTAAGGAATTGATAGATAAAAATAGTAATTTATTAATTTAAAGCCACTTAATAGTGGTTTTTTCTTTGACTAGCCATATCTCATAAAAACCTCCTCTAGCATTTTTTTGTTTTGTAATCACCCCATTATGCTAGTTACTTTATTGAATAAATAAAAAGCATCCAATAGAGGATGCTTGATTGTAGATTGAAGTTTTATACACTTTTATTTTTTGTTTAGCTGCATGTTTACAGAATCAACACTAATCTTAACATAATCAATAGGTAGGATTTTATTGTTGTGAATTTTATGGATTTCTACTTGCTCTCCGATTATTTTACTTAAAACTCTTCGCATTTGTTGATGTATAGACATATAAATTGATAATGCCTCATCATAAACAATGTATAATTCAAAAAACCATTCAATATCAACATAGTCATACGTATTCACAAATACCTTTTTTCAAATTCCTCTAAATTGATATTATATTGCTTACTAAATTCTTCCCTTTGTATACTTCGATATTCTTTTTGCGAAATGAATATTGAATCCCCTGTATGTGCTAAACATTTTTTGAACGATAACATGTATTTAATTTTTCTTGAATTTCTATCGTCCGATCTCCTATGATATTCAATTTTTTTAATTGTATATGTAACCGCATCTTTATATTTAATGTACTTTTTATAAGTAATACATTTTTCAATGAAGGGAGACAATTATGATGAAGGGAATAATTTTAACATATTATTCTTATATAAAACATTTAAGCTAAGTTAATCCTTAATCTCGTAAAAAATATAGGCTGGCCAAATTTGTCTTGCCTCGAACAAGTTGATGAGGAGTAGGTCGGTCGCCGGTCTGTCTTTACCTACTATTTAGGTTTTGATAAATACCAAGTGATGAAAACCTTACCACACCGACCTACCTCCGAGTTTACATCATATTTTTCCTATCACAAAACATGCTACATGTTTTACATTTGTTCCTTTTGTTACATATGTTCCGAACATTCATCTCCATTTTTATTAAAGCACCCATTAACTGAAATGCAGTCGTTCATAATCTTCAAGATACTTCTTTACAAATCATTAATAAATTACCATCTGGATCTTTAAACACAAAATAAAAATTATCCTGAATCTCTGTAACAAGTTCAACATTGTTTTCTTTCATAAATTGATAAGCAGCTTGAATATCATCAGTTAAAAACTGAATTGATGGAACTTGGTAAGTGGAAATATCACCATCTTCTTTTCTCCACTTTGGCATGGCATCTAAAATTAATCCAGCTGTACCTTCCATGGGAGCCACGAATATATGGTCAAAATAATCTTCTCCTCTTTCCAAACCAAGTATTTTTCCGTACCATTCTTTTGCTTTCTCTAGGTTACGTACTGGAATAAACACACCACCGATTTGGTTTTTAATTGGTGTTCTGTAGTCAGGTATAGTCACAAATACATCCTCCTTTAAAAATACATTTAATACACTGTGGAATTCTATATTTTTTTAATATATACCTTTCTTATTTTGAAAAATAATTCAGAAAATATCTACGATTGCCTTGCTTCCGCAATGGTTTTAACCATCCATCGATAATTTTCAATCCACTGAAGTAAATTCTCTACTTTAATTTGCCCTTATTTCATAGGTTTGCCCTCCTAAGTTGTGTTATATGACTTATCTGACTAGCCTGAATACAAGGGCATAAACCAATTCTGAGCTGTAGCGTCTGCAAACGCTGCGGCTATTTTTGTCATTAATCTACAAAGTCAAAACCTCCGTATAGCTGTTCCAAGCCTATTCGTTATAACTCTCATCAACAGCCTCCTTGGAATTCATCGCCTATTAGATTTTTATCAATTCCTAATTGCTCAAGTGCAAACGTCTCTTTTCTTGAGCATCTTGTTCATTCATTCCTACTAAAAAAGTAACTTTCATTATTTCCCCATTTTGTTACCGAACATTTTAATTTAAACACCCGAATTTTAAAATAGGATACAGAATAAGATATAGTATTGATTAATTTAGGGAGGTTAACATTTGAGTAAACGCAAAGATAGTTTTAATATGAATGACCTTTTATCAAATGGCGAAAATGATGCTGCTAAGCTTGCTGTAATTGCTGGACTAATTACTACATTAGGTGACGGCCTATCTACTATTGCAGCTATGATGGCTCTAGAGGAAGCTCAATCCCAACAATCAAATACCAACAATAATAGCTCCTCAAATAAAATAGATGAATTAGAAAAGCAAGTTCAATATTTAACAAAGGAACTAAATAAACTTAAATACTCAAGAAAATGAACCTCTTTCCCTGTTACACAAATTTTATCAGACACAATCCTCAAATTGTTTAGTAAAAAGTTGCTTCTTTTTCAACATCGTCGACTCGAAATCTTCTTTTTTCCCATAGCCTTATGACAATTCATACAGTAAGCTACTGTGCCTCCTTGATGATAAATTGCCATACATACTACTCTGGTCAGCCATGAAATCACCTGTTTTTGTGTAGTAAGTAGTTGCTGAGCCGGATACTCGCGCTCTCACAAAGAACCCTTCACTAGCATTACAATGACGACATGCGATAGTCATTTATTCACCATCCTTTTTGCTAAACAATTTCTTTCAAATCTTCACTTACTCCACCTACGTAAACGACTGATCTACTCAAGCTCTTTCCTAATGCTCCGTAGTTGCCTATAAGTCTTGCTTCTCCCACACTTTTTAATAGGATCATAAGCTCTACGTTTCGAACATGCTTGCACTCGAGAAAAGCTATGTGGTCCTGCTGATTAATTAGCCTTACTCTACGCTGTTTTACTTCCTTGCGAACCGTATTCATACGTTATACAACTAACGCATTCAAATAATGCAGCGTATATCCATTCTTCGACTTAACCTCTATATACTCATTTTCAAAGGTCTTGTATGGTATTGATTTCCGTCCGCCTGCAAATAGCCTCTTTCCATACTCATTCATCAAGATAGCGCATTTTGGTAATTTCTGGATAAACCGTGATTTAGTAATTCCACCGTTCTACTAATAAATGTGCAATAAAGATATATTTCATCATTTTCGAAACACGATTGTAGTCACTCCTATCAAATTTTTGTACATAGAAATAAATGTAAGATGTTTGATGTATTCAGGAATAATTTGTATAGTTCTATTGAAATTGACTGTTGTTTTTTCAGTATTTTAAGTACAAAAAACGCAGTTTCATAGTCAGTAATTACCACCTGTTCAAAATATTCAATTATATTTGCATTCATATGAAATTTTTTATCTTTTCGTTTTATTTTGTTGTTATTAGTTGATTTTATATTTAGACAAGGTACGTTTTATAGTAGAAATTTTATCAGTTTTATATACTTTATTTCCATTTTGTTTCAAAATAAAAAAAGCCACTATGATAGTGACCCCAAAAGTTAGATTTTCGGTCTAACTCTTGGGATCTAGTTCATTTTTAGTGGCTTTTGTTTATTATCTTCTACATATTTCCGAGTCAAGAATGCAGTCAAATGAGCTCGATTTATCTCTGTATCTTACTGGTTTTGTTGAAATAGTTCTAGAATTATAGTTAGTTCAACGTAATTTCAAATTCCGAGTTCGGTGCACCAGCAAATACAACTGTTCCGTTCTTCGGCAGTTTTACTTTGTTATTGCCGCTTACAACGCTAAAATTAATACATACTCCATTCTCATCATACACAGCGAACGAACTCTTTGATGGCAACGCCACGGTCATCGTTTTCCCTGCTGCCGCTTGTGGGATCGTAAACCATTTCGCATGCCCATTTGCTTGCAGCGTAACTTTGGATGATTGGCCTGCATCCAGCGTTTTTAAGTTGGATTCACTTACGTATAACGACCCGGACATTTCTATATATTCATTGCCGCTTTCTGTATAGAAACGGGCTTCCGTCGTATCACGACCAAACACCCCAGGTATTTGGAGCTGATGCATCGCCGTGTTAGGGCCTGTGATTTTTTGGCTTTCCCAATAGCCCTCCATGCCTTCCTTGCTATTAATTTGTACGGGCATCATTGGTGCCAAATATTGCACAGAACTAAATTTCTCGCTCACAAGATAGAACTTGACGCCTTCCCGCTTTGCCCATGCGGCTGCGGTTTCCTTCGATAGCACATTGTCTTCAAGTTTCTCGGCTACATATTGAGTACTCGCTATTTGCCCTAAACCTGGCAGCGAAGAATAGGTGCTCTCCTTCAAATAAGTTCGTCCATTCTTCTCAGTGACGAAATTGAGCTTGGAGGTACCATTCTCATTAATAAAGCTTCCATTCGCAGTATAAACATATTTTACTTGTGGATTAGATAGTAAGATCAGTTCACCAGTCTTCGTAATTTCTATTTTGAATTGACCGTAACTATGGCCGTAAAAACCCGCTTTCTTCGCTACATCTTGAGGCATTTTGGCCTTGATCGGCTTACCAAAGGATTTGTTCGGCTTGATATCCTTAATTGTGCCCTTCTCTTTGAGTGCAGCGAGCAGTATTTCAGTCGCCATCAGTTGATTTGTAGCGCTGCTACCGCCGGATGACAACACAGCCACTGCCATCTTCTGTTCAGGAAGTACGACCAGTGAAGCATGTTGTAGTGCCGTATCGCCTCCTTTTGCCAAGCCCTTTATCCCATATTCACTGAATGGATATAGTTTCACACTATCCCAGCCAAGACCATAGTTGACACTATTCTCTCCATCCCCGGGCCACATTCCTTTTTTATATTCCTTTTGCTCCATCGCCTTGACTGCTTTATCAGAGAGGATTCCTTTTTCATATCCCATAAATATTTGTGAGAATCGCACCATATCTTCTGCTGTGGAAGAGATCCCTCCCGTACCAATCACATTCACCGATTCAGTAGGAAGCTGCCCTTGGTACATTGGAAAATAAAGGCCAGCTCGCGTATCGTCTTCCCATTTGTCCTGCGGCGTTTTTGTATGATTTAGCTTTAAAGATTTTGTAAACCGTTGATGTATAAATTCGGTAAAGCTCATCCCGCTAACTCTTTCCACCATAATCTCGGCTAGCGTAAAACCGTCGTTGCAGTATACCGAGAACGCGCCAGGATCCGCCTTCAAATGCTGGTTGGACAATTGCTGCAACAAATTATCATGGGCATAGGTATCATTATCTTTAAATAAAAATGAATTACTAAGCGTACTTCCTTGCAAGCCGGAGGAGTGGTTCAACAGCATACGCACCGTAATGCGTTTATACCGTTCATCCTTCATCTTGAAATCAGGAACATAGCGGACGACAGGAGCATCCAAATCAACTTTTCCTTCGTCGACCAATTTCATCACAGCCGCCGTTGCATACATTTTACTGACTGAACCAATCCCGTATAAGGTATCTTTGGTCAGCGGCTGTTTCCCATTCATATCGTTCTTGCCTGTCTGACCCGACAAAATAAGTTTGCCATTATCAATTAACGCATACTGCACACTAGTCGTCTCATAGGACTTTGTAAGTAGCGCAGCCTTCTCTGCTGCAATCTTTTTCAGTTCTTGACTAGCTAATTCTTGGCTAGCAACCACCGTAGTCTGACTGCTAGAAGACGCCATAGCCCCTGTCGGTAGGCTCATCGTTAACGCTAATGTAGCGGCTAACACCGCAGATAGTTTATTTTTCATAAAAGAATTTCCTCCTTTATAGATATACACTTCCTAAAACAATAATTAATGCCCCCATAATTAAAAAATTTTTCACTTTAACACCCTGACTACTCCCTTCACAAAGAAATATTTCCCATAAATAGAATATCAAAGTTTTATTTACTCGTAAATACAGTGATAGACTGATACCATGTTGGGCTTTAGACTTATGGTTAATGATGACTAAGTAAATTAAAAAGTCCAGCTCGGCTAAATTTGCTTTGCTGATCATCTTCTATTTTGCAGCTACAATACTTATTCTGTTTAACCCTTTGTCCTATCGCAATAGCCAATTTATCCGCGGCTAGCGGCCTGCGCCAACTCAGTGAGCCACTTTCCTCGATTTCCTTTGGTTTTGGCAGCTATTTTCTTCAGCTTGTCCGGTCCGCCCCAGATTAAGTATACGATATGCTCGACCTCGTAATCCTGAAGGTCACGAACCTGATTTAGAAGTAGCATGATATGCCTCTCATTTTCCATATCGGTTTTGATTTTCAGTTTCATAGAATCCGTGCTATGCAGCATACACTTCACTAGCGTAGGAATCGATTCCGCGTTTACGCCTTGCCACTCAGCAAAAGCGACCGTGAAGTCGTTCTGAACGGACTGGTGTTCTTCGTCAACCATTGCCATATATTCTTCTACTAACGGAAAATAAGTCTGATCCGCCAATCCGAGGCCGAAGACTGCATAACTACCTGGCATGCAATTCTTTTCACCCTCTGTATCCGTATACCATTCGAACGAATCCATCGCAACACGGGCATAGTCCTCCACCAAGGGATACAAATTCGGATATTCCAGAGCGTTGGCGAAGAAACGATGCGTGCCCGACTTGGCCAATCCTTTGATCGGTAGCCATTTCTTGACACCAGATTTCAGCTTGATTTTATAGCTTTTGGGGAAGCACATGCTTAACAAGCGCGTTAGAAACCTGAGCGCACGCGCATAACTCTCCTCCGTTTCCTGCTTAATGGCTATGGTCACCTCGGCAAACACATCGTTGGCTGTGTATTTCACCAGTTCGTCGCAAAAGCTGACATCTTCCTTGGCGAACGTTCCACTGCCTTTCTTTGTCATACGTTTCGCTCGGTCGCTTCCCAACTCGATAGCACAATTCAAAATATCCACCCCTTCAGTTCTTCTGTGGGATGGCTCATATTTCAGAATCAAGGATGCAGCATAGATGACCAGTTCGATCGGACCTTGCTCAGTATTTTCAAGACGGGCATCGCTTTTTTTCTTATATTCTTTTTGCCATTGTGTTCCCATATTTTCGAAATAATAGGGCAACCAGTGATTATACAACCAATTCCGCAAAGCACCAATCAGATAACGGCGATGTTCTGAAAGATGTTTGTTCTCTTTATTCACATATTGAATTTTCTCGAAAATAGAGATGATATGGACTGCATCTAAATCTGGGAACAGTCTCTCGTCCAACAGGTGCTTGGAGAGGAAAAACGTCTCCAAAGGTTTAGTCGGATTTTTTCCCGCTTCGAGCTTATCCGCGATATAAAAGGAGATTCGTTTCTGTAATTGTTTCTTCTTCGTTTCGTCGATATATTCCAGAATACGAACGGTAGCATCTCCTTCTCGCGTCCGGAACTTGCCGTTAAAAGTAAATGGACAATTGAACAATGCCGGCGACAACTCGTCCAATTTTTGCCGTATGTAAGAAGCAAGCTCTGGGACAATCCGCTCTCTTACTTGTTCCTCGGTCAGCGTTTCCGAAGATTTGCCACTCTTGACTTCTGGCAACGTTAAAAAGTTCTCCGCTTCCCGCACCTTCACCCTGCCCTTGACATATTCGAGCAGAGCGTAATCATGTATTCCCGCCTGTAGCGAAGTACGCTTTACGATTTGTTCCGCGTCCTTATCGCTAATATTGATCATCCATTTATCGATTTCCTGTTTCATTTTGTCTAGAATCGTTTCCAGAGTGAGACCCATGTTCAACTTTTGCTCCTTTGTATAGATTGATTTTTCGTTCCTCTTCATATATTCTGACAGCATTGCTTTTGAAGAGTTCTCTTGCAAACACCTCAACAACCCTTATCTTTGATACAGAATTCATGAACCAGACGCTTCTTGGTAATGTGCATCCTGCTTTCGGAATTCTATAATATAGATAGTTTTGAATTATTTTCTATCATATCCCGTCCTCGTAAGCAGAACAATTGGGCATGGGACCCATTTATTCTCTGGATTCATGGATACAAAATTGATAAACATATACAACTGATACAAATCATTAATACAAAAAAGGAACGGTAATTGTGTAGTCTTCAAACGATGGAACTTCATGAGCTATGTATCCCGAAATAATCATAAGTGCCCCTAATTTGATACAAAAAATAAATGACAATATAAAGATCGAGTATCCATTTACAACAGACTTTTTATAAGCGAATCAATCTCTTTTTGGTCAAATCCGCTTCCAAGATTCAATTCACTTTGCTCTAACTCCATTGAAAGAACAACACGCATTTCTTTCCAAAAATCCCCTAAGTTATTAACCAGGAGTTGTTATATAATGAAAACACATTCTATTGATTGGATATATCATATTAATTTTACGCATCGTTTTATTTTCACGCGGATGGAGCAGAGTATCAGGTACCTTCGAATACAATTCATCTATTCCAAATAAATCTGTTGCTTTAATATACATCTCTATAGGCGTTTTTGTTATGTTCATTTCATACTTTGTAAAACCAAAAAAAGAACAATAATTATACGGAACACTTACTTTCAAATCTTCACTATGCTCTTCTATGCAAATTACTAATCTGCTCAAGCTCCTTCCCAATGTTTCGTATCAGCTTATAAATATTGCATCTTCTACATTCCTTGGTTTAATCAAAAGCTTTTCATTTCGGACATCCTCGGCATTCGAGAAAGGCTATGCAGACCTATTGATTGATTAGCCTTGATCTACGCTGTTCGACTTCTTTTCGTATTGTTTGGCACCCATTCAATCATCACCTCAACTGTAAGTGCTCTGAATAAAACTTTCTTTAGGTACAACCCGGTTAATCATCTAAATCCTCCTTATAGAAAATTTCACCATTAAACCAGTTTGGGTAGTCCCAAACGAAAAATCCAAAATCTATAAATGATTCGTCATCATATGGTTTAAAATTATCAATTTCATCGTCAGAATATCCTATTGAACGAAATATCTTGCGATCCTCCGTATTATCTTCAACATTTACGAATTCGCCATCTGATTCAGCTTCATCAATTTCAATAGAAATAATTTTTAGCGCGTATTGCATATGGAAAAAGGGTTACCTAGGTTAGGAAATTAGAAATAATTTCCCGGGTAAGCGCAAGAAATGACAAGTTTAGTCTTACATTCCAGCAACAAGCGACTAATTTTATCAATATTTTCCGCTTTTCTGAAAGTCCAAGCAGGCAATAAAACTCTTGTCTGTACATCTTTCATCCAATTGCACCACTTAATCTAAGCACAAGTATATCAAAGTAAAGATTATGCTGAGTGTCTAAAAAGACTAGAAAAAAAATATCCTAATTTATTAATATCATATGATATTGGGATAGCTGAATCTTATCTTCAATTTAATAGAGGTGAACTGTTTGGCTTATGTATCTTTAGTTATAACTATAGCAACATTGATAGTAATTGGCACAACTATCATTACAATACGGAAAAGCAAAAATCTCTAGGCGGGGAAATTCAATGACACAAAACTATTCGTTCAATACAAAAGATGAATTTATTAAATTAGTACAATCTGAAATATTAAATACATCAGAAGCGTTAGAGGAACTTAATATATCTCGTCAGGCGTTAAATTCGCTTGTAAAACGCGGTAAATTAGTTCCGTTAAAAGAATTAAGTCGAGATAGATTATTTTTAAGGGAGGATATAGAAAATCGAAAAAATACTACTAGAATGCTTAAATCTAAAAGTAAAACTTATGATTAATAAAATAAATTTGTAGAATTATACGGAGGTTCATTAATGAATAGCAAAACACCTGATTGTTGAAGCTTCTAATGTACTAGTACTATCTCATCCAAACGATGTTTATGTTCAAAAGGAGAGGTAATCTGTCGTAAGATTGGTCTTACTTGGCTACTCGAACAGACCAGCCGAATCCAAGTAAATATGATTCACAATCAATATAACTATTAAAGAAAAGGAAGTGAACAAAGTGGATTACGTTTAATTACTAGCTTACAAGACTTTTTATCGTATATTCTAATTACTACTACAGCAAAAATGTTGAACAGAAAAGTAGAGATTAATGCGTCCTTTGTACTTAGTATTTCACATATCCACTAACACTATGCGAATGACACTCACACGAATATTTAATATCCTCATCATCGTATCTCTGTCGATTTTAATACCTCGTACAACAGATTTTAATAATTTAACAATGTCAGACTATTTTTTCTTAGCACTGTATATCTTTATTATTATTCTTTTCATAGTTAACACCGTACTAGAAATAATTAATAAAAGAAGAAGCGATAATTTATGAGTAAAAAATATCTGAAATAATTCATATGGATTGGTGAAAGTGAAAAAACATAGAGCCAGGTACTTACTTAATATGAGCGCCTGGTTTTTGGTTCATATAAATAAGCAATAGCTTGTCCGTTTCATTTCTAATATATCAATGTTTATTCAAGTTATAGCACATTTTATAACTTTCTTCATTAGAAACTCTTATTTCAATATCTGTTAGTGTTGCTTTAAAATAAAGTTTGATCAAATTGATACTAATAACCTTGATAAATGATCAAAGAAAAGAGCGTGTTTTGGAAAAGAATAATCATAACACGCTGTAAATATTTTCAGTTGACTCATTTTTCATAAAAAAGTTTGCTTATTTTTTGTTGGTACACAATTGTTGGTTTAAAATAGAAGCTTTGCATAAAGAAATTAATCCAGTTAAACCATAGCTGTTCACCACAACTAGAGCGTCTGATCCAATTTCTGAATCTTTGAGTGGGAAATTAAATAAACATTGCCTAAAATGTCGATTTTGTCTCCCTTTACACGTACAGCGCAATCTTTGTTCGACGCATAAATATTCATTTTTTTCGATAAGGTAGATAGTTCGTCTTGAACCAACGCAAAGTTATTTTCAAGATCAAAGTGAGACAGGATGGAAAAATTGTCAAGGCCGATTCCGTCGTAAACAGAGTTTATTTCAACTTTATAGCCAAAGTTTTTCGAGCATAACCATTTAGCTGACATGTTGATTGCACCAGCGCTTGCTCCCATCACAACGGCTCTGCTTTTTTTAATCAAATCCGACAATTCATACTCCACCAAAAACCCATTTTGATTAAGAGTATTTCCACCCAACAAGAAAATAACTGAAGCATTTTGAATTATGGTTTGGGCATCTTCCTTCTGTACGCGATAATTAATTAAATAATGATATTCATTAAACATAATGCCGGCCTGGTCAAGCCAAGAGCGTTCAGTAGCACCATCATCTTCATAAAAAAAAGGATTAGAGCTAATCATAGCAAGCGATTTCCTATCAGTTATATCCTCCTGTAACACCCTGCCCAGATTCTCTGGGAAAAAATTGTTAAACCAGCCTAAATAATAGTGAGTTTTCATAAGTACCCCCGTAGCAAAGTATAAATAACATTAATTTCCTTCGTTACTCATTCTGTTTTCTTGTCGCAAGCACAACACTCTCAATATGTTCCGTTTGCGGTGCCATTTGTAAAGGATTGCGACACAATTTTATCAAATTTTTCCAAATGTTATAACTTTATTTTAAACGATACATCTTTTTTTCAAACGGAATGACTTAATTTCAGATCTATATAACTCACCACTAATTTTAATCTAGGAAACAAAATATATGTAATAACTTTTTAAAATCTCATCTGACTATTAATAGGTGCGCATTTCCCTTATTTGCTATTTGATGCTGATTTCAAATCAAAAGAAAAAGCCTCCAACTTAAGATGGAAGCGCAAGTTGGTCGTCGGTCGATCTGTTCTGATAATTAATTGTTCCACGTGAGGAAATACTTACAGCACCGACCTACCTGAGTTTAATCATTAATTTCATACATAAAATGAAACGTTTGATACAAATCATACACTTGCGCAATTTGATACATATTTATGAAGCTAATATTCAAGGATTGATGCTAGACTTTCCACAATACATAAAACCAGTGTTAATCTACAAAATGTAGCATCGACTCTGGTGACGAAGGAAGATAGTAAAAAGTAAACTTACTTTTATTTGTGGTCTACTATTATTTTATTGATTGTCTCATAATAATTTCTTCACCGATACGTCCTATTAATCTCTCATTTGTATCCTCAAATCCTACTTTTAAATAAAGTTTTTGTGCTGGTATATTATCTTTGTCTACAACTAAAACAATTTCATCACAATTCGGAAATTCTTTTTTAACAAACTCAACTAGTAATGTCATTCCTTGTTTTGCGTAGCCTTTTCCTTGTTCGGTATGATTAATTGATAGTGCCGTTAATAACATAGCATTCAAATTATTAGAGTATTTCTTTACTCTCTCATTTGAATTTAGGAGAAAGAAACCAACTGGTGTATTATCACTTAAAATAACAATACGATACTGTCCCTCATTAATTTCCTCAAATTTGCTTGGAAGTGCAGAAAATTGTTTTTGTTCCTCTGTAAGTATAAAAGAGTTCAATTCTTTCATATATTCACTTGAAAAATGCTTTAATTCAACCCTTTTTAATTTTTCCATAACAAAATTCTCCATTCATTTTTTCTATACTTTACCACTTAAATAGGTTTCGGTCATTGTTTTTCGAAATTTCAAAAAACATTTTGTCAAATTTAATTTCTAATTCCCTTACCTAATTCACATAACTACTCAAAATAAAATTCTAATATTGAAAGTATGATAACGAACTATACTATATTAACTGATTATTCCCATTATTGATTAAATTCTGTAATTAGTTTATAGTTTACTATGTTAGCAAAATATTACATCGAGGTGTTACATGAAAGTTTTAGAACGTTTTAGTCAATTTGTTAGCAATACATTTGCAATTTGGGTGCTCCTTTTTGCAGCGCTTGCCTTTTTTATCCCTAGTGGATTTTCTTGGATTGGAGCGTATATCACGACATTATTAGGTATTGTAATGTTCGGTATGGGATTAACCATAACGGTTGCGGACTTTAAAGAAGTCTTAACTAGACCGAAAGATGTGGCAGTTGGTGTAGTTGGTCAATTTCTAATCATGCCAACATTAGCCTTTTTACTGGTGAAACTGTTCAATCTTCAACCAGAAATCGCAATTGGAGTTATATTGGTAGGTTGCTGCCCAGGAGGCACATCTTCAAATGTCATGACATTCCTTGCTAAAGGGGATGTGGCATTATCGGTGACAGTTACATCTATCACAACTTTATTAGCTCCAATCATCACACCTGGACTTATTTATTTATTCGCAAGTGAGTACATAGATGTTGCACCTAGTGCACTTTTTATGTCGATCGTCAAAGTAATTATTATTCCGATTGCATTAGGCTTCATTGTACAAAAGTTCTTTAACAAGCAAGCTAAAGCAAGTGTGAAAGTGATGCCACTTGTTTCTGTAGTAGCCATCGTTGCTATTGTGGCTGCTGTAGTTGCAGGCAATCAACAAAAGATTGCTGAAACTGGTTTAATTATTTTGACTGTTGTTGTTTTACACAATTGTTTAGGCTATTTAATCGGGTATTTATTTGGAAAGATCTTCGGTATGAACTTAGCGAAAAAGAAAGCTATTGCTATTGAAGTTGGAATGCAAAATTCGGGCCTAGGTGCATCTTTAGCGGTTGCACATTTCTCTCCATTAGCCGCGGTGCCAAGTGCGATTTTCAGTGTCTGGCATAATATATCAGGTCCTATATTAGCAACCATTTTTAGTCGTATGAACGAAAAGGTTAAGTAAATAATTCAACACATAGCATTAAAATGTTCAAAAACTCTGGAAGCGGCTTTTCAGAGTTTTTATTTTAATAAGAATTAAGTATTACTCACTTTATAATATTCCTTATTCATATCAACTGTTATGCCACGAGGCTTAAAACATAAATAGGCCGCAAAGCTTTCTTAAAGAAAACTCTGCGGCCTATTTATCTCTTGTTATAAGATTTTTGTATTAGACTCTCCCGTATATACTTAAAGAGCTCTCAGACGAATCGAGACGGAGAATTCTGGATTTTCAATACGTCTGAGAGCCATTCTATTAAGTGCCAGTTACATTTAATCATGTAGGTTATGATTGTACCGAAGCTTCAATTTAACTAAATTTCTCAATTAATACGCGCGTTGTGAGTAGGTCTGAAATACTTCTTAATAGCTGGTTGAGAGATATCAAATGCTTCAGCTATCTCGGAATACTTAAAATAAGGCGTCTCGTTGAATCACCTAATGCTCGATAAACATTTGGCATGATCATTTCCTCACTTTACACATAACTGTTCGGTTATATGTAAAATATAAATATGAGCGGAAATAACGTAAGACTTTTCTTAAAATACAAACAGTTATCCGCGAAAATCAACCTTTCGGCTACTTCATCATCCGTTTAAAAATGAGCCCCATTGTCCTTTATTGAAGTAATTGAAAATAGAAAAAAAGTTACTCATTATTTTTCAAATGAGTAACTTCACTTTGTTGAAAAAAATATGTAAAGGAATGCTATCCCTTAGTTTTCTCGTTCTATGTGTAACAATGACTGGACATACATTATTTTCAACTACTACACATATTTTCATTCAAATAAAGAGAGGATTGCTATAATCCATACACATATCACTAGTATTAAAAACCACCAGCCCATAAACTTTACGAACTTTTTTAAAAATGATTTCTTAATGAATTTTTCTGAAAAGGAACTCATCTTTAAAAAATCTTCAGTATTTTTTAACAGCATGTATGAAAAACTGCCGAAAATTAACGTAACCACTATTGCCATAATAAACATTTCCAAAGAACCTACTCCTAAACTATAAATTCTAAAACGTCACTTACTAATTATATTATTTAGTTACTAGATTGCCTACCAAAAAATTCAAGAACTAGCCCTAATATAAAATCACGTTCTAAAATTGGAATGTACAGTAGATATCTTCCTAATCCCTCCTTGTTGTATTTCTCCACGTTCTTGCCAGTTACTAAAGAGGGTATATACTATCGCATTTTTCACCAAAACAATTCTGTGACTTTATATAGGACAAACCTTCAAAAGAAACTCCAATAAATTCGTATGATTCGGACATAAGGAGCAAATGCTGTAGTTATGTTCTTAAATCCAAAGCAGTGAATTTTTATTGCCTCAGAACAACCACATCACCTTCTATAGGAGGAAAAAATGAATATAAAATTACGGCTTAAAATAATGATTTTTCTTCAATTTTTTATTTGGGGGTCTTGGCTCGTTACATTCGGTTCTTATATGATTAATACGTTGAATTTTACCGGCGCGCAAGTTGGAATCGTGTATAGTTCTAACGGTCTTGCAGCCATTATTATGCCCAGTCTTATAGGTATAATTGCAGATCGTTGGGTAAAAGCCAATGTTTTATACGGAATATTGCATTTTCTCGGTGCGATTACCCTATTTATTGCGGCTCAAATTTCCGATCCTACGATGATGTTTTGGGTAATGTTCTTTAACTCAATCGTGTATATGCCAACACTTGCATTATCGAATACGATTTCTTATTTTAGTTTGGAGAACAAAGGGTTTGATATTATAAAGGACTTCCCTCCTATTCGTGTCTATGGGACAATTGGTTTTATTCTTGCGATGTGGATTATTAGTCTTGCCAAAATTGAATTAAGTAATATTCAATTATTTATTGCTAGCGGCTCTTCGTTAGTTCTTGCACTTTACACAATTTCTCTTCCGGCATGCCCAACTTCCAATGAAATAAAGGACAAGTCATGGGTAAGCCTTTTGGGACTTGATGCTTTTGTTCTTTTTAAAGATAAAAAAATGGCTTTGTTTTTAATTTTTTCTATGCTACTAGGTGTTGCGCTACAAATTACTAATACATTCGGTGATCCATTTTTACACGACTTCGCATTGAACCCTGATTATAAAAATAGCTTTGCTGTTAAATATCCAGCTATTTTATTATCAGTGTCACAAATTTCAGAGGTATTCTTCATTCTCACCATTCCGTTTTTTTTAAGTAAGTATGGCATTAAAAAAGTAATACTCATCAGTATGATTGGATGGACATTACGTTTTGTTTTCTTTGGGTATGGAAGCCCTGTTGGCGGAGGATTTTTACTATTGCTGTTATCAATGATCGTTTACGGTTGTGCCTTTGATTTCTTTAATATTTCGGGAGCGATTTTTGTTGAAAAAGAAGTCGATCATCGAATTCGAGGCAGTGCTCAAGGATTATTTAGTACGATGGTCAATGGTATTGGCGCCTATTTAGGAGCGGTAATTAGTGGCAAAGTAGTTGATTATTTCACAGTTGAGGGCGTAAGAAATTGGCAAAATATTTGGTTGTTCTTTGGCGGTTATACGTTCGTTTTGGCCATCATTTTTGCCATCGTTTTTAAATATAATCATGACAGTAACGCATTGAAAAATGGATAATATCACCTGCACAAAAGAAAGAGCCTTACCGTTCATGGTATAAGGCTCTTTAACTGTAATGGAATTTCTCACTAAAGAATTCCACAAAATTCGCTAAAAGCTTAGACGGAATAACATTTTCTCCACTCTTCAAGAGACATCTCATTAAAACTCTCCATATCATCTAGTCTCAATGGTGTAATGAATTCTAATGAATTACCATCCGGGTCTGAAAAGTAAATTGCTGCATGTGCATGAGGATAATTTGATAATACTAAAGGTTGATGTTCGGAAGTAAGGCCAAATTCAGTGCGAACTTCAATGCCAATTGAAGACAACCACTCTTTTACACGCTTAAGATCTTCTTCGTCAATTTTAAACGCCAAATGTCGGATAGATGGATGGTATTTTAATTCAACGCTATCACTTTCCCATAAACCTAACCAGCTTTCCCCTTTAACGATCCAGAAAAAAGCTACCTTTCCTTTTTTGTAAGCAAGCTCCAACCCTAATTTTTGATAAAATACAATCGAGTTTTCTAAATTACTAACTGGTAAATGTGCTTCATATAAACCTTTTATCATTTCAATATTCTCCTATTCCACCTTTATTTATGAAATAATATATAAAAAACACATTCCATTTACATCCATCTTTAGTCTGAAATTAAAAAAAGCCTTTCTTCTAATCATAAGAACTCATATAATAAAAACCCTCTCCTTTGAAAAGAATTTAGACGACACCTCCCCTTACTAATAATAATTATGTCAATCTAATTTCCATTAGAATCATAAAAAGATTCTCTTTCTTTTTTCATAACAAGCGATTTTAATGTATCGCTTAATTCCTGAATACGACTAGTTGTATTCGTCATCATTTCAAGCATAGTATGTTCGTCCTCCACCGAATGCACAATCTCTCCTGTGGAAGTTGCATTTTGTTCGGTCATGTCATTAAGTTTTTCAATCTGGAATTGGATTGTTTCAAACTGAGAAATAGCGCTGCTTAATTCATTCATCCCTCTAGTTAAATCTATATTGGCATTATTAAATGAATCTTTTAGAACATTGAAGAAGTTGCTCACATCTTGTAAAAGCATTTCCCCTTGTTGTAACGCTCTTTCACCGTCATCAGAGCGTTGATGAGCTTCTGTTGATTTTTCGAACAAAGTCCTCGTTACATTCGTAATACTTACCGTAATAGCAGCACTTTCTTCCGCTAATTTCCGCACTTCATCAGCAACGATGGCGAATCCTTTACCATGCTCCCCCGCTCTTGCCGCTTCAATTGCAGCATTAAGAGCAAGTAGATTCGTCTGTTCTGCAATATGTTGTATGCCCTTTAATAAACTATCTACTGTTTTCAAGCTAGTCTGTAACTCATTCACTGTTTCGGCAGTAGAACTCATCGCTTGATTCATTACGCCCATTTGCATCATCGCATCCTGCATTTTCTCCCACCCTACTAGAATCTCTTGCTGCAAATCAGTAGATTTTGAAACAGTATCCTTTGAAATGGAGAATGTTTCATTGACAAAATGCACAGATTCCTTCATCGTGCCATGAATCATTTGTAAGCTAGATGACTCTTGCTGAATACTTGCGGAAATATCCTCAGTAGCTAAAATAATTTGTTTACTAGACCCTGATATACGCTGCATTGTTTGTTGGAAATGTGTAACGTGCTCATCCAATGCTTGGCTACTTTTTTCAATTTCCTGAAACGTATTCTCAAGTTGATTTAATGACGTTTTTACTTCATCTTGCTGAATTGCAGCATGCTCAATTAGTTCATTGCCCCATTTTGCGATTAAATATAATGCAATAATAACACCATTCATAATCGCTAGAAGCGTAATGAATACCGTAATATCATTAAATGGACCTAGTAATGATTCAGACTTAACAATATAAAGAATTAGGAAGCTGATGTTTGTTAGCACGCCAAAAAACACTAGTAATTCTTTCTTAAAATACAGAGCGATAATGGCCACCGAACAAAGTAAAATATAATGTTTATTTAATGAAAAGCTTTCAACTAAAAATAACGTAAAGACAACACTTGAAGGAATCATTCCGAAAATAAAGCCTTTAACATACGTTTTAATTGGTAAAAAGTAATTACATATAGCTAACGCAATAACGGCAAGTCCAACAAATAAGAACATAATGCCCTTTGATAATATGAGCGGTCCACAAATTAGCGCAGCCAAAATTGCAATGATGGCTAAATTAACTCGATGGACCTTTTGTGTATCATAGCGGATATTTTTCTCCATTAATAAATCCTCCTAAAAAATGAATGGACATTCAGTATAATTTTCTATTATTATAAAGTATAACCACTACTTTTTATAGATAAAAAATGCATATCAGAGAATATTTCGTACTCAACAGAAATGAAGGGGGATTATTTAATGGGGAGAGTCCAACAACTTGCACCAAATTTTTATTGTATTGATACACACGATTTAAATCGAGAACAACGTACAAGCTCTTATTTGCTGATTGATGAAAAAATTGCCTTAATCGAGACTTCTGCTAGTCCGTCTATGCCTTATATAGTAGAAGGTTTGAATGAATTACATATTACTCTGGAGGATATTCAATATGTAATTGTTACGCATATCCATTTAGACCACGCTGGTGGAGCAGGTTTATTTTTACAAAGCTGTCCAAATGCCACTTTCGTTGTCCATCCACGAGGTGTATCTCATATGGTAGATCCAAGTCGTCTAATTGCAAGTGCTAAGAGTGTTTACGGAGCAGAATTCGATCGTCTATTTGATCCGATTGTACCTATTGATTCTGAACGCATTATAGAAATCGGCCATGAGGAGGTACTATCTTTAGGTCAGCATCAGCTAACGTTTTATCATACAGAAGGTCATGCAAAGCACCATGTATCAATGCATTATTCTGCTACGAACGGATTGTTTGTTGGAGATACTACTGGTGTACGTTATCCAGAAATGGAGAGCGAAGCAATTGATTTAATTATTCCCTCCACTTCACCGAATCAGTATGACCCACAAACGATGGAGCAATCTATCCAGCTTTATGAAAAGTTAAATGCTTCAGAATTGTATTTCGGTCATTTCGGTGCATATAGAAATCCGGCTGAAGCTTACAGACAAGTGCGCTATTGGACGCCGCTATTTCTAGCTGAAGGAAAAAAAGTGTTAACGGTATCTAGTGATTTTAAAGAACAAGTACATTATTTAGATAGTCGCTTGAAGGCACTATTACACAACTATTTACAGGAAAACGGTATCGCAGAAAATCATCCCGTTTATCAAACAATCCCGTTCGATACCATTGTTTCTGCAATGGGGATTCTTGATTATCTAGGAAAGAACGACGTATAGAATGGTCCTTAAACACTATTTGTTTAAAGATTCAGTAGAAAACCCATCGGCGACTTTCTTAATACTTGATTGAGAGAAATCGTTTGCCCCTTCCTGTTTTAAGGGCTGTCATTTGTTTCTAAATAAAAGGATAGCGCTGGTCTATCCTTTTATTTTCATCTAACCCATTCTAACTTACCGCGATTATATGACCAAAAAGGTTAACCATCTCATACGAGGTGGTCTTTTTGTGGTTTTAATCAAAGATGATAATAATTAATTGAGACTGATTAAAAAGAGGCAATTTCTCTTTAGAAACTATTCAATACTCCAAAATAAACTCATTACTATCCTCGTTGAATATGGAAAAAATTACATATATAAAACAATGCAAAAAATTGTTAAGATTTGATAGGTAAAGTATTCTATGGAATGAAATTGGAAAGGTGACTTTTCTCCAACAAGTGAAGACGTTTTTTTAATAATTGAGCAAAATAGTAATAGAATTACTCTTTATTTATCCTAAAGTTATTATTAAAAGAGGTGAGAAAAAGCGAGTTCCTTACTTTTAGGAGTTTGGATGGGACATTACCTATTCTTTTATCATTCATTTTTGAACCGCTTAAACCGATTGTTATTGTTGATGTTACTGGTATATGTTTTGTAATTGTAAGTGAGGTAAACATTTGTTGTTTAACTAGCGAGTGCTCTCATTAAATATTCGATTCACGAAATACCAAACGAGAAAGACTGAGTGCTCTCTATGCATTATATAGTTGAATGATGTCTTTTTTGTTTTACAGCAACAATCTTAACAAAAAAGGAGTAACCCAATTGAAAATTTTTTTAAATGTAACATCTTATTTAGCTACTGCTATTGCCGCAGTTCTTGCATCTTTTTCTTTAGCAGAAATTTATCATTTTAATAGTGATGATCAATATAGGTATTACCAAATTGGTATTTACTTAATGTCACCTATCACTGTGATTATTTCCTTTATTATCTGTTATTTTTTAATAAAAAAAATAACGATCAAACCGATAATTTTTGGTACATTAATCGGTTTTTGGTTGATCAAAGTTATACCAATGGTTAACTTTTCATATCACTACAGATTAGACGAAGATTACATACTAAACATCTTTATTAGGAACACAATTGACTACTATATCCTGTTATTGCCAAGCATTCTTGTGTTTTTATCTCATTTCTTATTAAAGAAATATAACAACTGGTTGCATATCAGTGGCTTTACACTTGGAGCCACTATCAGTTTCTTTTCAACCTATGCAATAGTTCTTTATATGAGACATGTTAATAATTCATTAACTTCGTATCATTATTTCGATAACAACGAATTAATGATCGTTCTCGTAGGAACTGCTATTTTCACGATTTTAGGAAATATTATCGGACTCAAGAAATTTAATCAGACACAAGAGAATTGATTTATCTTCACGTAACTAGAACCCGGAGTGAATGTTTATTGTGTGAAAGCGAAGCGTTTATAGCTGACGCTTCGCTTTCGCTACAAAAGAACATTTACTAAAAGAAATTAAATTCAAGCAATACACTACATTTCATAAGGAATTTTAGCTTCATTTGAAAAGTTTGCACTAGCCCATTCACCCTCACGCTTAAACAACTCATATACAGCTTCTCGGTCCGACGGCGGTTCATCTATCCAATTTAGTAGCGTACAAATAATAGATTCTTTTTCTTGGAAGTGATGAATAAAGACTTCAGACTGTTCGTGAAGTCGTGTCGTCCAAATCTGAGAACGTACCATTACCATTGAATAGTAAGTTCGGATGAGTTTACGAGAGAAACCTTGTGTAAATATTTTAAAATCTTCCGTAGAAGCTGTTTCTAACCTTTTTAACGTCCGATTAAGAGCTTCGTAAATATCACCATTAAAACAAATTGCTATCTCTTATGTAAGTTTATACGGACCAAATCGTTCTCCTAAATCCTCTCCATACACACAAACACAGAGTTCCTTTAGAAATGCATTTTCGTAATAATTTTTTGGGGTAACCGCATCCTCGTAATATGCTACAGCTATACCAACTTCACGAACTAGAGAACGATAATTTTGTGACAGTTCTTCAGCAAGTTTCTTTAATTCAGACAACTTAACGGAACTCAGTTTGGGCTCAAACAGCGCAATAAGGTCTAGATCTGATTTTTTTACAATCGCTTCTCCTCTTGCTACACTAACGTACACATAAACACTATGCAATTGTTGATGAAATATACGTTTAAGACTCTCGATAGATGATTGAATGCTAGTCATATAGACATCTTCAATTTTATCTTTGCTCACATCGCTTACAATAAACCCATTAGAATCTAGACCAAATCCGGCATGTAAATTCCCTATTTTCATTTCAATTCACCCCTTTGTGTGAATTACTGCTCCATTAGACTAACAGTGTTTAAAAAAATAAATAAATCTTTTAGTAAAAAACAGAACAACTTTATTAGAATCTAGAGATTATTTTAATCATCATCGAATAAAGAAGATATAGCTAAGTAAATTAAAAAGAGGTGAACTAAATGAATGATGTGTTTTATAATAAACACTTTAAGCTACAAGCATCTGCAGACTAAAAGCTCATAGCTGAAGAAATAACAAACCAAGCTGTTACATCGGCTGTTAACAGTCATTGGCATGGCGACCATATCCGAGGCAACCAAACATTTAAGCAAGTCACCCTTAGTAAGTATTAATATTAATTTTTGATTTAGCAAACGAAATTAAAATCTGTTCAAAAGACTTAGATTACATAATAAAATTATAATCTAGTTAAAAAGCATCGCCACTAAAGCTGATGCTTTTTGCTTTTCTTGAGGTTTTGCTCCACTCTACATGTTCAACTTATGAATGTATCATTGCTCCTTTAAACGTTCTAAAGCCGAGTGAAAATCCTGGCTCTCCCCTATTTCGCGGAAATTTTTAAATGGATTGCTCCCTTTTTTCATACGCTCCAGTACAGCAGGAATCGTAAATTGATCAGGTGTTAAATACTCATTAACCTCCTCCCAGTATAATGGCGTTGCTACTAATCCCTTCTCATTGCCCCGAGTTGAATAGGGCGCAATAATCGTCTTGCCTTCTGCATGCTGCACATAATCTAAATATAATTTTTGATGTCTATTCTTCTTTAAACGCTCGATCGTATACAATTCTGGTTTTTGCTCACATAAAAAACGACAGATAAATTCAGTAAATACGCGCACCTCATCATAAGTAAAGGCGTTTTCAGGTAATGGTATATATAGTTGTAATCCTTTACCCCCTGATGTTTTCACAAAAGATTGAAGCTTAAAATAATCGAGCATTTCCTTTAAATCCAGTGCCCCAGAAACGGCAAGCGAAAATTGATCGACTGAAGGTGGATCTAAATCGAAGACAATTTCAGTAGGATGCTCTGTTTGTAACGTTTGAAAAGGTATGTGCAGCTCTAATGCAAGCTGATTGCCAAGCCATAGTAATGTTTCAAGATTGTTGCATACAAGATAATGAATATCGTCCATCCATCCTGTTGAAGCAAATGCAGGTATTTTCTCTGGACTACTTTTTTGATAAAAGCTCTCCCCCGGCACGCCATGAGGAAATCGAATTAACGTAAGCGGTCGATCTCGCAAAAAAGGTAGCAAATACGGAGAAATCAATTGCAAATAGTGCAAATATCCATCTTTCGTAATACCGATTTCAGGCCAAACTGGCTTATCAGGATGCGTTATCTGAACAGTGTCTGGAATAGGAAAAAGCTGACGCTGCATATGCTGCCAATGACAATCCTCTGGCAACATCTCCAGTCGAAATGCATGAAAACGCGGTTCTCGACATTTACTGCCATCAAAATCAATACATGCTATATCGACACAGATGGATGCCTCCAACTCCCATGTTTCATTATTCCTCTGCCCATTTGCCTGAAAAAAAGCAATAAGTGTTTTACGTTCTTCCTCCGACATTCCATGTTTAAAACTAACAACTTCAACTAGCTTATCCTGTTGATACATACTGCCATGAAAATAACCATTGCTATGATCGTATTTCGTAACGATCACCGTTACATATCTCCAATTTTTTATTTTCAACCAATGTGTCGAGCGTATATCCCCAACCCATTTACTCGTTTTCCTCTTCGCAACCATGCCCTCTCCGTTGTAAACCTTAATAGCCTGCCAAAGAGATTCACTTTGCTCCACACTATTAATCACTTGCAAAGAACGCTGATCCTCATAATTGACAGTCACCGGGAGCTTTAAAGTCGTAAAAAGCTTAGAAAGTTGCTGTTTGCGTGTTTTTAAGTACTTACTTGTTAGCGACTCTCCTTTTATGCTCAGTAAATCAAAAGCTATATAATGACAAGGAAAAGCTTTTGCATGCGTAGCAATAACATCTTTGTTTTGCATCCTCCCTCTTTGTTGGACGAGCGAAAAATCACTGTTAAAGTTATTTATTAAACAAACTAATTCACCATCAAATGTAAGTGGTAAATACTTTTTAACTTTATTAAATAGACTTTTACAAAAATCGAGTATCTCTGGAAACAAGTTATTTAAGTTATTGCCATTTCTACTTATTAACATTGGCTGTTCGTCCCACACTAACATACATCTAAACCCATCATATTTTGTTTCGTACATCCATTCCTCACCAATTGGCGTTTCAAGCACTTCCGTTAAAAGCATTGGTTTCATATGAATCCCTACTTTTCTTTTTACTTTCAGTTTTTGACGATTTCACTTTAAGATACATAAAAATAAGCAAAATATATCATAGTAAGAAAAACGAGGTGATTCAAATGCATACAGTTTGGAAAGGCAGTATCTCATTTGGTCTTGTCAATATACCGGTAAAACTTCATGCCGCTACTGAAAATAAAGATATTAAATTACGACAGCTCCATAAAGAATGTCATACCCCTATTAGCTATAAAAAGGTTTGTGAAGGCTGTAACCAAGAAGTAAAAGATGAGGATATCGTAAAGGCGTATGAATATGCCAAAAATAAGTTTGTCGTATTAGATCAAGAAGAATTAGAGAGCTTGCGGAAGGAAAATGAAGATAAGGCCGTTGAAATCATTGATTTTGTGAAATTAACAGAAATCGACCCTATTTATTTTGAGCGCACATATTTTTTGTCCCCTGATTCGACTGGCGGAAAGGCTTATTCCCTACTACGCCAAACTTTAGAGCAATCAGGAAAAATAGGCGTTGCTAAAATTATTATCCGTTCAAAAGAGCAATTAGCAATCGTACGCGTTTATCAAAACGCTTTAGTGATGGAAACGATTCATTACCCTGATGAAGTAAGAAGTGTTGGTGATGTTCCAAATGTGCCAAGCGAACAAAATATAGTTCCAAAAGAGCTAGAAACTGCACTGATGCTCGTTGATCAATTAACGACCGAATTTAATCCTGAAAAATATACAGATGATTACCGCAATGAATTAATGGAGCTTATAGAGGAGAAGAAAGCTACGAGTACAATTTCAGCTAACGAGAAACGGCCGGTCCCAGATAATGTCACGGACTTAATGACAGCGCTCCAAGCCTCTTTAGAGAAAACGAAAAAGCCCGCAACGAGAAAACGAACAACGAAAACGAAGAAAAATGCTTAAAGTACACATAGAAGAAAGCGTATCCTTTATTTATTGGATATGCTTTTTTTAAAGAATCTTCCTTTTACTTGTACGACTAATAGCTTGTATCTATACAGTCCATATCTTTGATAAAAATTGGGTTTGCCAATCTCCTCAAAATGACGATTCCATTTAAACATTTTTATAAATATTGAGAAGCTCGGTTTGTAATTGGACTTTTCCAACCCAAGTTTTTGTAATAAAAACCTTTTTATTATTCGATAGACTCGTATGTAATAATTCGTATTTAAGAAAATAATTAAGTCTGCATTTGAAAAACTTTGTGCTACCCAGTCCTCATTATGAACTCCCTCAATAATCCACTCATTAGTAAAAGTTATATTTTTTAAATAATCCACTTTTTGTTGATCGGTCCTTCTACTATCACCAGATTTTTGCCTGATCCAAACAACATTATCTAATTCATAATACATGTCTAATTTCTCGGATAATTCTTTCGCTAAAGTTGTTTTTCCACTCCCAACAGAGCCAATGATATGTATTTTACGCGGAAACTCCTTATTCAAACGAACCCTCCTATTCATTTGATTATTTTGGCTCATCAACATAGCGTGGTTGATTTCCGTTCCGGCTGGTCGCTTTGTAGCTGACGCTTCGCTTTCACAAGATTCTATCCGTTGGTTCGGAGGTTCTTTTCGTCGCTTTGACGATTCTATTCGTCGTTTCAAGTTCTATCCATCTTTTCAGAGATTCTATCCACGATTTTGGATGTTCTATCCATCTTTTCGCACAGAGCAAAGCTTCCTGGGTGCGTCTGACGAGCCGCTTCGCTCCAGGGTCTCGGGCCAACAGATATTTTTTGCGTGAAAGCGTAGTGATAACGTAGCGGCAGCAGAGGGTTTTATCTGTGCGAAAGCGAAGCGGCAGCAAATGTTTTATCTGCGCGAAAGCGACAGCAACAACAACAGCACGACGTTGGTCACAAGGCATTATCACAGGATGAGTTGCCCAGCCTCCACTTCAATCAATATACATAGCATACGTTTCAATAAACATCATCTCAATCTTTTAAAAAGAACCTAATTTGTAAGAATATTATATTCATTATACAATATTCTTACAATTAAAGTTGAAGGAGCCAAATTATATGTTTCAAAATGAGTTTTATGGAAATTTAGAAAAATATAATAACCCTATTGAATATGATGAACTCTATAAAAATTATAAAGTTGATTTACATTATATTGAAAATCACCTAAAAACAAAGAACGATACGATTATTGAATTAGCTTGTGGGACAGGTCGATTAGCTATTCCCCTTGCCAAGCAAGGATATGAGGTTTATGCAATTGATATTCATGAAGGGATGATTCAGCAAGCCATTGAAAAAGCGAAAAAAGAGAATGTTGGTGTACATTTCACTGTGCAAGACTGCACACAACTTCATTTACCAATCACATCAAATTTTATTTATATGACAGGTAATTCATTTCAACATTTTTTAAGTAATGATAGTCAAAATGCTTTATTCCAATCCGTTAAACAACACTTACATCCTGGAGGAGAATTTGTATTCGATACGCGAAACCCAATTCTAAGCGAGCTTTCTATTGTAGATGAATACGAGGAAAGCTTGGTTACTAGCAAAGGAGAAAAACTAACCATTCAACATCATGAAGAATATGACCCTATCACACAGATCTTAACTGGTCGTTCTATCAATAAGCTAGAACATTCAACTTTCGAAGATTCAATTCGAATTCGTTATACATATCCAATGGAATTGAAGAGGTTATTAGAACAAAATGGATTCGACTTGTTACATCTATATGGGTCATGGAACAAAAGTGAGTTTACAAAAGATAGTATTTGTATGATTGTACATGCACAATTGAAAAAATAAATACTCATTCCGCAAACACCAGTTCCCCCGTTCTGTTATAATGTAGAAAAAAAACTAGGAGCTTAATATTAGATGATAAACATTCGTGAACGCATGGAGAATTACCATATAACAGGTTTAAGCATTGTAGCTATCGAAAAGGGAAAAATCAGTAAGCAGGAACATTTTGGTGTTCTAGAAGCAGGTACAGATAAAATAGTTAATGAGCACTCCATTTTCAACGCTTGTTCCATCAGTAAGTTTCTAACAAGCATTTTAGTAATGAAAATCGTAGAACAAGGAATTATAGATTTAGATGAAGATGTTAATAAAAAACTAGTTTCATGGAAGGTCCCTGACAATCCATTGACGAAGCATAAAAAAGTTACATTACGCAACTTACTTTGTCATCAATCTGGTATTGTGGACCCTGAGGGCAGTTTTATGGAACTAGAATCTTTCAACGAAATACCGTCCATGGTAGAAATATTGAATGGTACAACCTCATATTGCCCTACTACCATTGAAGTGACATATGAACCTGAAAGTGAATTTCACTATTCTGATGCAGGCTTTTGTCTTATTCAACTATTACTAGAAGATATAACTCAAAAACCTTTTTCTTATCTCATGGACACTTTTATATTTAAACCACTAAGCATGACAAACAGTACATGTACTACCTCTCTTTCAACATCGACTTTAGATAATTTTGCATGTGGCCATGATCAAAATGGAGCTGTAATTCCAGGGAAATATTCTATTTATCCTTATATTGCCGCTTGTGGTATATGGACTACCCCAAGCGATTTAACAAAATTATTATTGGATATTATGAATGCCGTCAAAGGACAAAGTAAAATTGGCATTGCGTCCAAACAAGTAAAAGAACTATTCCGCTCCCAAGGCTGTAAAGAATGGACAGGTCTCGGTGTATTTCTAGATGGCACGGACGACAAACTCGAGTTTACCTCTCTTGGCTGGGGTGTTGGGTTTCAATGTATGTTAGTCGCCTATCCATATATTGAACAAGCGATTGTTATGATGAGCAATACTGACACAGGTATGCATCAAATGAAGGGAATCATGGGGGAAATCTACCGTTCGCTTTCCTCCTATTAAAAAGAGGTTTATCAAATAGCCTCTTTTTTCAGGTATAGTATCATCAGCCCTACAATTTTGGTTTCAGCTTAACTGATGAGAAACTGTTGATTTTCGCGGAGAGTGGCGACTCCTGCGGGATGAGCTTGCGCGGATAGCGCCGCAGGAACGTAGTGACGAGGAGAGTGAAGCCAAGCCCACGGAAAGCGCAAACTCGGAGTGAAAATCAACCTTTGTGGCAGATTATCTAACCTTTTTCTTCACCTTATAATGCATTTGCACCATTTGCCCAAAGCGTTGTGTATTTACTAACTCCAGGTCTTGAAATGGATTACTATCCTTAAACAATGGAATGCCAGAACCTAATAAGTGCGGTGTAATCGTAATAATTATTTCATCTATTAACTGTTCCTTTATAAAAGGGTCGAGAACTCCCGCTCCACCAACCATCCAAATTTTAGACCCTTCCTGTTCCCTTAACTTTTTAGTAAACGCTACAATATCTTCATTTACAAACTCAACATGTTCGTTTTGACCACTTAGTGAAGTTGTGAATACATAACATTTCTTATCGGGATATGGAAAAGACTCGATATGGTCTACAACCCAATCATACGTTCTTTTACCCATAATAACAGTATCAATGGATTGATACATATCTGAATATCCAGCATCCCCTTCCCCCTCTGCTTCTTCCAGCCATTGTAAATCATCATTCTCTTTCGCAATATATCCATCCAAACTAGTTGCAATATATAAAATAATTTCTCGTGACATAACATCATCTCCTTAAACTTTTGAAAAACTTCTGAACAAGATCTATACTAAACAAAAAACATGACAACTACTGGCATGATTAAATGAAAAAAGGTGAGAAAATGTCAAAAGCAAAACGACTATTAGATATCCTTCTGTTTGTAAGTGCAAAAAAGAAATTTACTGCACAAGAAATTTCAGATGAGTTCAATATATCGATTCGCACGGTCCATCGATATATTTTAGATTTAAGTGATATGGGTTTACCTATTTATGCAGAACAAGGGCGGAACGGTGGCTATACTGTCCTATCGAGCAGACTTCTTCCCCCTATTTTATTTACAGAAGATGAGGCAGTTTCGATTTTCTTTGCGTTCCAATCACTTCATTATTACCGTGATTTACCCTTTAATACAGAAATACAATCCGCTTCTCATAAGCTTTATAGCTCGCTTCAGGAAGAGGCAAAGCGGAAAGTAGATCAACTTCAATCTTACATCACGTTTTGGAATCCTAAACGGGCGATTGAAACCCCTTTATTGAAAGACGTTTTAGAGGCAGCTATTGAAAACAAAAACCTACATATTCACTATGAATCAAAATCAGGTACAACTACGAAACATATTCATCCAATTGGTGTGTATGCTCATGATGGATTGTGGTATATGCCTGCCTTTGATTTCACAAAACAAAAAATATTACTGTTTCGTGTAGACCGAATTGTTTCCA
Organism: Lysinibacillus zambalensis; assembly: GCF_040183165.1. Classification (NCBI taxonomy): domain Bacteria; kingdom Bacillati; phylum Bacillota; class Bacilli; order Caryophanales; family Bacillaceae; genus Lysinibacillus; species Lysinibacillus zambalensis. Next base: position 374,494 of record NZ_JBEGDG010000001.1, read on the forward strand.
TTATAGAAAGTGAAGAAAACAAAGAGGTATTTGTAAATTTGAAGGAATGGTTTAGTAGCAATTATGAAAATAAACAACCTATCCGTTTACATGTACTATTATCAAGAGAAGGTGTGCGACAATGCAAAAGCGAACCAAACCTAGAAGATTTGGTCGTGATCAAAGAAGATGGCACCGGTTATATTAATGCCATTATAGATAAAGGTGAGCTTAATTTTATTAGCCCCCTTTTCTATCGGCTTGGCATGCATGCACAAATTGTAGAACCGAAAGAATTAGTCGATATTTTACGGCAGCAGGCAAAAGACATTTTATCTATGTATCCAGAAAATGATTAAAGTTATATGACGATTTTGTAAGATTGGCGTAACATTCATCGTTACTACTTTATGGATAACTTCCGTATACTTTGTAAATGAGGAGTGAGAAACATGCAACCAATTGATTTAAACAAACGTATTGATACACTAGATTATTTAAGGGGGTTTGCTTTATTAGGAATTATTTTAGTTAATATTCCAGGATTAATGTGGATTAATCTACCTGACACATCTGTAGATGTTGCATACAATAGGTTTTTAACACTTTTTGTGGAAGGTAAGTTTTTCACCATTTTTTCATTTTTATTTGGTGTAGGCTTTTATATTTTCATTTCCCGTGCAATAGCTAAAAATGAAAATGCCTACTTTTTATTTGTTAGAAGAATTATTATTTTATTGTTAATCGGGCTTGTACACTTTTATTTCCAACCTGGAGAAGCATTAACCATCTATGCAATATTCGGGCTAATAGCGTTACCTTTTTACAAAGTTCGTAAAGAAATAAACCTGACTATAGGGCTTATTTTATTAGCAGTAACCGCTTATTTTGGTTTCAAAATTGCTATGCCGTTCCCTCTAATGTTACTAGGATTAGCTGCTGGGCAGTATCGAATTTTTGAAAAAATCCATGACAATCGTAAAAGAATAGTTATCTTGACAGTTATTATGTTCTTTATTAGCGTAGGGGGATTGCTGTATCAATGGCATTATGTCCCAGAGGCAATGGTGAACTTTGATCAAATGACAGAAGATGAGCTTAAGGTACATGTGACAAACATTGAAAAGTTTACACTTATTGGGCTTCAATTTAGCCCATTTGTATCAGCATTTTATGTAGGATTATTAATGCTTTTACTGCAACGTCCTTTATGTCAAGTTTTGCTTTCACCTTTAAAAGACTATGGTCGAATGGCATTAACAAATTATTTAGGACAAACCGCGCTGATTTTAATAATTGGTAATGCTTTTCACCTTATTGGCAATATTCGTTTCATCCAATCTCTATGGATTTGTATAGGCATTTACATTTTCCAATTGCTATTCAGTAAGATTTGGTTAAAATACTTTAAATTTGGTCCATTTGAGTGGTTATGGCGCATGGGAACGTATTGGACAGTCCCTTCCTTGCTTAAAACTTCTACTAAATCTAAAAACATACCTAAAAAAAGTAATTGATTTAGGCAAAGACCTAACAGCCATCTTTTCTTTTTCATAAAATGGTAGTGTACCTAATTTGCTTCCAACTTGCTCATACCTTGGGCAAGAAACACACCCCCATCATTATTAAATCTTTCTTTGGTCACTTTCCGCTTAGGAAAAGTGGCCTTTTTTCATATCCCCCCCAAAATTTCTATAAAAAAACCGACAAAATCATTCAAGATTTTGTCGGTACTTTGCTTATTTAGCAGCCCAAATATCAATTTCTAATTTAATGTCAGGAAGTCCTAAAGCAGTAATATAAGCTATCGTCATAGATGGATAAGGATTTCCAAACATCGTCTCCCATTGTTTATAGAAGTCATCCCAATCTATTTCTTCTGTTGCCCAAATATTGGCCTTCACCACATTGTCTGCGTTAAGTCCCTCTGCCTCTAATATTAATTGAATATTTTTCAATGTATTTTTAACCTGCTCTGTTAGTGTCGATGGCAATTCACCGCTAGCTCCTACTCCAATCTGTCCAGATAATGCATACATTGTTGAATCCTTAGGAATTATTGTGAGGTGGCTATAGTTGCCAACAGGGCTAGGTACTTGGATTGGATTTTTGCGTGTTATTTTAGTATTCATGTTAATCTCCTTTAGGTTTTTATTTTTCTAAAAAAGGGCAGACTCGTCCCTAAAAACTCCATTTTAGAAAAAAACAGCAGTTGAGAATCCGATACCCATAGATAAAAAACGTATTGATCTTTTTTTCATTCGGATTCTCCCCCTTCACCTAAAGTCATTTTCACATTACCATAATTTTCTTGAACAATCAAATCTCTACATTTCTAATTCTTTTCCTTTTTCGTAAAGATTTTCACCAAACCTACTAAATAGTAAATCACACTTGACACTATTACACTATAAAATAACACAGTAATTGACGTTGGACCCCATACTTTAATAAACTCCCAATTTGATCCCCCAGGTAAAACTTTCGGGAACATTATGATCAGTGCAATAATTATTGCAACACTTAAAGAATGAAAAACTAATAATAAAGCCCTTTTCATATTTAAAGCTACTCTAATTCGTTGTTTTTTAATAACCTTCTTCAAGGATTGTAGTAATAGAACGCTTAAAAACATTCCAAAGCCTATAACAATAACGCATATAAGTGACAGCGTTTTATCCAAATTCTGAAGGTTGTCAGCATGAATAGTATTTACCGTTTTCCCTTCCCATAAATCCATCACACCTTGCCCTATCTCAGTTGTATAGCTCGAGTTCATATTGGATAATACGGCTACTCCTAATTGTTCATCGGGCTGCATGATGAAATAAGATGAAAATGTAGGGTTTGCACCAGCATGGAATATATATTGTTTATCTTCTTTTCGTATAACTTCCCACCCACTTGCGTAGTATGTATCCTTATCGAATGGCTTTACAGATTGATCTGGGATATGCGATTCTTGAATAATTTTGTTCTCAAACGAATTAATTTGACTATTTCCTAACTGGAGCTTTAACCAGTTTGCTATATCGTTAGTGTTACTAATAATATATCCAGCAGGTATATTTCCACGATAGATAGGTGGTGTGTATTCCTGTTCTCTCATCAGTCCTATTTTATATCCTGACGCCATCTCATTAGATTTAACTTGATGAAGTCCAACAAATGAATCTTTCATATTGATTGGCTCTAATATTTGCTGTTTGATATACATATCAAAAGGTTGTTTTGAAACCTTTTCAATAACGAGTCCTAAAACATCATAATTGATTGTTGCGTATTCAAATGAGCTACCTGGCTGTCTATTTAATGGCTGATCAAGCAATTTTTTTACAGTCAATTCAAGTGCGTTCTCTTCGTTACTTTTCGGAATATTTGATATTGTGTTCGTAGCTATACCACTTGTATGATACAGTAACTGATTAATAGTAATCTCCTGAGGTTCCCCATTATATTCCAACTCCAACCACGGGATATACTTTCGGACATCATCAGAGCGATTTAGGTACCCTTCCTTTTCCAATTTTAAAATGGCAAATCCAGTGAAGGCTTTCGATGTAGATCCTAGTTCAAATAATGTATTGGAGGTTACTGGTGTTTTTGACTGAACATCGGCGTATCCAAAACCTTTTTCATAAACCGTTTTCCCCTTCTCAACAATTACTAGCGATATCCCTGGAATTTTACTAATCGCCTTTTGCTCTTGAATAAACTGATCAATCTTTTGAATTTTTTCATTTGCATCTGCGTTTACGATTGTAGGCGTAAAACTATAAAAGGACACAATCGTAACGATTATAGACAAATAGATTTTTAATAGTGCTTTCATTTTCATTTCTCCTTTAAGCAATCAATGCTAGGTATAGGGTTATAAAATATCATAACAGCATCGTTAACTATACCAAGCATTTCGGGCCACAACAATCGTTTTACATGACTAAAGAAATCACAATATGACAGTTTTGTAACTTAATGTTCTTTAATAAAAGTCACTAAAAGACCAGTCGCTCATAAAAAATGAGTGCTGATCTTTTCTACGATATCCAATAATAGTTAAATTTCTGCTCTAAAGGCTTTACCTAACTGATGATCAAGTCCAAAATAATGTCGGAAATTATAAATTAGTGGGCTCCATTTATTTGGATCAATATAATTTTCTTCAACAATAATTTCCTTATGGGCATGGACATGTAAAACTTGTGTCTCAACAATGGCAAAAAAAGAGGCATATTCAGGGATTCGAATATGTTTTACCCTTGCCTCCAGTTGAATTGGACACTCTGCAATTCTTGAAGGCTTTACTGATTTAGACTCGGTTGGTGTTAAGTTGCTAATTTCATATTTTTCTTTTTCAAATGAAAATCCATTCACTCTCTTAAATTCTGGAACGGGATTTTTCCCTGTAAATGGAGCTAATTTTTCTACGTTCTCCCATAATGAAGGTCCTGGGACATTAATTACACATTCTGGATGTCGTTCTAAATTTTCAATAGCTTTTCCTCCATGCCCAATTCCTAATATTATACAATCCCCTAACGCCCATGATGACGAAAGAGGGCTAATATTTACGGTATCATCTTCATTCAGTGTAGTTAATAAAATCACAGGTGTCCCGTAGTATAAAATTTTTGGATGAATAATTTCTGTTTTAGCAATTTGAGTCATTTTTTCTCCTCCAATCGGTACTTTCAATTTTTATAGTACAAGAGAAATATTTCAATTTTCATCGAAATATGAAATGCATTTTCGGTTTTTCACATGATTGATTAATGGTTTATCAAGTTAAGTAAGGTTTTTTAGGGTTAAATAGTTATCCAAAAGCAGAGTATTTTTTCCATCAAATACTAGCAAACCAAAGGCATTTTCATGAAGTTATAAAAGCAGCCGTTGAAGCTTTTCAAAATAATGGGCTACCAGTATACTAAGATGCAGTTGCAATGACAAAAAAAGATTCTTTAAGCAATGCTACTCGCCCCTTATTGGCATGGCTAAAAAGATAATGTTTGACATATAGCCGGCTAGAATGCTAAACATTTGATGAAATATTAAATGGAATAGAAAATGACCAGGCACAATATTAAATGCAGTGCCTGGTCATTTTCATTCAGATCATTGTGTTATCGTCGATTTTTAATTACAACCTCAGTTACAGCTAACGCTTTTCTTGGTTTTATATTATCCATAATAATATCCGCGATGTCATTAGGATCCATTAATGTTTTAGTTTTTTCCTCAGTGAAAATCCCGTCCCAAAACTCTGTTCTCATACCACCCATGTATACAGCACATACATTAATCGCTGTTTCGCTTAATTCTAATGCTAAACTCTCGGTAAATCCGCGTACACCAAATTTACTAGCACAATAAACAGATTCCGTAACTTTTCCTTCTAGACCAGCTGTTGAAACAATATTGATGATTGTTCCTTCATTACGTTCTTTCATACCTTTTAATACTGCTTGTGAACAAAAAATTGTTCCTTTTAAGTTAATATCAATCATTTGATGAACTGAATCCTCATTCAAGTTTTCAGCAATATCAAAATAGCCAACACCCGCATTATTAATTAGCAATGGAATGGACCCAAACTCATCCTGTATAGAATGAATTATTTGAGTAACCATTTGTTTTGAAGAAACATCCACCTCATAAATAGAATAGCCATTAGTTAACATTTTAGCCGTATTCTCAAGCTTTGATTTTGTTCTACCAAGCAAACAAATGTGATAGCCTAAAGTCGAATACTTTTTAGCAAGTGCTGCACCTAAACCACTGCCTGCCCCTGTTATAACAACAATATTTTTACTCATACTGATCATCCTCTCTAGCAGTTAATTATACCAGAATAGGAACTCCTAGCAATAAATTATATCCTCACCCCGCCCTATCGAGAAGCAGTAATATGTACTGTTACGCATCTGATTTACTCATATAACGCCCAATATCCTCAATACCTGCAAAAGTAAAAATTAGGTGACACCCCCCCAAATGGTAGAAAGTCATAGCTCATTCGATAGCTAAAGAAGAAAAATATAAATATCAATTTCTACATTTTTATAGAAAATTGATGAATACGTTTAGAGCATTACTATAGATACTGCATACAATGAAAATGTAATCTGCAGATTATAAATCTATTTTATAGAAGGAGGTGAATTTAAATTGCCTTTAACTACTGGACCAATTGAAAATACAGGAAATCAACCAGCTAATGCAGCTAGCGTTCGTATAAAAATTCTCAATCTAACTGGAGGTACACTAACTGGAGTAGTAAGAGTTTTTAGACTTAACGGTACAAGACGATTACTATCAACTACTGCATTTGCTGTAAATGCCAATGCTTCTACTTTTATAACTCGAAGTGTAATAGGTTCGGCTCAATATGAAGTTGAAATCGTTCCTGATCAAAATGGCGGATTATACAGCGTTTATGGTAGAACAGCTTCGGGTGTTATTATTACTGCTCAAAGAGTTCTGAATTCAGAATTAACAGAGATTCATTAATAGTAGGAACAAAACTTTACTAACATTCATCGTTTAAAGTATTTAAAGGAAAATCAAGTGGGGTACATTTGAGAACCAGCTTCTCCTATGTACCCTAATTTCATTTTGCCGAATAATTAAGAAAAATCACTCATTTTTTAAGGAGTGACTTTTTAATTTTGGGTGAAGTACTGAATTGACGTTTTATATAAACATCCACTTTTTAACATTTTTGTTCCTAATTTCATCTACCTTGGTCTATATATGTCCATCTTTTCTTGTCAACCAACATTATTTTGTCATTTTTTGGGTTTTTCATACATATACTATTATATTTATTAAGTAAAATGCATACTTTCATTGAACACAGAATATAATTCTGGAGGGTGTTAAATGAACACTATTAAATCTTTAATTTTCCCCCAAGACTTGCATAGATTAAGCAAAACTCTACTTAAAGAGATTTGTAATAAAATGACTTTAGATACCAATGGCAATGTAAATGAATTAGCTAGCAGAGTTTGGGATGTTTTTGAGCATATTGATGGCGATGTTCTTAAAATAATCAGCGATAATATTTTCTCTGGAGCAGTTTCCTTAGCTTGGTACCAGGCGACAAATAAAACTGATTTAACAGGTTTTAAACAAAGTATTATTAATAAAATGCCATTTAATCCTTTCGAAACAGTAGTTACACCAAATAGCGAAAATGTCCCTATTGATCCTACCATTATTGCTGGTGCTGATATCGAAGGTTCACAAATATATTATTTACGATTCATTCATAGAACAGGTGTTAATGTTGATTACTTTTTAGCAAACCGTAGAGAATACATTAAACACGAAATTACAACCGTTTACATTGATGAACTTAAGGGAATAATTGAAGTACGAGCAAGTTCTGCCGTTGCAAAAAAAATAATTGCCTGGTTAACTAAAGTAGTTGATGAACAATACGAATTCAAACAGTATGATTTATTGGATAATTACGGTGGTAATCTTGCGACTTTAGCGGATTCCCTTCAAGGAAGGCTGATTGATGCTACAGGAAGACCAGCAGGATTAGTCAATACATTTGAAGAAACACAGGGTCAATCCATTGTGAGTATACTTTCTGCAATTGATGAATACTATACTAATGGTGAATTATCAGTTCTAGAGCAAAATTTAAATTGCGAACATATCACCGGTATTTTAGAAACAACACCTTTTACTTTGTTACTGTTAAGTGGTCTTGAAACGATTGGATTAGGTAGCATTAGAGAACTAAGAGGTTTACCCTTATACAATTATTTAGAGCCTTATCTTTCCAAACAAAAAGGATCTATACTATTTGAACATAGTGTTGATGGGGTTAAACAAGAATATTCTGTTCGAATCGGTGTAAATACAAAGACATTTAAGTTCAATGTATTTGCGTCTGAACCTGTATTGGATTATATTAGAGAAAAATTGATTTACCAAATTTATTCTGCGAGGTAAAAGTATTGAGCAATTTAAAGCCATGGGAAATTTCTCAAAAAATAGATAATGCACTTGAGGTAATCGCTATCAGTAAAATTGATAAATTTTACCATAGTTATATTGCAAAAATAACTAACTTGCCTCTTGGATTAGTTATTGATCAATTATCTGAATTAGAAAAACAAGAAGCGCTCATTATAAAATTAGAATTTCAATGTGAGGAATGTAGTAGAAGTATTTTAACTGCTAGTAAATCCGAGCTTGAAAATATCGATTCCGTTACATGCAAATATTGTGGTACAGAGAACTGTTTTGATCCTTTAAACGCTATTCCAATCATTGAATTAAGTGAGGATTTCAGACAAAGTTTTTCAAAAAAAAAATTACTAATAAAAAGGAAAATGTCGGGTTAACTAAACACAATAAACCTGAGAGTTTAAGAGAAATTATCGATATTTTAACAAAAGAAAATTCCGATCAAGTATTGGATAAAGTATCAAAACTTGGGAAAGTTACTATTATATTAGGAGATGGTTATATGGGTGAATCTAGTAAATATGGTGGTCTAACTTTTGGAGAAAACAAAGGTAATATAACTATTGAAAACAATGGTACACTCAGTCAAGGGATAGCTAGCCCGCCAAGTGACATTATCAATGCTTTACAACAGCTTCAAAAAGAAATTCAGCACCTAGCAGATGAACAACGAGAAATTGCAGAAGCTCATTTTGAACTTCTTAAAACTCATATTGAAAATGGAGATAATGAGAAAGCTAAAAAACCATTAGAGAAGTTAACTAGTATACTAGGTGTTATTAGCTCTATTGTCTCGATCGCTTCTACATTAGGACTTGGAATTCCGTTAAAATAATTTACATCAATTATGCGATGATTTTAGGCTAACATTATTTGCGAACTCCCTTTCGATTTCTGTGACTTCCGCAGAGCCTTTGGACCAACGTGATGTTGGCCACTCAGTCGTGTGTTGTTGTTGTGTTGTTGTTGTTGTTGTTGTTGTTGTTGTTGTTGTTGTTGTTGTTGTTGCTGACGCTTCGCTTTCGCAAAGATAAAACCGTGTTGCTGTCGCTTTGCTTTCGCACAAATAAATTGCCACAGGACGTGGCGTTCTTAGACTTTTCAGCGGATGTTAGTGAGATATTCTCATATCACTGCTTTTGGTGCATCGTTAATAAATTTCATAATATCATTATCCTTTTTTGATTCTTCATTTAATCCAGGTAGAATGTAATGACAACACAGTTCTTAAATCGCAATATCAATAATGTTTAAAACTTTTTAATATTGTTTTTTAAAGATGCTGTCTGTATATTCAAGGGACTGAAAAACATCCAGTTTTTAATGCTAAAAGACCAATTCTTGCTCATGAACTTGAACAAGAATTGGTCTTCTTTATTCTCCTTTACTACCTTTTTCTTCTAAAATTGTAATGATTCGTTTCAAATTCACGTCGAAATTTGCTGTTGTACTCTATTCACTATGTTTAGTCCTCTTAAAATAGGGGAAAGAAAAAATATAGAACCAGGTACAATATTTTGGGGAGGGGTTAATAATGGCGAAACGAAGAACAGGTGTTGTAATTACAGGGTTAGCTTTAATAGCTACTTATTTAAGTAAAAAAGAAAACCGTGATAAAGCATTAAGTATGCTCAATAATGCAAAAACTAAATTAGGATCCTATTTAACTACTGCGGAAATGGACGAAAACATATCAGAGCGGATAACTGCTCAAGCAGCGACACGAGCTGGAACATCTCCAACAAAAATAGCATCAAACGAAATGGTTGCTGAAGGTGGAGGACATACAGGTATCCACTTTTTCAATGAAGAAATTCAGGGAAAAGGACAATAAAAACGCAAACCTTCTCAATCCAATTTAAATAATTGGATATTATAACTGATTAAGTTTTTCAATTATATTAAGTATTAAAAGTCGATTAATACCGAAAATTTTGGTATTAATCGACTTTTTCGGTGGCTTTCCCACATAGATTGACCTTTTAGCTTTTTATTTAGCTACTGAAATTTTTTTCACTCAAATATTGCGTACCTTATAAAAATATCCCCTTCAAAAGGACATGTAAGTGACTAGAATTATATAGTCATTTTTATATGCCCAATTTAAAGAGGATCATTCCATACTAAGTGTTCTCCAGTTTATTTATCATTCAAATCATCAGGATAAACAACTGAGTTAAATACATCTCCATTTGCCTCATCTTTAAAGTTAACAGTAACTTTAAACTTCTCCGGATCCATTCCATTGAAAAGTTGATAATACATACCCACTATAGCAAGTCCCATAGATGACATACCATCAAATCCGTTGTCAAACTGTTCCTTATCTACAGTTAGTGTAAACTCCGTAAAGGACTTATTATAAGTTACATCTTTAATAGAAGTAAAATCATCACTAGTTTTAATTTCTTCTACCGTTTCTAAAACACTTTCTTCCAGCTCTTTCAACATTTTTTTATGAACTGATTTAGGCATTTTGTATGTTAAAGAGCCATCACTATTTTTAATGACTTCATTAACCCCTTCTTCTTTCGCTGCAGTAATCGCAGTTTCGATGTCCTGACCTTCCAAAAACGAAGCTGGTATTGTAACTTCAACGTTTAAAAGTCCTTTATCGACTTTTAATGGTGTTTCCTCTGCTGTTTGATCAGCATTATCGGTTTTCTTACCACTGTCGCTTTCTTTGTTACACGCTACTAACAAAATAACTAGTAACAATGTGAGTGGTACTCATATCTATTTTCATCTCTTTCCTTTAATTTCCCCTACATTTAGCTTTTTTCTAAGTCTCTTAACAGCAATGCTTTTAATGTATTGGTAGAGTTACATCGTTTTTTACCATAAAAAATAAGCATTCAATCAAAAGATTTCCTGCCCATAAATTGATTTGCTGAAGTTACTGTTACGCCGTTGCAAAAAAAAACAATTCTTTTATCCAATAAAATTCAAGTAATCATCTTTACACAAATTAGGGGTACAAGTTAATCTTGTACCCCAGAAACCTTGATATATAAGCATTTGTTGCACTATCTAAAGATGTTATGCTCATAAAGATAATCATACGAAAGATCGACGAACAAGTACTCATGCTCGTTTATTGCAATCGAAAATGTTCTTGTAATTTCTCCTGTCTCGATATCTCGATAAAGTTCCGAAATTTCTCCGCTTTGATCGTTGCGCATTTTAATGATTGTTTGTAGGAAGTATGGTCGCCAACTCCAGTTTTTATTGATCGCCCTAGGCTGCAATTCCCACTGACCGTCAATACGCATGACGTTTGGGGATAGTTGGAAACCATCTTCATTACAGATATATACTCGGAACGAATAACTATCCAACAACTGCGCTAGATGCTCTAAATGTGTGATGTTGTCACTAGAAGGCTTAACACGATGGACGATCGCTTCTAGCTCCTCCCTCAACTTTTTCAACTCAAAATATTGTGCCTCCAAAATTTTCTTTTCAGAGGTAATAAATTGTTGGCATTCTTCTTTAAAACGCTCTTTTAAAATATCCTTCTCTACGAATGTTAATGCAGAATTTGCCAAGTATCGGCCCTGATAAAATCGGCCTCCGTTTTTCCAGGCAAATTGTAATTGATAAACTGTTTCGATTCCTTCAAATAAAAGATTTGCACCAATTTTATAAGCTAGGCTACCTATTGCTGATATCATATCTGACTGTGCGGACCAAGAATCATAATTTAGGTCACGAATATTGACCTTTAAGATTTGTGGTGATAATAAAGCAATGTGCTCTAGATGACTCTCCGCTCCTACTTCCTGAATAGCAATTTTGACACCAAAAGTCGTAAAGTATCGTACTGCATGGTGCAACTTATTAATGTCACCTAAAAAACGATGCTCAGAAACAACTAACACAATACGATGTAAATCCTCTTCACTGATGTATTGTTGAATAATATTAAAATGACTTTCACCGAAATCCTCCATCAGTAAGTTCGGGTTACTTGGAATATAAATATCAATATCCTGTCCGATTTCATTTACTTTTGCTAATGCAGCGTGTAAAATTTTATGTTCCATATCGATACGATATTCTTCTGGAATATCTTCGTTATTCACAAAGTCTTTTAAATTAATTTGTTGACCTTCAATTTCTAACTGTCCGGAAATTTCGTAGGCAATCACCGTATGCGCATCCGCGCTAAATATAGGTTGAAAATACCCATGTATTTGATCTAAATTTGTTAACACTTCAATTGCATCCATTGTCGAAACCTCCATACATGATGTTATCCAAGAATAACATTACATTCACAGCTCATTTCATGAAAAAAGCTCTCTGAATGTATAATAATTTGTTTAAAGTAAATTGGCAACTTCACATGACGTTATTTTATGGAATAAATTGTCCTGAAGTTTAACAAGATCCTACCAAGATGATGTATTAATAAAAAGAATTAGTGCCTAATCATTTTTTTCATACGCTTTATGTTCATCAGTACTTAACAATAAAGGGTCATAAGAAGTACCATTACTTTGACGAAATAACATTTCTTTTTCATACCACAGACGTACTCTATATCGTGCGTTTTTCTGACATTCCATCTTTCATAACGACTTACCCATAAAATAGGTTGCTTAAGTACATATATTTTTATTTAGCGCCACACGAACACATGGATTCGCCTTTTTCATGCAGTAATGTGTAAAACCCCTTAGAATTTCTTCCTATTATAATTTATGCAACTATCTGATGTGAAAGCCGTGATAACTAGAAGTTTTCATCCTATTTCCTACAATGATTCAGCCGTTCACCCATTTATTTTTTGTGCAGACGCATTTACTACTAAATCAATTATTGCCAGAAAGTAGATAAAAAGCAGCATTCCAACGTATGGATTAACCCACAGGAATACTGCTCCTTACTATTCTGACATAAAGAAATACCAAATAATAGCAATTGTAATTAATGATAAGATTATTGCAATTGTTACACGAAGTGGTGAAATCGGGGCATCTCCACCTACTCGACCTGTCTGTCCATTCACCATAAATCGATAAACCTTTTCTTTGTAGCGGAATGAAGAAAGCCAAATTGGTAACATTAGATATTTATATGTAATATCATCATGCGTTGTTGAGAAATGTAAACTAGATACTACGTCCGCATTATGTTCCCATCGTATTTTCGAAGTAATTTGTGCCTCCAGATGATCTGAAATTTCCCTCTTCGCTTGACTCCATCCGTCCTGTAAACCAATACTGTAGCGTTCTGATAAAAAGCCTGATACATACTCTGGTTTATAAGCTTTATTGTTGAGTAAATTAAAAGGTTCTATTTTTCTCATCATATTTCGATCATAACGGGCTGTTGCACTAATCAAATGATCATCAATAAATTCCTGATAAAAACCACTTGTGGAATACCAATCTGTTTCAGTTCGGGTATTTCCCTCTTTATCTGTAACTGTTCGATGTCTACCGTAACTTGCAGAATACCTTGAGCTTGTTTTAGTATCAAAAGTCCAATATGGAAGATAAACACCTTTAAATGAATCAGGCTTTGCACTTTCTTTTGCTGCTTTTGGTGTGAACCATTTTCCCTTAATCCAACTTTGAAAGTTCTCTCCTGCTTGCTTATCTGTTATTTCAAATGCACATACCCCGTTCGGAGCTAGTGTATTTTTAGCACTTGCCTCCATAACTTGATTAGAACCACAATACGGGCAACTATCGGCTACCTGTAACGCATCATAAATTGTTTCTGCCGCACAGGCTTTACAAATAACTGTTTTTTTCTCAACACCCCAGTTAAAATTCCCACGTTCTTCAGCCATTGCAAAATCCATTTCCTGGGCAACTTTTTCCTCTTGCTTTTCTGGGGCTGCAATTTCAGTCTCATAGCCACAATACGGACACGTAAGTTTGCCAGTTGCGGGGTTGAATTCAATAGATGCACTACATGATGGACACTCAGCATCAAAATCAAGCTTTACTTGTTTAAAATTTTCTGCATCTTGCGTTGGCATCATTAGCCATCTCCTTACTTAACATCATTCTCATCAAACACATCGCCACACTCAGGACAGAACTTTGGTGGGTTCGCAGGATCTTCTGGCTGCCATCCACATTTATCACAAACGTATTGTAATGCTCCTGAAGGTTTTTTAGCACCACAATCGCCACAGAATTTGCCTTTGTTGACAGCACCACAAGTACAAGTCCATCCTTCTTCTGCAGGTTTTGGTGTCCCACAATTCGAGCAGAATTTACCAGTGTTTTCGTTGCCACATGCACATTTCCATGTACCTGAATTCGGCGCCGTTTGTTGTTGCTGGGCTACCTGTTTATTTTGCTCATTCATTTGGTAAAGCTGTCCTGCATTAACACCGCCTGCTTGAGCTGCCATATTCATGCCCATAAATCCTGCCATTGCTCCACCATCATTTTTGGATGCTGCAATCATTGCTTCTGCCTGAGCACCCGTTAAATGAGCCGCAGCCATACCTGGATCACGCATCACTGCATTTCGTTGTAGTTGTTTAATCATTGCTTCATCTTCTTCAGATGCTTTTAAAGAACTGATGCCAAAAGATACAACTGCTAAACCACGAGTTGATAGCCATTTCTCTGATAATACTTTATTTAGGGCATCCGCTAGAGCTACAGTATGAGCCGGAATTTCGCTATAGCGAACCCCGCTTGCAGAAATATGTGCGAAAGCCGGCTGTAACGCAGTCATCAGCTCCGTTTTTAATTGACTATCGATGGCATCTCTTGTAAATTCACGCTCTACGTTTCCACAAACATTTGTATAGAATAATAATGGATCGACAATTTTATATGAATATTCGCCATGACAACGAATAGCAATATCAATATCTAGGCCGATATTACGGTCGATCACGCGGAAAGGGACCGGTGCTGGTGTCCCATATTTATTACCTACGATTTCTTTTTTATTGAAATAGTACACACGCTGATCCTTTGCAGGTTCTCCTCCAAAAGTGAAGCGTTTACCAATCTGCTTGAATGTTTCCATAATATCTTCAGACAAATCGCTGCCATACATAATCGAAGGCTCTGTTGATGTATCATAAACATACTCCCCAGATTCAGCAGAAAACTCCACTACTTTCCCTTGCTCGACAATCATCATACATTGCCCTTCATTTATAGCAATAATAGAACCATTACTAATAATATTGTCATTACCTTTATTTGACCCTCGTTTAGAAGTACGTTTAAAACCTTTTGCCACAAGAACATCAGCGGACAGTGATTCACAATAGAAATATTCACGCCATTGATCTTCTAAAACACCTGCTAATGCACCAACTCCTGCTTTTAATAAACCCATATTTATTCCCACCTTCAATTTATATACTTAAGACTTATTTTACCATATCAAATATACCTCGATACAATTGCGTCTGCAGGCTTTATACCCACACGACGTTGGTCACTCAGGCATATTCTCAGACATGAAGTGCTTAACCTGAATTCCTGTATTTCAGCGGATGTTTGAGCAACCGTTGAAATAAGCTAAAATGCTAAAATAATCTAATCATTATGTAATACGCACAAATAGACCAATTTGTTTCATTTTTTTACTTCTTTATAAAAAATGAGATAGCTCCATAGGAACTACCTCACTCGATTTATAGTGGATATTCTAAGAAAATGCGGAAATAGCCACTAGCACCCAGGCAATGATAAATAACAGACCACCGATCGGAGTAATCGCTCCAAGCTTTTTCACACCTGTAACCGCCAATACATATAAACTACCCGAGAAAAACACTATACCTGCAAACATTAAATAACCTGCCCAAGAAAGCATACTAGAAGCTCCTAAAAGAGCATCACTCGATAAAATACCAAGCCCCAGTAAACCTAATGAATGGTACATATGATATTGCACTGCAGTTTCCCAAATGGCTGCGTAGTGTGGGGACGCAAATTTATCTTTTAATGCATGTGCTCCAAAAGCGCCTAGCACGACACCAAGACATGCCATAATTGCACCTATCGCTAATAATAGTTCCATATATGTTACTCCTATTTCGTCTCGCATGCGATTTCTTTGTATTTTGCATCCCATGCCGGATCAATTTTACTTAAGGACACCGGACGTAACGTATCTTTTTGCGCTAGAATATGTACGGACTGAGCAGTCGCTGCAATCGTGCCATCTTCATGTAAAATTTCATAGCCATAAGTTGTACGTAGACGATCGTGCTTTTCCACCCATGTACGGACCGTTGCCACTTGGCCATAATGCATTGCTGCCTTATAAGAAATGGATAAATCCATCACTGGCGATACATAACCATCTTTTTCTAACTCTGCATACTCAAAGCCTGCATCATTAACTAACTGTGAACGACCTATTTCCATCCAAATAATGTAGTTCGCATGATACACTACGCCCATTTGGTCGGTCTCAGCATATCGAATTTCAATTTGTTTTTCACTTACAAACATTTTCTTCACCTCGTCCTACATTATAGCGTAAAAATATTGATTTGGCGGGGTATTTGCATTTTAGATATTAAAAAAATAGGATATTTAATTTTACAATAAAAAGAATTTTTATCCAATTCTTTATTTGGAAAAAAATAGTGTTATCCTTTTTTACCCGTTATGCATTACTTATTTGGGATACAAATTGGGGTACACAACAGAGGTGAGTGTCTTTAAAAGGTGAATCTATCTAATTATTTGTTCGAATGTTTCACCATTAACTGTAAAAACGGCTTTTAATGGTTTGCCATCATTCTCTGTTTCAGATGGTAAAGATGCTAAAAAGTGCAACACTCCAGTTTGTAATGGCTCAATATAAGTAATATTTGAATAAGTGAAGTCTTTACCCCCATTTTCTTCTAGCGTAGAAAATGTTGTATATTCATATTTATCATCGTAAATAATTTTTAGACTTACAAAATCACTTGCAACTTTTCCCGAAGTTTGTAAACTTTTCAACGTAATAACACTGTCTAAATACACTTGATTTGGTTCTTTATTTTCATAGTATGTGTAGAAATCACCTGGATTTGGCGGATTAATAACTTGACCAAAATTATTGCTATTCAAAGTGATTTCCGCAAAATCATTAACAACCATCACTTCACCTAATTTTATTTGGGTTGGGGCTTTTGATTCTTCAGGTTTTGTATTTCCCTCTTTTTTAGACACTTTTTGATTTGCTTCTTCTGAATCATCTTCTTGGTTTTTGACAGGTTCAGAAGCACTTTTTTCTTCTGAGTTACCGCAAGCAACTAAGAACAAAGACATGCATAATAACACTAAAAATTTCTTCATTATATATTCCTCCTCAACCATAAATATACATAAAAAATGGAGAGATTTCTATTACTATTTTCATACCTTTATATTTTTCTCACCCCTGCCAATGAAAAAACACCCCCGAATGGGAGTGTTAGACATAATTAAATTACGTAATATGAATGATCTATCTCTGATTTTTACGTCGTTCAAGTTCAGAAAACATTTTAGAAACTATTTTATGAGAATATAGTTATTGTTTAATGCACCTTGAATAGCAAAAAAGTATAATTGAACATCTCTTTTTGTCATTTCATTAACTGCTTTACTCCACCACTCACCAAGATTATTGATTGTGGGGGAGTAAAATTATAAACTCGGAGAAGTTTAAAATGGCTTTTAAACACTTTTCATTTGGGTTTTTCGATAGTACGCCCTCCTATTGAGAGTAACATCGACCTCAAATTGTAACAACTATACGTTAAAATTTACTTTGAAAAATGAAATGAGTGGACGCTATTCAAGTTTATGTCATGTTTAAGTTGCAGCTTAGAAGCTTTATTTTCTTGAGACATTTTAATCTTTAGTAGACCTAATTAAATTAATCTTGTATTTGCTTTTGCGGCGCTCATTTTTACTTCATGTTCTTTTAGTAATGTGTAAAGACACTTTTAATTCTTCTTCAACATAAGTCGGCAAATGATTTGTTGGAACACCATGCTGATTATGCACTTCTTGAAGCATTCGGAATTTGAATGACCTCGACACACGCAAAATCTCTCAAGTGTATTTGATGCGGATTAAAATTCCTTTAGCTATAGACAACTCTTTGATAGCAAAAGATGCTACATGTTTTACATTTCCTTTTGATACATCTGTTACATTTACAGTTTTATTAGTTAGCAATGAATTGTCGAATAAAAGTTAATTTTTTAATTTATTTCGTTCACTAACACTGCAGTATTTGGAGCAACGATTGCTTCAATTCCCACGGCTTTGCAACTAACTAGAAATTGGTCGGTTTTGAATTATAAATTACTTCCTTCCTAAAAGTTAATCCTTAATATGCATGTATAAAAATGGATAATTAAGCCCTTTATCAATTACCTCATCATTTGCTCGACGACACTAACAAATTATCGGTTTTCAAACGAAACTAAACAGCCAGTCGCACGCTAAATAGCGACAACTGGCTGTAAAAAGTTGTTTTCTTACTGTCTCAAAAACGACAGTCAGTGCCCTAAGATGTAAGCGTAGTTAGTAAACAAAATTTCTATGGCCTGTATGGAACAAATTCTTCTTCAAGAGAACCCACTAGCCATTGATTATTTCTCTTTGTAAGTAAAACATTTTGTATCACATTTCCTCCAGATCCAGGAACCAAACGTCTAATGCTCATATTCGTTTCTTTTGGATAAGAATACGAATAATAACTTGTTTCTGACATATCCGTAAAGGTTAAGTTTCTCATAATAATTAAATTAATCACTTCATCCGTGAAGTATGGCTTCAAATACTGTCTTTTTTGAGCGACAGTTGAAACATTTTTTACTTTAGCAATGGCTTCATCAAGCAGCTTAAAGCCGTCCTCATAGAACAGTGGTTGAGCATAGACAACGATACCAGCCTGCTCCTGCTCTGAATACATACTGGCATATCGATTCGATTTCAACCAAATAGTTCTGTAATCTAGTGCATCACCGATAAATCTTATCGGTAAAAAAATGCTTCCATTATCTAAAAGTAACGATACATCCATTTGGAGTTGCTCATTATTGACTTTTAGTATCTTGGAGCCAAGTGTCATTTTGATTATTTTCTTATTTTTGGTTAAAGTAGCTGTTTTCGTTGCCCCATCCCAGCTCACTTGCGCATTTATCTTTTCGCCTACAGCTCGAATAGGTGCGTAAAGTCTCCCGTTTAACACCTTACCATTATAAATCAGATTATCAGTTCCACTTGCATATACAGTACTATTCCCTGTACTGAAGTGGAATGTTGCTATAACTACTATTAAACAACAAACTACTAACCTTTTCATTTTACCCATACTTCATTCATTCCAATCTTTCATTAATATTCTATTAATTGATATTAATAGCATCCTTATTATACGTATTTTATCCATTATTAACTATTGGTAAATAATTCATGCGATTACGAGTACTACAAAGAAATCTTGGCCCGGAAAGTCTGTCGTCGGTCTGATATCATGCAGAAACTTCCCAACCACAGATAGAGTGGTTGTTCTAAATATCAATTATCCCTCGACATAATTGCGTCCGGAATCGGCAGGATGCTTAAACTCCTTTCAACGGATGTTTGGACACCTGCTGAAAGATGTTAAAGTAGGTAGTGAATAAAATTTTTTCAATACTAGTAGTTAAAGGGGGATTTTTTTGGTTATCACCAATATACACATCAGAAAAATGACTAATAATGATTATGGCTTTATGGCTAAATGGTTGAGTACGAAAGAAGTTTTAGAATTTTATGGGGATATTAATTCACCATTTTCAATAGAACAAGTAAGGAAAAAATATGAGCCACGCGTTCGTGGTGAAATTCTAGTTCTCCCCTTCATTGTTGAGTTAGACGGTTCCCCAATAGGATTTATGCAATACTATAAACTTCAAACGGAAGAATTAAAAGAATTAGGCTACTTAAATAATGAAGTGGTTATTGGAATTGATCAATTTATCGGTAATCCTAATCAATTTAATAAAGGCTATGGAACTATTATGGTTTGTAAATTTATTCAACTCATAATTAAAATTACAGACGCTGAAATTATAATAGTAGACCCTGAAGTTTCTAACGAAAGAGCTATTAGATGTTACGAAAAATGCGGGTTTACAAAAGTTAAAACAATTAATAATGATTGTGCTTTGTTAATGGAATTTATAAATACTAAAATCTAACTCCATATTATCATTTGAAGTACAGTAAGTATTTCTCTTCCTCGATGTATTTTTATGATATATACTTTCTAGGAATGGGGGAAGATTTTTCAATGAGTAAAAATTTACTATCAAAGTTCAAAGCCTTTGCTAAAAAATTAAAACAAAATTTATTTGTACTTTACTTGTCTTATAAAGATCCAAGAACCCCCTGGTATGCAAAGCTTGTGGCAATACTAATAGTTGCTTATGCTTTTAGCCCAATAGATTTAATTCCGGATTTTATTCCTATTTTAGGGTATCTTGATGATTTGATAATTGTACCTTTTGGAATTATCTTCGCTTTAAAATTAATTCCACAACATGTGATTGATGATCATAAGGAAGCTGCGGATAAGTTAAAACAATCTGGAAAACCAAAGAATTGGTTTGTTGGTATTCTTTTTATTATTATTTGGGTTATCTTTGCAGTTTGGATTAGTAAAATAATTATTCATCATTTTTAACGGATTATTCAGCAAGACTTCCTGACTATATGATCATCTATCCAACTATTAGGAGGTATCTAGGATGACGCTAAAGATTATTAAAACCCTTTTAGCTATCTTTCTTGTGTTCATGTATTATTTGGGCTTTTGGTCAGCTAGCTCTACTCAAGAAATTATTCTTTTCTTTATTATGATCCTCTTTATTTATGAAGTAGGTGTTGAAACTGGTAAGAGGAAATATGAAACTACGAGGTCTTAGATTACTTTCTTTTATTTTTTCCAATTTTCTCGTTACCTCGTTTAAAATTACCTGTAATTTTAGCTAACAATAACTGTACTGCTGTTTGATTGTCTGCAACTTCTTTGATTTTTGCGATAAGTCGCTCGCCCTCCCTATCCTTTACAATTTTTATCTGTTTACCCTCGTATTCTATTACTACCGTTCCTTTTTTCGTTATTTGATAAGCAAATGGTTCTTCGCTTAATCTGTTTCGTTTATCTATTTCGCTCACTACACCATCTCCTTAATTGTTTTAGTCTCAAATAGTATATTCAAAAAAATCTGCTGGTCACTCGAGTTTATTTTTCGCCTCAATATGTATGGTGCTTGAAATAATGTATTCATTGCAAACCGACCAATTATCCCTTGGCTTAATTTCTGAGCTGTATCTTGTGACGGCGCTGCGGCATTTTCTATTTTGTTCAGAAAATGTTTATACCTAAATGTTAACCTACTATAAGAAAGGTAGGTGGTATTAATGTTAGAACCAATGGAATTTCTAATTAATCAAATACTAGAGAAACATGATGTAAAAAATGAAAATTTAGCCAAAGCACTTACGGAAATTTTTGATGCTTATTACAAACTTTCTCAACAAAAATCTGTTATAGACTTTGTGTTAAAAGACGGATTACATTAAAATGCGAATATTAATCATTACTGCAAGAGTCACATCTAGAATGCTGACTTTTGCAGACCTTCTTTCAAAAAGATTACTCTTCGTATTGCTCAATATTAAAAAAACAATCTAACAAATTTTATAATTCATTCATCATAAACAAGAAACAATTTCCAATTACTTTCGTCCTTTAATAATAAGGGGGAGATGTTCTATGATCGGTTTTCTTAACCTGGGAAGCCTAGTACTTGGTGTAATAGCAATACTGTTACCAATTTGTAGTCTTTTGAGTACTAATAAGAAAGTCCACAATTATAGATTAATCTTTTGCACTTTAAGTTTCAGTGCTTGTGCTATATCGATAAGTTTCCAATTATTTTATAATAACCACCTTGTTAAGATTGAGGATTGGTCTGCTCTTATGGATATAACTAGTAGTTCCGTATTTGCTGTAAACATATTATTAATCAGTACAATTCTATTAAATACACTAACAATAATTATTAATCCTGACAAAACAGTAAAAAACTTTACGAAATGAAGCAGACTATGCTAAGAAAAAGTGCAACAAAGATACCTAAAAAATAATAAATTTCAAATAAAAAGAGATCAAAAGACGAATCCAATTTGAACAAACTTTTTTCAAAATGGATTCGTCTTTTTTATTTAAATTATTTAAATCAAACTTTAATTCAATGTTACAACCGGCACTTTGTCTTTTCTTCTGATAAGAATACACTTTCAATTATAAACCTTTGAAAGCTTCAGTTTGCTCCTTGATTCCTTTTTCCGCAGCAAATCTCTCAATACTAGAAGCACCAAAGAATCCAACAATCCCATCTACTCTTTCAATAATATAAGCAGCATCTTCCGGTTCTGCAATTGGACCTCCATGGCAAATTGCTAATATTTCTGGATTTATAGACTTACCAGCATTAATAATTTTTTGAATTCGATCGACACAATCATCTAGAGTTAATGCAGTTTGTGCACCAATCGTTCCTTTTGTTGTTAATCCCATATGGGCCACTAAAATATCCGCACCCGCTTCAGCCATTTTCTTTGCTTGCTCTTCATCGAAGACATAAGGTGTAGTTAGTAGGTCTAATTCATTTGCCTTTCTAATCATATCTACTTCTAAATCATAGCCCATCCCTGTTTCCTCTAGATTTTGACGAAATACACCGTCAATTAAACCGACTGTAGGGAAGTTTTGAACCCCACTAAACCCTTGTTCTTTCAACTGCTTTAAGAAAACTTCCATCACTTTAAAAGGATCTGTTCCATTAACACCAGCTAGTACTGGAGTATCCTTTACAACTGGTAATACTTCATTCCCCATCTCAACAACAATTTGATTGGCATCACCATACGATAATAATCCGGCTAGGGAACCACGACCAGCCATTCTATAACGGCCAGAATTATAGATAATTAACATGTCAGCTCCACCGGCTTCACTACTTTTAGCTGTAATTCCTGTACCAGCTCCAACACCTAACAGAATATTACCTTTTTTTATTTCTTCTTTAAAACGATTCAATATTTCTTGTCTCTTTGACATGATTGCTATCCCTCTCTTTATTTTCTATTAATTCAATCAATTTCCTTGCTGCAGCTAGTGCAAACTCTTCACTATTAATATCCGCATTGATTTCAATCATTTCCACTTTGCTTTGGTCAACATTTTTTCTTAATGTATCAAATAACATTCTATCTTCTTCTAACCCATAAAAAGGTTGCCCTTCAACATCAAGACCAGAGAGCCCTTCTAGCGGTAAAAATAATGCTGTGTACCCTGTCGCTAAAGCTAATTTTTTTGCAATTACATCACCTATTTGTTTATTCTCTTCAACGGATGTACGCATCAAAGTAACTGTTGGATTATGCTTATAAAATTTTCGACCTTTAAATTTATCAGGGACAGAGTCAAATGGACCAAAGTTAACCATATCAATTGCACCCACCGATACAACTTGAGGAATTTGTTTTCTGGAAGCTGCTTCTAAACGATTCGGTCCAGCTTTCAAGACACCGCCAATTAACTCATCAGCCCATTCAGTGGTCGTTATGTCAAGGACACCATCTATAAATCCATTAGCTATTAAATTCTCCATTGTACGACCACCAACACCAGTAGCATGAAAAATCAATACCTCATATCCCTTAGCTTCTAAGAAATCTTTAGCCTGATTAATACAAGGTGTTGTCAGACCAAACATAGTTGCAGCAATAAGTGGTTTCTTTTTTACGATCGTTTTATTGTCAAAGTTAAGCATACCTGCTATTGCAAATACTGCATTTGTAAATATTTTAGTCGAAATTACATTTAAACCAGCAACGTCTACTACCGATGGAATCATAATGATGTCACTAGTTCCTACATATGGCTCCGTATTACCAGAAGCAACTGTAGAAACCATCACTTTTGGAACACCTATCGGTAGTGCTCTCATACCAGTTGTTACGATAGATGACCCTCCAGTACCTCCAAAGGAAAGTACACCGTCAAATTTACCTTCTTCATACAGTTTCGGCAAAAGCACTTCCATCCCTTTTGCAAGAACTGCGGTTGCATTTGCTCGATCTCTCTTTGTCGCAATGTCCTGTATATCTTCTTCAGCTGCAGCTGCTACTTCAGCATTTGATACGTCAGGCTCAAATGCTGGATTAAAAACACCAGTATGAATCGTAAAAGTATTGAAACCCAACGATTCAATCAACTCTTTTACATACAAATATTCTTTTCCTTTTGAATCAAATGTTCCAGCCAAAGCAATTGTTTTCATATCATCTCTCTCCCTTCTAGATCTTAAAATCGTCAAAATAATCATATAAGAAAGCGATTACATTTATTACTCCATTCCATAATAACGTTTTCTTTTGGGTGAGTTAATGTGTTTTTGTTCTATAAAATTGTCTCTTTGTTATATTATCAATTATGCCTTGGCATTATTGCGTCTGGACACGGCTTTGTATTTAGGCATGCAGATGTTTTTTGTGCGAAAGCGTAGCGGCAGCAACAACTGGTTTTGTCTGTGCGAAAGCGCAGCGGCAGCAACAACTGACTGGTTTTGTCTGTGCGAAAGCGCAGCAGCAGCAACATGATATTGGTCAATCAAGCGTTGCCACAGCTCGTGGCGTTCTTAGACTGAGTTCCTCTATTTCAGTGGGTGTCCAAACACCTGCTGATAGAAGTTAAATAGTTTTTAGGTGACACACCTTTATATTTTTTGAATATTTTACTAAATTGAGTGTAATCCGGATAACCTACCATTTCAGCGATATTATTTAGCGGTATTTTTTCAAATTTCAGTATTTCGATAGCGCGATTTATCCGAAAATTAATAAGATATTCAGTAAATGAAATACCCATCTCTTTTTTAAATAAAGTGCTTAAATAAGAGCGAGACAAACTTAATATTTCAGCGACTTCATTCAATGAAATTTCGTCCATATAATGTAGGTTGATATACTTCTTTGCAAAATTAATATAATCATCTCGGCTTCCTAAACCATCAGTAATTTTACTTATTAATTCATCCAATTGAAAATCGTTCGTCTGCTTAAATGATTTCGTAATATGTATAAGTGCTTGTTCATTTGGAATCCTTTCAAAAACGGAACCTCCGATGTATCCCTTAATAGTAGTATCATCGTACATATACTGAACATCTATAGGTTTATTGACCGGACCTCCATAAATCATGTTAATAATGTTTGGATTCAGTTCATCACATCTATTAAAAATAGTTACAGCCATCTTTTTGGCAGCATATAAAGATAAAATCTTTTTAGCGCCTAGTGATCCCCCATTCGTTAAACCTAAGTGAACACAAATAATATCTGCACCCGCTTCTACCATCCTTATAGCTTGTTCCTCATTAAATACAAAAGCTACTGTAAACAAACCTTTTTCACTAGCGATACGAATAGCTTCTACCTCTTTTTCATATGTAATCCCTTGTTCTTCTAGAGCTTCTCCAAAAAGCCCATCTATCAGGCCAATACTTGGATAATTATTAATACCTGCAAATCCCTTTTTCTGAATCAAATCGATATAGCTATCTAATTCAATTGTTGGATCTGTTGCACATAAACCAAAACAAACTGGAATTTTTTTAATCGTAGGAATGATCTCTTTGCATGCAAAATCCATTACAACATCATTACTATTGGCATACGGTAAAAAACCTGCTAATGAGCTTACTCCCATTAATCTAAACCGCCCTGAATTTAACGCAAGGATAAAATCAGCGCCACCTTGTTCTGCATATTTAGCTGTCATTCCAGAACCAGCTGCAACACCTAAAATATATCGATTTTTATTAATTTGTTTATTCATATAATTTTTTATTTCATACTTCTGATTTAGTTTGTCCTCCATTTAATTTTCACCCCTACAAACATTGTTTTGTCTTCAGTTATTTAATCATTCTTCTCTTTTAGTGTAATGAATATTATCTCTAATACCAAAGCTACACCTACTGATTTCCTAACTTTATTAGGTGAATTGCTTCAAAAACCTCTCCCTAAATCTCCCATAACCTTTTTACACCGGCTAATTCTTGCCCATTGAATTCCATTCTGTAAATGTCTGGCTTCGTTGTTTGTAATAAAAAGTCCAAATCATATCTACTATTATAAAAACCCATCATTAAAGTCATTACAGCCCCATGTGTGCCCATTACTACTTTCTGACCTTGATATTCGTTCACTATTTTTTCTAAAACTTTTATAGCACGTTTCTGGCAGTCAGCATTTGACTCGCCTCCCTCTAAAGCATAGGTTGGGTCAGAAAATGACTTTTGTAAAAAAGGGAATAATTCCTCGTCAGCAATTCGCTTATCTCCAGCAATAAATAGTTGCTCTTTTAGATCTTCAAATATAATTACCTCTTTTTCTATTTGATTTGCTACTTCCTGAACAGTTTGGATTGAACGACTATACGGGCTTGAAATAACAGTATCAATACCTTCTTTTAGTAAAATATCAGTTATTCGTTGAGCATCTAACCTACCCTTTTCAGTCAATTCTCTCGTTCTCTCATTTCCGTCTTTTGGTGAATCTCCATGTCGCACCATATATATGATTGTTTTCATAATGCCTCCTAAAATTTAGTTTTGACCTAAACCCTTTTTGTGTGAAGCTAAAATCCATATTGCACTGAAGAACTTCTACTGTTAATCTTCTGATATCGGTAAGACTGTAGAATATTTAATTTCTCTTAATGATAAGTTAGTTTGAATACGGGATATGCCCATCCTATTTAATTTTCTAATAAAGCTATCTAATTCTTTTCGATCTCTAACAATGACCTTTAAAAGATAATCATACTCTCCTGTTAAACAATGACATTCTAATATTTCGGTCATTGTTTTTAAGGTATTTTCCAAAACTTCTAATTCCTTAGCTTGATGAATATTGGTACTCATGAAAACATAGCACAGTAAATCGAATCCAAGTTTCTCAGGATTTAAAATGGCAACTTGTTTATCAATAAATCCTTCACTTTCTAAACGTTTTATCCTCGTGTGGGTTGCCGGCGGAGACAAATTCACCCGTCTCGCTATCTCTGCATTACTTATCTGAACCTCTCTCTGCAAAATATCCAGTATTTGAGTATCAACACGATCTAATAATTTTCTTTCCACATCTCTCATGATTTTTTTCTCCTTTTTTTATTCGAAATTATAGTCACTTTTGACAGCTATTATTAATTTTATTCTGTAAAACTTTATTTTTCTTTCCATTGTTTTGATTTTCATTATTCTTACGAAATATTATACTGCCAAATTAGCAAAAGTGTTATGATTCTTTTATTAAATGTAACTTGATTGTACATAAGACACTCAAAGGAGAGATAATGATTTGAAGAATGTCTATGTTTTATTAATGCTTTTAACTAGTTTACTTTGGGGTGGCAATTTTGTAGTGGCCAAATCTCTTGTTGACCATGCCTCTCCGTTAACACTGACGAGCTTAAGGTGGCTCATTGCTATAGTGGCACTTCTTCCAATGGTATGGTGGAAAGAGAAAAAAATGCTTCCCTCTCGAGCTGCCCTTCTCCCTTTATTTTTAATGGGCATTACAGGTGTGGTATTGTTCAATATTTTTCAATTTTTAGCATTAGAAAGAACTACGTCGACAAATGTTGGTCTCATTTCAACATTAAATACAATTTCTATTGCGTTTTTTTCATTTGTTTTTCTAAATGAAAAAATGAATAAACTTCAAGCATTTTCGATGTTATTTTCGTTGTTTGGTGTGCTTCTCGTACTTTCAAAGGGAAATATCGATTTTTTAATGTCTTTTCATTTTAATTTGGGTGATTTATGGATGGTAGCAGCTGTTTGTGTATGGGGAATTTATTCCGTCTGTAGTAAATGGGCAATGAAGACTACCTCGCCACTAATGTCCACTTTGTATTCAGGAATATTTGGACTTCTAGTACTATTGCCGTTTAACCTTAAGGATTTTGCCATTTCCAATGTAAATCATTCTTTTATTCTTTCTCTTTTATATACAGGTCTTATCTCCACTGTTGTTTGTATGGTACTTTGGAGTATTGGTATTCAACAATTAGGGGCTACAACATCGGGTGTTTTCCTTAATTTCAATCCGATTTTCACGGCAATTTTAGCGTTTTTATTTTTAGGAGAAAGCATCTCTTGGACTCAAGGGATTGGAGGATTGATTGTTATTTTAGGATGTTATTTATTTTCACATTTTAAGTCAAAAACAACCTATTTAAATACACGAATTTCAAATAAAAAAATGTCAACAAAATTTGGTGACACTCATAAATTACAATGAATTATATTTTTTCACTTCTAAAGGAATAGATAGTACATATAAATCTACAGCGTATGTAGTAATCGTAATCCCTTTACCTTTTTCAGTAAATTTTGCTTGAAGAAAACGTTCCGAAACTTTTCTTTTCCCCCACCTTTTAGGGAACCATTCAAATCCTAACATAAAATTATCACCTTTTAGTATTTTCTTTCATTAGACCCAAACGACAATTTGAACTGCATCCCAGTTAGTACGAAATTACAATTTGGATGCAGTTTAATTATGAGTGCCTAAAAAAGTTCTCGTATTTTTTGGTATTAGTTCCATTTTAATATAATGATTAATAATTTTCAAAAAAAGCTGTTGGCTCTAATCATTTTTGAATGTTCACTGACTTGTTGATAATGATACAATTCCTTCCCTCTTTTCCTAAGTACATGGTTTATACTTTAAAGAAGATGAATTATGAGTCCAAACTAATGTTCTACTACTGAAACATTAGCTGTAGAAAATAAACTGTTCGAGGTGAATCAAAGATGGGAAATTGTTGTAGTAGCCCTAAAAAAAATAGTAATGCAAACACTATTATTTGTCCGTCTTGCAAAAATAAAGCTAAAAACATACAGCTAATAACAATTAAATCCATGCTTAAACCATCTGTATTAGAATCTATAAATGCGATGGAAAATCACTATTTTTGTTCTACTAAAGGTTGTCATGTCGTTTATTTTGATACGAGAAATAAGGAATACACTCTTTCTGCTATAAAGATATCTGTGCATCAAAAGGATGACTCATTAAGTACACCGGTTTGCTATTGTTTTGATTGGACTAAAGAGAAAATTAAACACAATGTCGAAACTAAACTTACTCCAAATCCGTTAGAACATATTCGTGAAAATATAAAAGAGAATCGTTGTGGCTGTGAGGTAAACAATCCTCAAGGTAGTTGTTGTTTAGGAAATGTTACGAAATATATTAAAGATCTAGGCTAAATCGGAATAAAAAAGCGTCCTAAAACCCTTGTAAAACAGAGGTTTTAGGACCTTATTATTGCTCGTAAAAATTGTTAATCCATTAATTGATTAAACTTTTCTGTAGGGAACTCAACTCCTAGTTCCTTCATTTGTTTTTTTGCTTTCTCAATTAATTTGGTAGCCTCTTCTTTTGTTTCATCATCTAAATTCGTGAATCTTCCGCCCTTTTCATTATGAGTCGGAATCGATACACCAAAGTCTTTCAGTTGTTTGTTAGCTTCCTCTTGAGTTATTGAACCCTCTTTAACTTGTTTCATAATTTCTTGTACTTTTGTTTTTGTTTCATCATCTAAATTGGCGAATTTATCGCCTTTTCCATTATGGGTCGGAATTGATACTCCAAGGTCTTTCAGTTGTTTGTTAGCTTCCTCTTGAGTTAAGGCACCCTCTTTAACTTGTTTCATAATTTCTTGTACCTTTGTTTTCGCTCCATCATCTAATTTCGCGAATTTACCACCTTTTTCATTATGAGAGGGAATTGATACTCCAAGGTCTTTCAATTTTGTATTCGCTTCCTCCTGAGTCAAGGAACCGTCTTTAAGCTGTTTCATAATTTCTTGCACTTGTTTTTTTGTTTCATCATCTAAATTCGCGAACTTATCGCCTTTTCCAGTATGTTTTGAAGGTAATGACACCCCTAAGGTCGCTAGTTCATTCCTTAGATTGTTTAAAATTTCATCAACCTTTTGTTGAGTTTCAGTATCTAAATTTGTGAATTTTTCTACTTTAACTGTTTCCTTTTGAGTTGTAGCTGCGAGAGTTGGTATCGTTGTACCGCCAAATATTCCTAGTGATAAAGCTCCTGTCATAGCATAAATCGAAATCTTACTTCTTATTTTCATTTTTATTCACTCCTTGAATTAGTGTAACGGGATTTTTGCCCCTAAGCTTAGATTTAACTAAGCTGTATCTACACTATATCGATGAAGTGTGTCAGCTGTATGTCAAAAGAACAGAAATTTTAAAAAACGTTTTATAAGTTAAGTCAATTCCAAATGCCCTTCTACCTATAAATTAATTTTCGCAAAAACCATTTTTATGGAATCATACCATTTTTGAATCTTCTCTTCTGTTGTACCGTGATTTTCTCGTGATGAACTAATAAATTTAAAATACTAAACATTCGGGCTGATTTCATTGCACCCTCCTCTTTCATATGTATTCTATATCGGTATTATTCCTATTAGATGACTTACGAAATCTTTACCCTATTTGTTCAGTCTGATCTTTTTTCCAATAAGTATTTGGTCCATTACATGTTAATGTTGCGTTATTCGGTACCTGTTTCATTATAAGAAGAAGATTCAATAAATCAACTGACGAACCCATTGCGTTTAGTATGACCAAGAACTTTAATGTCGTTGTCAAGAGTCCAACTACACTTAAAATTAGTGGCAAAATTATTGACAGTATTATAAAAGGAGCAACTGTAATGAAGATATATCTTGATTTTAAAATCTCTTCTTCCGTAATAACAAAAGCCCCAAACAGAGTAAGCCCCACAAAAGTTTTTTTGGATTTCATAAAATTAGGAATGAACATCAAATGAAGTAATTCATGAATAATCATTAGTAAGACTAGCCACAAAATAATACTAAAGTTAATTGTTATAATTATTGCACCCTCTGAGAACCCAAAATCATTCAAAGAAATACTGGAGAAAATATTTATTACCCCAATAGAAATCATTGAAGCGATCATCATTAAAGGGATCGATAACAATATAGCACTTCTTAAATTTTTAGGTTCTTTCATAGGAATCCAGCCATTATCAATTAATTCTACATGTAAATTCGGGTTACTTTGCGGTAATTTGTTTAGTAATTTCATTTTACCCCTCCATTACAATCAATTGATTTTTAATAATCTCACTTAATTGGAAAATGCCTTCTTTAATTTCTTCGAGTGAAGCATACCCGTAGGAAATTCGTATAAATAATCCTGATTTTTCGGCATAAATACTACCAGGATTTAGAAGAATATTGTTGGATAACGACTTCTCAAACAGCCTTTTTACTTTATATTCTGGTTTTATTTTAACCCATATGAACAATCCTCCTTTTGGGATGTCCCACGTAGCGTAAGGACTCAAATATTTATCCAATGCATCTAAAGCAATTTTTCTACGCACACTAAGTTGTTCTCTTACTTTATCAAGATGATCCTCATATAGATTACTTGATAGCCACTCTGCTGCCACGAGCTGGGAAAGTGTACTTGATCCATAATCGGATTGCATTTTTAAATCTGCTAATCGATTAATGACTGACTCCGAACCGACTACCCACCCAATCCGTAATCCTGGACTAAGGGTTTTGGATAAACTTCCAACATACAATACATTCCCGTAATGGTCCATTGCTTTCAGTGGTTTAGGTGGTGGATTGTCAATCCATAAATCACGGTACACATCATCTTCTATAACTGGAAGTTGCTCTCTTTCACAGTATGCCATTAATTTCTGACGTCTCTCTTCTTGCATTAATGCGCCTGTTGGATTGTGGAAGGTTGGAATCGTATATAAAATATTCTTGCCCTTTTCATTAGTCGGATAAATGGAATCTATAATGATCCCCTCATTGTCCATCGTTAAGCCTTGCAACTCCATCCCAGCAGACTCAAAAACAGTCAATGAGTAAAGGTAAGAAGGCATTTCCAACAATACCGATGAACCTCTTTTCAGAAGTCCAATTGAAATTAGATGTAAAGCTTGAAGCGCACCAGAAACGACAAGGATGGACGACGGAGATGCTTCGATTCCTCTTACTTTTAAATAATCACTAATGGCTTGGCGTAATTTTATATTTCCTTTCGGCTCTTCATAGCCAAAAGTGGCCAATTGATTCGAAACCTTTTGAACAATGGCTTTCATCTCTTCTAAAGGGAACATCTCTGGTGATAACTCCCCTTTACTCAATTGAATAAGATTCGCATTCGATTCCGCTTCGTTAATTTCCTGCACCATGGAAACGCTTGGTTTATGCGTTCCTAATGTGACATTTTCATTCCAGTTCGCCGAGAATTTCCCTCCCATCAAAGTCCAAGTATTATTGGTGACCAACGTTTCCTTCCCTACTTTGCCTTCAATTAGTCCTTCTGCCATTAGTTCCTCTAAAGCTGTTATAACTGTACTCCGATTAACCTCAAACTGTTTTGCCAGATTACGTTGACTTGGTATAGGACTGCCAATCGGCCACTCCCCTTTAGCAATTTTTTCTTTTATAAAATCAATAATCACTTGATATTTTGGCTTTTTCATATGTACTCCCTTTAATGAACTGGTTGGTTTTTTTCATTTTAACCTGTTGGAGAAATTTTACCAAAATCCTATTAATATTGAAAATAAGAATTTAATTGGTTGGATTAAGAAAGTAAAACGAGGTGTATTCATGTTAAAAAGATTAGATTTAAAGATTATTTCTGCTCATTTCATAACAATCCTTTTATGGGCATCAGCTTTTCCAGGAATCCGAGTCGCATTGACGGCTTATTCACCCGAACATATATCATTACTACGATTATTAGTCGGCTCATTCGTATTAATCATCATCGCAGTTATTACTAAAACGCCTTTACCTGCACTAAAAGATATCCCAATTATTTTATTGCTTGGCTTTTTAGGATTCACTGTATATCAAGTAGCACTTAATTATGGGGAGCAAACGATTAGTGCTGGCGTTGCAAGTTTACTTGTTTCAACAACCCCTATATTCACCGCCTTGTTAGCTGTATTCTTTTTTCGTGAGAAGCTTGGGTTATGGGGATGGCTTGGTTCACTTGTTGGTTTTTGTGGTGTAGCATTTATTTCTGTAGGAGGTTCAACCGGAGACTTTGCTTTTAATACGGGGATCATCCTAGTTTTAGTAGCCTCCCTTTCAGAAAGTATATACTTTGTTTTTCAATGTCGTTATGTAAAAAAATATAGGGCTTTTCCATTCACGATGTACGCAATTTGGTCAGGTACTATTTTTATGCTACTATTCTCACCCGGGCTAAGTGATGCAATAATGGATGCACCGTTAAATGCAACATTAGTCATTTTGTATCTTGGAATCTTTCCAACAATCATTCCTTATTTTACGCTAGCTTATGTTACCTCACGAAATGGAGCAGCTGAAGCAACAAGTACGCTATATTTAACCTCTGTTTTTGCATTTCTTATCGCATGGATTTGGCTTGGTGAAGTCCCACATTTTTCAGCCGTAACAGGTGGCTTAATCACTTTAATAGGGGTATTTATTGCCAATATAAAGAAAGAAGATATTGTTCAAGAAAACAAAAATACTCAGAATTTAATCAAATGATCTCGATTAAAGAAATAGCGTTGACAACCCTTAGTAAAATCTAAGAATCGCTAATTTTTCATCTTTTGAGTAGTTACTTCGAGCCATAAAAAAATGCCCCCCTAGAAAAACAGATTTTTATTTTAATCTGTCTACCTAATGGGGGGGCATATCACGTTTCACTACTCGTTAATGAATATATTTACTATTTAGATCGGTCAAAATAAAATTAATCAACTAGTTACCCCAAAACCCATATTTTAATGGCTTATTCCCTGCATATATACCATTATCAGCAATGAAGGGCTTTATTAACCTATTCATTTCCGTTACATTTACAATTACAGAATCTGCAAATAAATGTCGAAAAATCTTCGTTAAAGACTCTTGTAGGATACGGTATAAATTTCTCACGTTTTTTTATGGTTTTGACCAGTTTTTTTGAACCAACCTCTTATCCTTTACTTCCTATGTTAAACAAAACATATTAATGTTTAAATTGTAAAGAAATCTTCATTATTGAGTTCTTTCTATTAATCTTTTATGAGTATTTATAACTTAGATGGTTGAGCTTTCGATATTCTTTGGAATCGGTGGGTTATATATTGCGCCACCTAATTGTTCCTTTAACTCAACTTTTGCCTTTTCAATGATTTGTGGTTGTAACAAAATATCGATGGCTGTAGTTGCCATTACCTTTCCGGCATGAAGCATCCCTTTGTGTCCGATGGATGTTCCTCCCTGTGCTACAACTTGCCAAGTATGAAGCTGTGTACCCATTGCAAAACAATTCGTTGCACACTGCACAGTAGGTACATTCCAACTAACATCTCCTACATCAGTAGAACCTGTCATATTAAACGTTTTATCTACATAAGGCATTAAAATGGAAGAAATATCTTGTTCTTTAATTTGCTGTAGTAATTCTTTTGGTACTGGTAGCTGAGATAGCATTCGGAAAATACTTAACTTGTCTGACTCTGGCATCGTGTTGCGAATTTCACTTGCGAAAGCTTTTTCTTTCTCATTAAATATCGGGACACCTACCTTGAGGAAATTCTGATACATTACAGCAGCTAAAGTTTTGTTTGGAATTAGATTAGAACATCCTTTATTATATAGGATTTCCACTTCTGTTTCAGTCATCATCGCTGCGCCTTTCGCTACCTTACATACACGTTGATAAATTTCTTCAACTTGCTCCAATTTAGGAGCACGTACCAAATAAAGTACTTCCGCTTCGGCTTGTACAACGTTTGGAGCTAGTCCTCCAGAATTTGTAATAGCATAGTGAATACGCGCTTCAGGTATAATATGCTCCCTTAAGAAATTAACTCCAACATTCATAAGTTCTAAGGCATCTAATGCACTTCTCCCAAGATGTGGAGATGATGATGCATGGGCTGCCTTCCCTTTAAATTTAAAGGCTACCTGATAGTTTGCTACATTTGTCACTGATGCAACAGCGTTAAATGGATAAGGGTGCCAAGAAATAGCAATATCTATATCATCAAACAAGCCTTCACTTACCATAATGGTTTTGCCAGATCCGCCTTCTTCCGCAGGGCAACCGTAATAACGAACAGTTCCCTGTAGCTGGTTTTCTTTCATGTATTGACGTACTGCAATTGCAGCAGCTAACGCCCCAGCACCTAGTAAATTGTGACCACACCCATGACCATTTCCGCTTTTTTCGATAGGACATTGTGTAGCTTGACCTCTTACCTGACTTAAACCAGGTAAAGCGTCATATTCTCCTAGAATGGCTATAACTGGTCCACCATTTCCATAGTTACCGATAAAAGCGGTTTCAAGTCCAGCTACTCCTCTTTCAACGTTAAATCCTTCTTCCTCTAATGTCTTACAAATTAGTTCTGCTGAGCGAAACTCCTCAAACTTTGTTTCGGCATATTCCCAAATACAATCACTTACATGAATCAATTGCTCTCTTTTTTCTTCAATAATGTCACAAATTCTCTGATGATTAAACATGAAAAACACCCTTTCTGTGATAGGCTATTGTACTTGGAAACCTATCTCTCCCTCTTTTTTATTTGTTTTATCTAAGTTCGTTTGAATTGTCAGCCCTATTAAAAGTGAAATGATAAGCGCTGCAATTAAAAACCAAAATCCAGCCTCATATGAACCATTAAATCGCTCAATCATAAATCCCATTACTGTAGGAGCAACGACACCTGCAAGATTTCCAGAAAGATAGATCCATCCTGAGGCTCTCCCCACACCTGAACTAGGGATGTGTTTTAGGATAATTGTAAATATTGTGACAACTCCAGATACAATGCTGATACTTGCTATCGTCATACAAATCAAAACTTCTACGATGGAAGGAGATTGTGTCATAAACAGTAAAGAGATCATTGTCGTAAGAGAACCTGTAATGATAACAATTTTCTCCCGTCCGGCTACGTATTTATCAAGTATCCAACCTATTCCAATTACACCTACTATTGTAAAAAATGCCGGAATAGTAATTAATGCACCCATCGACACTAAATTTAAATGATGTACATTTACCATATATGAAGGTAACCATGACTGACTGCCCCAAGATACAATGGAAAAACCAAAATAAACAACCATCAATTTCCACAATAAAGGTTTTTTGAATAACTCAATCAATGTAATTTTTTCATTAGTACTATGTTTTTGAACATCGATGCCTCCAGGACGGTAGTACTTGATGTATAGTGGAGAAAGAAGTAAACCAACACAACCTAAAATAACAAACATTAACTTCCATCCGAATCCAGTTATTAAACCAGCCACAAACAAAGAACCTAGCGCACCACCAATCTTTCCTCCAGCTGAAAGAGTGGATTTAGCTCGTGAACGTTCTTCAAAGGGGAATGTTTCTCCAATGGCTGCTACACTTGCTGATGGGTAGCTTCCTTCCCCAATACCAAATAAAAAACGAATAGTAATTAATGATGCTAAAGACCAAGCAAGCCCAGTAAAGATCGTAATCATGGACCATGTAATTAGAGAAATAATAATCACTTTTCGTGTGCCGAATCGATCTGCTAGACTACCACCAATTGGCTGCATAATCGCAAAACTTAAAAAAAAGCTACTGATAACTAAACCCATTTGCGTTTCTGTTAAACCGAACTCTTTAGAGATAGGGATAACAGCCACATTAATGGCAACCTTGTCAAAAGTACTGAGCAGCTCTCCAAAAATAAGTAATAATAGAATTACTGTTTTTGTTTTTCTATTTGTAGCAGTTGTGTTCATCTTTGATTCCCCCTTTATTAATTTTCCTGACAATTATTCTTGTATGAAAAAAATTCGCCATATCTCCCCTTGTATAAGACTATGGATTTTTAGACATAAATAAGACGAATTGTCTGAAAATAATTATAAATTTATTAATATTCTTTTTCAAGGCTTTTTTTATTCATTTCCATTGTCAAAAGGAATGGCTTATAATTGTTATCAGTGAATAAAAGGAGGGATTGAGAATGATCCGGTTGGGTGTCTTAATTGCTCAGCATTCTCTCAAAGAAATAAAAACGGTACCTGATCGTCTCCGTGAGAGCTGTGAGATCATCATGATTCCTTATCAACGCTTACAGGAAACAATTGATCTATACCAACAAAATATGCACGATGTAGATGGGTTCGTACTAACCGAGCTAGCGTACCATTATTTAACAGACCAATGGAATAGCTTTCCCATTCCAACGTATTACTTTCAATTTACAAAAGAGGAATTTTATGAAAAGCTATTACAAATCAGTTTGTCTAACCGTACGCTTGAATTTTCAAGGATTTACATCGATTTTGTTGCGAGTCAAAACAATTTCCTCGGATTAAAAGACGTATTGTCTAAAAAGGACATGCCACATTTGGTTTCCTTTTCTAAGGTGACGGATGATGGCTACGAACAAGTACTAAATGAACATATTCGATTATGGCAAGAAGGAAAAATTGATTTGTCTTTAACCCGTTTGAGTAATATCGTTGATGATTTAACTCGACATGGAATTCCCCATATTTTTCTGTTTCCATCGACTGATTCGGTTATCCAGCAATTCGAACAAATCATAAATGAGCTATCAGTGATTAAACTAGCTGAGAACCAAATTGCTATTGGTCATGTCTCCATTGGATATTCGGACACCACCAAACAAAACATAAATGAGTGGGAGTTTCAGCAAATGTTATTGCATAAATCGCTTTTAGAATTTAATACTGAGCAAGAGGTCCCCTTCCTCATTCAAATATCGAATGGCAGTTTTGAACTCATCAGTTCATATAGAGAATTGAAGACACTTACTAATAATCTTTCACAATGCTTGTTAATGTCTTATCTCTCGAAAGTATTGCCATTTCAGGTTCACCTTGGTTGGGGTGTCAATAATACAATCTATAAAGCGCGTATAAATGCGCAGTATGCTAACCGTTTATCTATTACAAGCCGACCTCATGGCACTTTTGTTGTGACAGATTCAAATAAGGTGATTGGGCCATTGAATGAAGGAGATAATCTTGAAAATTTTAAAGGAATAAACAAGTCAATCCAACGTATTAGCAAAGATGTGGAAATTTCTACGCTGCAGCTTCAAAAAATCATGGCTGTAATGAAAAAGACCAATAGCAATGAAATGACAGCTGAGGAACTTGCCTATCATCTCGATGTCACTATACGCAGTGCTAACCGTATTTTAAATCGGTTGGAGGAAAAAGGAGCTGCACGTATCCTTTATAAAAAACAAGAGAAATTGCGAGGAAGACCAAAGAAAATCTATCACATTGAATTTACTGGATTGGAATAATCGCAAATTCACTTCATATACGTTAAGTTTTTTAACATACGGAGTTGCTTGTGCCCTGAATTTTAAAGGGCTCAATGTGTAGAAATAATAAAGCGCATCTTTCTTCTCTAGAAAATCCGCAATGCGAGCTGCGTAATCTCGTGCTTGTTCACAACGAATATCTGTGGGTTTAATCGCTGGGTAACTACAAATAAAAGAACCGAGTACTCAAATATTTATGAGTAACTCGGTTTCATTTTAATTTAGTTCGTTTTTCACCTGCAATGCAAACTGTTCAATAGCTTCTCTATTCTGATAAAGAGTGACCCCAATACCAGAACGAGAACATCTTTATGAATAAAACTCTCCTTCATCAATCTACAATTGAAATTGGTAAACTTGTTCGTCAAGTAGCTCTCTTACATTCTCTAGTAGTAAAAATTACTGAGTCTTCGCACAATGATGCAAAGTCAACCATTGATTTATTTTTAGCTTATTATGATAAAGCTTTTTAAATTAGTTTAGATTAATAATTGCGGTATTATATAAAGTGATCCTATTACATATCCCTATGCTCTCCCAGCGCATCATAAAAAACCCTCCACAATTATGTCTAACAATTTGGGTGCAGTTCATTGATGTGAAAGGCAGTAGCAATTATGCGGAATAAGGGTACTTCTACTAAAAAAACTCACTTGAAATAAAAATCCATCGCGTTTTGATAAAGAATTTTCTCAACTGACATTGCATCAAACAATTCTTGAATAAGCTCAATATCTGCATAAGCAAAAGGTCTTTTTGCTCGTGTGGACGGCAAGTCTGTACCGAACATTAACGCTTCGGGATTGACAGCAAAAATAGATTTCAACGCATGTTCAACATCGAGCTCTACACGACCAAAACCTGTCGCCTTTACTCGTACACCTTTTTCTACAAGGCGCAACAAATGAGGTAAGCCTTCCTCGGATAACCCCAAATGATCAATTGAAATCGCCGGTAATTTTTCAATTGTTGGTGCAATTTCAGGCAAATTTTTTGCGTCAATATATAATTCACTATGCCAGCCAGCTAAATCATATACACGTCTCGCAAAGTAATCGAGCTTCGATAAATCTTCGGAGCCGCCGCGCTTCACATTGAATCGGAGTGCGCATACTCCTTTATTATGTAAATCTATAATCTCATCATCTGTAACCGAAAATGGAAGCTGTGTAACACCACAAAATGCTGATCCCATCTTCTCTAAAGCATTCACTAAATATGATTGATCAAAACCTTGAAAAGAACCGGATACAATTGCCCCACCTACAATAGGATACGTCGCTGTTTCTTTTTGATAATCTCCTACAACATAACTAGGTGGTACATACCCTTGATTTTCAGTAATCGGAAAATCAAAATCAATAATGTGAAAGTGTGCATCAAAAATTTTCATCTTACCGCCCCCTTTCTTATACTTTATCAAATATAGTACATAAATAAAATTTATATTTATTCATATATACCTATAATTTTTTCTTATCACACAGACCCGTTACAAGTCCTGCGAGAATCCCTCCAGCAAATGTCTTAAGCTAAAATAATATTCCTTATAATAAATACCTTAGCGCATTGCTGCCAGATGTAATTAACGCCAGAAGACCCGCAACCATAGCTTCCTGAAATATAGTCTTGAACAGCTGCTCGCTTTAATTCTTTTGGGTATGTATTATGATTTTTACTTCTATAAGGACTATCCTCTCCAAAAAAATATTCTACCAATCTTTGATTGTTCTAGAATCAACTATATATAATTCGGCCACCTCATTAAGAGTGAATTGGCCATTTTCATAAAAATTTAGGATCTCTAATTTTTCTTCTTTTGAAAAGCTATATTTTCTCATAAAAAACCTCCCCCATAGGCAAACAGATTTAATTTTTTAATCTGTCTACTTAATGGGGGAGCGTATTACGCTAATCTTAAAATAACAATAGAAGCGCTGATAACCGAAACATTTCCAATAGTTACATTGAGTAAAGCTATTGGGTTTATATAAATATTTCTTAATGTAAGAACATCTAATGCATTTAAAGTCGTGATTACTTGACCATTTTTCGTTGAGTTACCAGCATTGTCTCCATAATTGGAACCAGCTATTTGGTTGTTACCATTGAAAAGAGCAAACGCATTAGGGCCACCTGTAACGAACACCTCATAGGTAATAAGGTAAGTACCTGTTTGATTTATAATGATAGGCGCTGTTCCTGGTACATGTGTTACAAATCCTGCAGGAGTAATATTACCATTTGTATTGAAAGTAACTTGACCATTATTCGGGATAGCTGGTTGTGCAGTTGTATCATAAATATAAGCAGACCCTGGAAGCCCCGTACCTACAGGTTCTTGTGGGACTTGTAGTCCTTGACGACCATTTTTTTCTATACAACTTCCTTCGCAATCTTCCTGAATTCTACTAATTCTTTTATTAGTCAATCCCTTTTTGCTTCTATCAAAACTATCAAAACCCATTTTATCACCTCCTTGTTTTTACATTATTCAATAAAGGGACAAATGAAATAGACAATTTTACTAAAGCTGTATGAAAAAATTAGATTTTATTAAAAGACTACTAAACTAAGCGATTTTTTGAACAAGAGTATTTTTACATATTATTCTTAATAAAACATGTAAGCCAGGGCAATGCCTTATCTCTTAAAAAATATAAGCAGGTTAAGTTGTCTTGCCCCGGACACGTTTATGGGTCGCTGGTCGGTCGTCGGTTTTTCTGTCTTGGTAATTAATTGTTTTTAAAATATCAATGCAGAAAATCCTTCCCTCCTCACAGCCTTCGCTATAAGTAAAGTCAACCTTTTCTCGAAACGAGCACTTTCATGTACTTAATTGTACGAATCAATCATCTCTTTTTCTTTCTCATTCCTTACAAATTTAAAAATCCATTGTAAGTATTATCAAAATAAATTGTAGCCAAATTGTTAGAAGCTTACTAATAATATAGGTGCAGTTCAATATAGCTTTACTTTTTAAAAAATACATAGCTAAAATTAAAGAGTATCTGGTATCTTATAACAGTTTACCTTATGACATTGAAAAGCTTATATTTATTGAATACCACATCGTTCTACATAAAGCATTGGTCAGTTTATTTGTTAACCCAGAAGTATTATGTTTCTTTCCCCAATTCAAAAGGATTATGTATTCTTTATTATACTTTCATCTGACTGTGTACTGAATACGTTATTAGTAGCAATATAAACACCTACCAGCACCATTACCATCCCAACGATTTGTATCAACGTAATTGAGCTACCATACACAATTAACGCAAGCAATGTTGCTACAATTGGCGTCAAGTTTAAATATAAGCTCGCTTTACTACCTCCTAGGCTCTCTACACCCTTATTAAAAATAACATAGCCAATCAATGTCCCACATACAACCATATAAAACATTTCAATCCAACTTTGAATTGACATATTGACTACTTGACCCCAACCGCCTTCAAATACTGTACTGATTGCTAAGAAAACAGCCCCAGATAACATCATCATAGTATTCGATAACATCACTGGTATACCTTTAAGCATAGATTCACCCATTAGTGCATAAATAACTCCGCATAAAAGAGCCCCAACAAAAAGCAAATCTCCTAAGTTAAAAGAAAGAGAAAACAAATCAGAAAGTGACCCTTTGACAATAACAATAATTACTCCAATCATCGATATAGCTAAACCTGCTCCAGCTTTATTATTCCATTTTTCTTTACCTAACGTAACGGCCCCTAGCATAGTGAATACAGGCATTGCAGCTATAATTAACGCACCGTTTGTCGCAGAGGTATACTTCAATGCTGTAAAAAAGAAAGCATTGTAACCAAAAATTCCAATAAAGCCAATAAATAACAAACCTTTCCATCTACCTCGGATTACTTGCCACTGCCATTCTTTCTGAATTGTTATGATTGAAACGAGTATTATTCCTGTTATGCCGAAACGTAGCGTAGCTGCAACAAGTGGTGGAACTTCCGTAATGACATGCTTCGCTGTCACAAATGCTCCACCCCAAAACAAAGGCACGAGCAACATTAATAAATAAATATTTTTTGATTGATTTTTGTTCTTACTCTTCATTATTTAATCCTCCTAATATTCCGAACATAGTTCATATGTTTAAAAGCTTAAACATATGAACTGTAATTATAAAAAAGAACAAATCAATAGCTTTGTTCAATAGATTGAATTAACTCTTTGATTTGTTTTAGAAACTCATTAGAACTCAATGAATAATATTTTTCATTTCCATTTCGGTTAAAAGTAATTAAACCTGCTTGTCTTAAAATTTTTAAATGATGGGATACAGCTGGTCTAGAAAGCTCTATTCTTTCTGTTAATTGATTTACATTTAAGCTATCATGTGTCAGTAAAAGCATGATGATTTGTTGACGATTTACATCACCAAGTGCTTGAAAAATGGGGGTTGATAATTTAAACTTCTCAAGAACTAGCTCTTTGTTATCGCAATTAAAATTTCCCATAATACCTCCTCTATGTTTAAATTTTTAAACATAATTATTTTTAATTAAAAAACATAATTTGTCAAGTTACTCTTTATTTTCACTTAAAACCTTATAGATCATTGCTTCTAAATGGATACAGCGATAAATCTTTTAAAAAGCTTCTTTTATCTAAACGAAAAAAGCTAGGTCCACAAAAAAATTGTGAATACCTAGCTTTTTTTATGCGTGTTCATTTGTTAACCATGACATCA
Source organism: Lysinibacillus zambalensis (assembly GCF_040183165.1). Taxonomy (NCBI): domain Bacteria; kingdom Bacillati; phylum Bacillota; class Bacilli; order Caryophanales; family Bacillaceae; genus Lysinibacillus; species Lysinibacillus zambalensis. The sequence continues at coordinate 417,658 of NZ_JBEGDG010000001.1, forward strand.
CTAGTTTACCATATTATTCTATTTATGTCTAAACAAACTGTGAACTTTTTTCGATTTTTGCTATATAGTTAACGCTAGGCACTCAAATCGAACTTATTTGTCGCTAGGAAAATCATGTTATTAGCTTTTATATGGAACTTTTATTCTTATTCACTCTTCATATGTTTGACTTCTTCGGCCATACTCGAAAGCTTCATGAGCGTTTTCCAATTACGGACAGTTGCTGGAATCTCAAGCTTTTTTAGATTATTGCCTAGTTTGGAATTTCGAATGCTGTCATAAAATAAAAGATATACATCCCTTCCGTTTATGACACTGAGTTCTCTTTCGTTTGCATAGGATAAAAACTTGTCACTATTGACTTTTGAAGGAGCTGTCGGCAATAAAGCAACATGCAAAGATTCCCCTTTACATGTACGATCCGCTTCTGAAATCTCCTGATCTGAAAAAGGAGTTTGACTAATAATTTGCTGTAATTCCTCTGCCGTCCTAATGACAACAACGCTAGATACCCCAAAATCATCTTTAATTTTATCGTGAATTTTCGTTTGTAAAAGCTCCTCGGTTTCATCTGATTCAAAAAGGATGTTTCCACTTTGAATATATGTCTTCACATTATGTAATCCTAATTGCTCAAGTGAATTTCTTAATTCTGCCATAATTATTTTATTATACCCACCTACATTAATTCCTCTAAGTAATGCAATATATATAGTCATACTATCTACCTTTCTATTTACTCTTTATTTACTAATAAAAGCCCTATATTGCGTCAAAGGCTTATCCACAAGAATCAATAATAATTTGAAGAAAAAAGAAAAGACACCCATAATGAGTGTCCATATACATTTTTTCTTATCGATAAGAATCATGTGTAGGTTGAAACAAGTCTTCTTCTGAATTTCTAACAACAGAAAAGTGTTCGACATTGTAATGACCATGAAGTGTATGATTATGATGCTTGATAATATGTTCTGCACTTAAAACATCATTGTCCACAGTTGAATGCCCATCCCCAACTAACGTGACATCCAAACCACTAATAGTCGCAGTTCTTACTGCACTATCAATGCAGTGCTGCGTCGAACAGCCCATCACAACAACATGTGAAACTTCTTGAGATTGCAAATGATTTAACAAGTCAGTCCCATGGAAGCAATTCGTTGCTTTTTTATCGAAAATCTTTGCTTCATGAGGAACTTTAATGCCATTATGAATTTCGAATCCTTTTCCTTTACCTTCCGCAACATCAAGATCTCTTACAAATGCAACTGGAACATTGGAATTCCTTGCTTTATCAATGACTAAATTGATAGTTCTAATAAGTTGTTCTTTATTAAAAACAGCTTTTTCTTTCTCATTACCATCCAATAATTCTTGCTGAGCATCAATAATAAGTAACGCCTGATTCAAATAATTTTCCCCTTTCAATCTGAGAAAACGCTATCTAATTATTAGTTAGACGGTTTTCCCCTTTTTGTTTATCACGCTAACATAATTTTTAACCATACTATCTCCCCTTAAATGAATTTGTCATTTAAGACTAATTAATTTTACCATTTATTCCAAAAAGGTAACAGCTGATAAAATGGAACTTCTCATGCTCATCACCAAAACGTCTGATTGTTCCTACTGTGCGCTTTCCAGAGGGCGTCGGTCTCCACTCTATTCAGTTTTAACAAATGTCATCCTTCAACTTTGATCATGAGCCACATCTCACTTAAATCTTCATACTATTACAATGATTAAGTATGTATGTCATACATTGAACCGTATCATCAATGCGTTGTTTTTTCGAATTATAATAACGTATATTTGAACCTTCTCGAATACTAATAGCTTCGTTAATAATTTCATGAAATTCCTCAGGTAAATGATGTATAGCAAATTTACATGCATCTACTTTTGAAACAATATCATTTTCTGTTAATGTGTAAAATTGTCGTAACATCCCAGTAATTGACCATTCTACTTCTTCATCAACTAATTTTTTTGGTATCACAAATGCCATAGTTTTATATTTTTCCATCGTTTTCAATCTATTCGCCCAATAACTGTTCATGTTTTGCAAAACATGATCAACCAGCACTCTTTCATCTACACTAAAGTTAGAGGTTGCTATATCCGGCCCTAAAACGGTAATCCCTTTATTTTTTAAAACCCACCAAGTAATTGGGTTAATATCATCATTAGTCCAATTTGTTTTGCCTTCATTTACCTTTAGACAGCCTTTAACCACACTCTGTTTCTTTCCGACATCCCCAAATAGAATATAACTTCCATCCATCCCTATTTCCTTATATTTTCGATTTAATTCTTTGTGAAGGTCGGATATCACTTTCGCATCTTCTTCAGTTAAGGTTCTGTTTACAACTGTAATAAAATCGATATCACTAGACCCGTTTATGTAAGCGTTAAGAGCAATTGAACCATGTAAATAGAACCCTTCCATTATATTCGGCATTTTATTTTGAAATAGGGTCAAATATTCATTTATAACTGTTTGAACCGGAATAGGAATTCTAGAATCCATAAAAACTCTCCTTTTCATCAAATAATACTTATATTACCAAAACGACTACCTGATTTACAATTATTGATAATAAAGTGATTATCAGAGATGAAATTTTTTCAAACTTTGCCCGTTTGATCTTCGCTCCTACTGGACGTCCATAGAAAAGCCGCTGTCGAAACGGAAATCACCCCTACGTTTTGATAAAGAGCCAATATGGAGTATCTTTTAAAAATTCATTGGGTATTCTAATGATTAGATAAGGGGTGGGAAAATTTGTTTTCAAGTTATTTACAAATAGTTGTTCAAACAATTATTACTTTTTTTGTCCTGCTTACACTTGCGAGGTTTTTAGGTAAAAAACAACTAAGTCACTTAACCTTCTTTAACTACGTAACTGGTATTACAATTGGTTCTATTGCAGCCAATATGGTAATTTTAAAAACAATTCTATTCACAAAATTTTTAGTAAGCTTAATTGTTTGGTGCGGGCTTACTAGTTTAATTAGTTACATCGCTCTAAAATCCGGAAAAGCAAGAGTTATACTTGATGGACAACCGACCATTGTTATTAAAAAAGGAAAAATAGATAGAGCAGCTTTAGCAAGCACAAAAATAAATATTGATGACCTTACGATGATGATTAGACAGTATCAAGTTTTCTCTATTACAGAAATTGACTATGCTATTTTAGAACCAAATGGCATGCTTAGTATTTTGAAAAAGCCTGAATTTCAAAACACCCAAAAGACTGATTTAAAAATCTATCCTTCAGCTCCGGCTTTTATCCCTCTTGAAATCATCACAGATGGGAAGCTATTGCCACGAAATTTACTGGAAGTTGGAAAAAGTAGAGAATGGCTAGATAATGAATTAAATAAGGCAAATGTTAAAACAATCCAAGAAGTTTTATATGCAGAAATTCAACCAGACGGAAACATATTTATCCAAAAAATTGATTAAGAAGAGTTTCTTATTCAATTGCTTCCCAGCGCCTAAAACTTGACAAAAAAATTTTTTTATGCAATAATTTACTTTTATTATATTTATTTGTACAATAGGATTCTCCTGGCCGGGGGAATCCTATTTTTTTTGAAGGAGTGTATTTGCATGAACAAAGGTGAATCCAGTTTAACTTCATTAATCTCAGCTTTTAGTAGAGCTTATCATAGTCAATTCGATACCCCTAAAATTTTTGATGACTATCTAGCAAAAGAGTTAATCACACAACAAGAGTTCCAAGACATTCAAACAAACATGATTCAAGGCATCCAGTTTTTCAACAAAGAAATTGCAGAAAAACTAAATGGACAAAATGAAGAGCTCTTAAAATGGATTGTGCAAACTCAACTCTCCCCTACTCCCTTGGCACGTGCAGCATATTGTGAAAAAGTTGTGCACAATGAAGTCATGTTAGGTTTACAGCAATATGTCATACTCGGAGCAGGATTAGACACATTTAGCTTAAGACACCCTGAATTTGAAAACATTTTAGAAATCTTTGAAATTGATCACCCTGCAACACAGCAGTTTAAAAAGAAAAGATTGACTGAAGTTGAAATAACGCTTCCAAGTAATGTACATTACATTTCGATGGATTTCACAAAAAAGTTTTCCTATCAACATCTAATGGATAACGGCTTTGACAATAAAAAAACGTTCTTTAGTCTACTAGGTGTTTCCTATTATTTAACGAAAGAGGAAACGTCAAGCTTACTTAATCATTTGTTTGCCAATGTACCGTCTGGAAGTTCCATCGTATTAGATTATGCAGATGAAAAATTATTTACTGAAAAAGGAATTTCAAATCGAGTAGATAATATGGTGAAAATGGCTGCAGCTAGTGGTGAACCAATGAAATCATGTTTTACTTATAAAGAAATGGAAAAAATGTTAGAAAACTCAGGCTTACTAATTTATGAGCATTTATCTCCAAATACAATTAATGAACTTTATTTTGACAATCGAGAAGATTATTTAACAGCCTTTGAAACAATTCACTACATTCACGCTGTGAAAAAATAAGTAAAATTTCGGAAGAATCAAATGCAATTTAATCGATCTTCTAAAGAAAACAGTGTTATTGCACCATCAGGCAGCGGTTTCCTTGCTGTTTTTATTTTAGAAGGTGAACGATATGTAAGATATGAACGGTGCAATATTGTGCAATCCATCCTGAAATTGCAGTTTTATGTGGTAAGGGGGAAAGGCGTGAAACAAAGACATAAAGAAGATTAACTGGCATCGTGATAGAATCTGAACACTTAAATCCCGCAGCGTTTATGCCTACAAAATTAATTATCGATATTTTCTGAATATTTTTCAGGCAATTAACTATGCAAGAATAACATCGTATCATATTTTAGTAATGTAAGATGGTTTAGTCTTACACCTCCCAAGCTTTGTTACTAAGGGTCACTTATTATTATAGGTGACCCTCTATAAATTTACTATTCAATTAATAGTGTTTATATATAGTTTATTGACAAACTCCCAATGGATTTCCGTCTGGATCATAAAAGGTAAAAAATTTCGTCTCACATTAATGATCGGTATGTTTCTTCAATGTTATGCGTAATAAAATTAAAGAACTTCCCTACCCCAAAATTATTATCTGGGAAATTTAGTGGTATATGATTTTTTGCTTTTAATAAACAAACAACAGTTTGAGATTCTGCATCAATTTTCATTACTGCAGCGCCTTCTTCTAAATACAGAAGTGAAAACCCAAGTTTCTCCTCATACCATTTTGCAGATAGGTCGGGGTTCTTAATTGGAATAAATATCGCTTCTACACCTTTCAATATAGGTTTACTCATATTTTCCCTCCTTGTAATTTTCTTTAAAAATAGGGCTCAGCTCACTCCACACATCAAACTTATTTCCGTCTACATCATAAAAAACAAAATTTCTTCCCGTATGGCCCCTATTCTCAACTTTTCCAACTTTAATTCCTTTATCGATAAAACCTTTTCGAATAGTCTCCAATGCACTTAATCCATCCACCTCAAAGGCTATTGAAAAATGTTCTTCCCCATAGCCATTAATGAAATTAGAGCTTTGATTGTTCATGGATTTAACAAGAAAAAAACTTTGATTGGCAAAATTAACAATCGCTTTATCACTATCCTGGTAACAGCGTTCTGCACCCAATTTACTTACATACTATTCACATGACCGTTCTACATTACTGACTGGAATATAAGTCGTTCCTACTCTAATTAACATTTCACTCATTCACTCACCCTCTCCAATGTCTCAAGTAAAATATTCTATGCTCTTCCTTTATATCCCTTGTTACAATTTCGTCCTCACAAAATGCTAAATTTGGATTACAGTCTAAAACGGCCAGACTCAATTTCGAGTTCTGGTCATTATGAAATGATAAGTGTCAAAGTAAGCGAACCTAATAAAAACAGTATAGATTCTCCCCATACATTGACTCGAATGATTATTCCCTCTTCTGTAGATTAACTTTACAAATAAAAAATTGATTCTATATATATTATATAGAAAGAGAATTATATAAGGCACTTTAATATCCAAGTGTATTTGATCCATAGAAAGATGTGTGCTGTCGGAGATAAAATATATTCTTTTGGAGGAATTTTGAAATATGGAACAAAAAAAAATAACCTTATGGCGGCCTAAAGGTTTTTTGCAGTGGCTATTAACAGGCATTTCAGTAATACTAACACTTCTTACCGCCATGATAACGTATGCCATTTTTCATACAACTAATATTCTTAGTGTAATTGGTTTCCTTGGAACGCTTGCATTGTACACTCCATGGTTTTTATTAATATTTACATTTTTTATCATAGTACTATTAATACTTGCTTTATGGCAGAAAGCTAAAATCGCTCAATTCATGTTGATTTCGCTCTTGTTAATAAATGTATTTCTAACTGTGGAGCCAATTATAGAAATGAAGAACTATGCTAAAAAAGAAAATGTTCACGTTTCACTTTACTCTCACTTTTTTTACAAAAAAGAAATATCATCAAAGTTTACAAAAGATATTATATTTGGAAAAACTACAGATGGCGTTGAGTTAAAGCTTGATGTGTGGCCAGCTAATGAAAAATTGGAAAACACACGTACCCCAGCTGTTATAAAGGTACATGGTGGTGGATGGGTTGAGGGCAGTAAAGCGAGTGCCCCATATTTAAATCAATGGTTAAGTGAATTAGGATTTACTGTTTTTGATATAGACTATCGCATGCCTCCCCAAGCAGGATGGAAAGATGAGGTAGCTGATGTGAAATCAGCAATAGGGTGGGTAGTAGAACATGCGGATACTTATAAAATTGATCCTAAAAAAATAAACTTAATGGGTGATTCAGCAGGTGGAAATCTAGCTATGCTCGCTGCTTATAGTATGGGAGACACAACTTTACCACCGTCCACCAATGTACCATCAGTACCTATTAATACAGTGATAAACTTTTATGGACCGTCAGATATGACAAAATTTTATGAGAATAATCCTAGTCCAGGCTATGTGCAAAATGTTATGAAAGAGTATATAAGGGGCACACCTTCACAATTTCCTGATCGTTATCAAAAGCTTTCTCCTATCAATTATATCGGGGGGCACACACCACCTACCATTATGTTTTTAGGCACGAGCGACAGTCTTGTCCCAACAGAACAAGCTAAAATATTGGGCAAGGAACTTTCCATGAATCATGTTCATCATGAGATCTATTATCTTCCGAAAGCTGAACATGTTTATGATGGAGTACTAGGTAGTTTGAATACCCAAATTACGTACGAGAAGCTCAAGACATTCCTTCAGAAATATAACAAATAACATGCTAAAAAAATTGATTTAATAATTATAGTGGCCCCTGTTAAGCAAAAAACGTAATGAAGTAACCTGCCTGTAGTGGACTTTCACCACCAAGTTGTTGAGCATGCTTAAGCAAATTACCAAAAGAACCAGACTCCACCTCGAGTTCTGGCCCTTCTTTTTTTACATTTAACTATACTTTGCTTTGAACAATTATTGGTCACTATACTTGAAAGTTTTTAATGAAATAATAAGTGTCAATGCTAAGCATCCTATTAAAAGGAGTAAAGATTCTCCCCATGTACTAAAATTATTTATAAATGCAGCTTTAATCCCATTTAAAAACCATTCAAATGGATTTATCAGACTAATATATTTTATAAAGCTTGGCGCCTTTTCCATTGTAAAAAATGCATTGCTACAAAGTAACATTGGTATCATCAGTACATTGGCAGTCATACTTAAATGTCCCTCGTTTTTCACTAGACTTGATATTAAAAAGCTTAAAAAAACAAAACCTAATGAGGCTATTAGAATAATCGGTGTCATATATAAGAAGATATTAAAAGATACATCTAGACGATTGATAACGATAGAAAATAAAAGCACTATATAAGATAAGATAATGGCAACTATTGCCCACGAACTTGAAATACTAATGATATATTTCCATAAAGGCATAGGCGTAGCGTGAAGTAAATTATAAACACCTCTTTTTCTTTGCGATAACGCTATAAAAGCAGTGGTCATAAACGAATAAAAAAATACACTCATGGCAATGATTCCTTCTACATAATTTGCTGCATAGTTCGGTACAAATAACCTTAGCGCAATTATCGCAGCAAATGGCATTAATATTGACCAAAATAGTAAATACATATCTTTTATACTCGATTTCAAATTTAATACGAAAACAGCCTTCATTTTCTCGCTCCTCACATTGTTAATTCAAAAAATAATTCTTCTAAATTTTGAGTTTGGTAGTGCTCCATTAAACTATCAGGTGAACCATTTGCAATTATTTTTCCATGATGCATCATCAACACTCTGTCAGCCACGTTCATTACCTCCAACATATCGTGGGAAGAAAATAAGACGGCAACCCCGCTATCTTTTAAACGTTTAATGATTTGTTGAATTTCTCGCTGTCCTCTTGGATCTAATCCTGCAGAAGGTTCATCCAAAATCACAAGTTTAGGATTATGCAAAGTTGTCACGATAATTGCCAGGCGCTTTTGCTGTCCTAATGACAGTTTAATTGCAGGCATTTTTTTCACCTGCAATAGATCAAAAGCTGCAAGTTTTTCATCTATCAGCATTTTTGTTAGCGAAACTCCATAAAATGCAGCAAATAATTTCAGATTATCCTCTACAGAATAGCCTTCGAAAAAAGGTGTTGTTTGAAGTTGCGTACCTATTTCCTTTTTGTAATCAGATGTCCAGTATTTAATTGTTCCACTGTCCTGAGGAATAATGCCAAGAAGCATACCGATAGTTGTTGTTTTACCAGCACCATTTGTGCCCACTAAAGCTACTATCTCCCCCTCATTAATATCAACATCTATATGATCAACGACACATCTAGTTTTATAACTTTTCATTAATTGACTAGCGTTAATTAACTTCTTCATATTTTCTCCCCTTTATTTATTGTTGTATATTCAACGTTGAACATATAGCTATTTTTTAACTCCCTCATTCGAGGGAGTTATTTTTTTTCATAATATTAATAGCTTGATGTACAAATTTTGACTGCACTTTCACAATTTCTAGCATATTATCAAATGCTAGTTGTGTTAATTCCGGTAATTCTCCTTGCATGGCAATTAATTTCGCCTCATAACCAGCATTGATAGCCTGCTCTTCTTGCTCTAAAATTTTTTTCTGCTTTTCTAATGCTTCCACAGCTTTAGCTTTTGGCAGTTTAAACGCAAAGGATACACCAGAATACAAAGTTGTAGGATAAACTACAGAGGATTTTTCAAGCGCCTCGATAATTAATTCTTGCTCATGCTCCCTGCCCTTTTCAGTAATTTGGTAAATTGCTTTTTGTCTATGACCTGTGGATTCTATACTAGCTAACTCTATATAGCCATCTTTTTCAAGCTTCTTTAAAGCATTATAGATCGAGCCGATTAGCACACCACCCCATCGTTCTGCGTCATTTAATTCAAGCATTACTTTAATATCATAGCCAGTCATTGGTTTTAGCCCCAACATAGCAAGAACTAATAGCCTTGTCATAATAATCACCTTTTTATATTCAACGTTGAATAAGTTGAATATACCGTTTCTCGATTTTTTTGTCAATTGTCTTTATAATTATTTTTGAAATGTTGTAAAAATCTAAATTCGCTATAATAAAGTTTTTTATGATAAAATACTTTATATTGCGCCATCAAAGGGGCATGTTCCAATTCAAGCTGTAGCAAATTTATTTGCTACAGCTCTTTTTTTTTTCAATATATTATTCTTATTATCTAATTCCCATTTTGCAATTTAACCTAATGATTCACTAAGATTATTACTTACTCGCCAGGCATTTTGTAAAAATTCATGAAACGTTAGTATATTCGGTTCATCTGAACGTACTTTTAAATTAATGGCTGATGTTATTATTGATGCTGAAATATGTTGGAGAATCGTGATCGAACCGTCATTTATTTCATTCTCAATAGCATTTTGACCTAAAATCGCATAGCCAGTTCCGTTCAACACGGCACGCTTTATCATCTCATCACTTCCACCAACCATAATAGTGGACTAAGGTTGATAATCGGCTTTTTTGAAGTATTGTTCTATGATATTGCTGAAACTACAATGATAGCCATAGGAGATAAAGGTAGCTTCTCTTAAAATTTCATGAAATTTACTAATATCGATATCATTACACTCATTCGCTATAATGGCGATATCTGCCACATGGTCTCGCACACTTTTGATAGCGTGTACACTATTGGGACTTGTTCTTGCTAGTGTTTGTTCTGCACTTATGTCAAATGCTTCAGGAGCTATTTTTGCCTCTGCAACCCTAATTACGAATGATATTATTAAAGTTTACGTAAAAAAAGAAATGACTGATAGAGATATCATCAATACATCGCGAATCGTCATACTCGGCTTAGGTGGATTAGCCATCATTTTTTCAGTATGGATCCAAAATATACTCGTAGCATTGGACATGGCCTATGCAATTTTATCAGGTGCTATCTTTGTACCTCTCATCATCGGTCTTTATTGGAAGCGTGTAACAAGTAAAGCTGCTTTCTATTCTATTATTGCTAGTTCACTAGTTATCTTTATTTCATTTATTATTTTTGGCATTACTTCTACACTTCCGATTATTTATGGTTTAATTACTGGACTCGTCGTTATTATAGGTTTCACGCTTATTATTCCTGAAAATAACATTGAGGTGAGCAAAAAAGATACGACAATTTACAAGTAAACATTTATAGAAAGTTTCAATTTCACACAAACTTAATGTAAGCTGCATTCCAAAGTTAAACACATCTAACTATTGGAGATGCAGTTTTTTTATGAGGAAAAGAGGAAAAGCATTTTCATGGAAAATTTCTTCATCATCATGAAATCCTTATGTTTTCTTCTATCATTAAAAGTGACCCTTTTACTATGTTAATTCAGAAATTTGCTGTGATTAGGTAAAGCAATCTGCTCGAATTCAGTAGCTAGCTTATGCAAATTTCTAGTAAGCTCTTCTCCCTTCATTGGTAATCCATGTCCTGTAATAGCAACTGAAGGTTTTAGCGCCTCTAATTTTTTTACAGAATCCCAAGCTGCCTTCCAATCCGTCGTGAAATATCGCGGTGGCCCGCTAATTTCCTTTTTTTGTAGCAATACTTTGTAGAGCGACTCTTGTTTAACCGTAACAAATGCATCTCCAACAATTAATGCTCGATCCTCTTCGCGAAATAAAGATATATGCCCTGGCGTATGACCCGGCGTATGAATCCAACGAAAACCATCCATAAATGGAATACTACCATCGGAAGGAAGTGCCTCAACGCTGTTTCCTAAGTTAATCGCTTCATTCGGATAAATGGATGAAACTTTTGCTAGTAAGCCACCATTTACACTAGGATCAGGTTTAGGGTAATTTTTTATATCCGTTAAATAAGGTAATTCTAAAGAATGTGCATAAACCGGCATACCCCAGTGTTCAATTAAATCAATTATCGCCCCAACATGATCAAAGTGACCGTGCGTCAAAATTAGCGCTTTAGGTCGACTATTTGATCCAAATCTCTCCTCAGCTATCGAAATAATTTCCTTTGCACTTTTTGGCATGCCTGCATCAATTAATATGAACTCTCTCTTATGAGGTTCACCGTAGAGTACAATATTAACAATTTGAATCGTATGTTGGTATAAATCAGGCAAAACGTCTACACCATCACCACTCCAAATTGATGTCGCAGGAATATATTTAAAGTCGCTACCATAGTTCATTTTTTCATGCATGAAAATCCCTTCTTCCTCATTGAATTGTAGACAATCATATTTTTCCTTTATACTGTAAAGATATAGCAAGAAAAAAATGGGTTTTAAATTTTCCTAAAGCATTAATTTCTTTCAGCATGTGTTTGAGTACTTGATCGCTGAAAAGTAGCTTAAATCTGCATCCATATCACCTGTAAAAAAAACATCAAGAGCTAACTTCCGCTTCATGTCCCTATCTTTAGTGCCTTTCAATCACTCGTACCTACAAATATCATCCTCACTTTCATCGATAAGTAATAAAATAGTTTCATTGTATATTACTAACTATAAATGTATAATTTTACTGTATTTTGTTCGAAGTAAATGATTCTTGTTTAAACTTCGCCAAATAAAAACACGGAAAGGAATGTAGTAATTTGAAAATTGTAGGAATTATTATAGCTGTTGTGGTTTTACTTATTGTTGGTTTAATTATTGCGAGCAAACGAATTGTGAAAAACGCAAAAAAATCACAGTTAGAAATGGAAGCGGCTAACCCATTACCGAAAGAGAAACAGCATTTGCTTGCCTACGGTGCAAATATAGCTCTTTACCGGTCTGAGTCGCCTCGGATACTGCCGGTGAAGGTAGATCACGAGACTTTGAAAGAAGGTCTTTCTTCATTCTGGGACGTTAGTAATCCAGAAGAAGCTGTAGCAACCCTTGAATGGCTTCTTATGGAAGGACATCGTGCAAGATATGACGAATTATTTATGGCGTTGAAAGCTGGACAGACTTTTACAGAGGAAGAAGTGGGCAAATCGCAGAAATGCTATGAATCTGCGCAAGAAGTAATGATAAAGCAGCTTTCCTTTGCTAAATCAGACTATGACCGTGTGGACACTATTGCCGCATGGGATTTTGACCGAGCTGTAAATATTGCAAGATGGAGCTACATAGTTGGTTATTTATCCGAAGAACAGGCATGGGGCTATATTGCAAGAGCAGCTGATGCCGGCAGCCATTTCTTCCAATCATGGAATGACTACTTTATTTCATTTGCATTTGGTCGTGCCATTGCTTACGAGGGTGACATTTACGACATCATTTGGAGTGGAAAAGAATTGCTAAAAGAAGATGGTTCGATTTGGAATGAATTTAGTATTAATCGAACAGCGGTACAAAAAGTCTAAAACTTAACATTGGACAAGGTCTAAGAGAGTATTCTATTTAGAGTACAAAGAAATGAATGATAATTAAAACAAAAACCTGCTAGATATTTAGCTACTTTCTTAGCTAAAATCTAGCAGGTTTACTTATTTACGAACAGCTTCAAATGTAATTAATGAATGCTCTTTTGAAGGCTTTTTGTCATAAATATATTCAGCTGAACAAGTAATATCAGAAAAACCTAAGCTTGTTAATATGTGCTGGAATTCTTCTATTCCGTACCATCGTAACGAAAATCTTTGCAATTCTGAATCTATTAATTTACCATTTCTCCATTTTTCATATTTCAAAACGGTTAAAGTATATTGATCGATCCAGTTCATTTCAACGGCTTTTCTTTCTAATGCAATTCCTTCCTCTTTCGAAATTTCATAGTAAGATGAAGAAGTTTCCCCTGTTCGCCAGTCTGTAGGTAAAAGCAAGTCTACAATTAAGCGTCCTCCAGGTATTAAATGATTGTACATACATTTTAATGCATCCATTGCATCTTTTGAATTCTCTATTAAGCATAAAGAACCTGTAGGCATAACAATCGCTTCATATTTTGAGTCTATTGAAAAATTGCTCAAGTTACCTTCATATAGATTTGGCATGAATCCTCTTTCTTCACAACGTTTTCTGCATAAATCTAACATGTCAGGTGAGTAGTCAATTCCCTCAACATTATATCTCTTTTCAAGTAAAGGAATTAAGAAGCGTCCCGAACCAACCCCTGCTTCAAGCACTTTTCCCTTAGTTCCCTTTAGTCGTTCTAGATAATATTCAATATCCCCACCAATAGAATATCCTACTGGTTTTGTCAAATCATAAAGTTCTGTACATAATGGACCGTAATCACTATACAAAGTAATTCCTCCGATTTTTTTGCAGAAGAATCTATTATACTTAGTTCTTCCACACCTTATTTATGTTTGATGAAAAAATAGAGCTGACTTTCATAATTAATCACTCACTTTCGTAAAGAATATAGTAAAATTATACATAATTAATCTAAATTTTACAAATAGTTTTTAAATTCCCAAATAAGCTGAAGAATGGTCAGAAGAACCTTACTGCTGATCTTGTGCTCATTAAAAAATAAGGAGAGAATTCTATGAATAAAGAAAAAGTGTTTGCAGAATTCCCGTTATTAAACTCCGAAAAGCTAGTACTAAAAAAAATTGAAGATGCACATTTACAGGAACTATTTGCGATTTATGATAATGAAAAAGTATTTGAATACTGCGGGATAATCCCTAAACATAATATCCAAACAGTGAGTAAAATGATTGGGCATTTTGATAGAGATTACAAGAAGGAAAACATAGTTAAATGGGGCATTTTTCAAAAATCTCATAGCGATCAATTAGTAGGTATTATAGAAGCAATGGAATTTAATCAAAAAGTGAATATGGTGACGATTGGTTACTATTTAGCAGAGGACTATTGGGGTAAAGGTCTTGCATTTGATGCGGTTAACATACTTGTCAAATTTTTATTTGAGGAAGTTAATATAAATCGAATACAGGCCGAAGTAATGCCGTTAAATGAAGCATCTAAAAAGGTTCTCCAGAAAAATGGTTTTCTAAAAGAAGGACTTTTGAGACAAGCTAAAGTGTGGTCTGGTAAAGGTGTTGTAGATTTAGAAATATACGGTTTGCTTAAAGAAGAATACATCATAGATAAATAATTGGGTGAGGTTCATAAAGCTTGTGTTTAAGTCTTAAATTTCGGCTAGATCCCCAAAGATTGTTACTATTAAAACTAAAAGATATATTTTATCAATATGATTTTTTGTTTTGTTATTTCTAGAATTGAACTATTATTACAGCCTTCGTTTGTTTAACTGTTTTTTGCATATTTACAAAAAAGCAGATTGCATCATATTTATTAACTTACTCATATTGTTCAGTAATTAAATTTCTACTTTATGAGATTCTCTATTTTGTATCAATTTCTAGTTAACTAATAATTAATATCCAAATTTTTCATTACAAAAATCACTATATCGTTTATAATACATACTTGAATGAAAAACTACGATTCGGTTGGTAGTCCGGATGCATCATAATTTTGATGTCAATAACCTTCCCCTCCTTGGGATGTCCATCATTCGAGTTTAATTTTAAGGAGGGACCTACTATGAAACTAACCATTTGTTATGATGGACAATTTTATATAGGGCTAATAGAAAACATTCCCGAAAACAAATACAAAGCATACCGGTATATTTTTAGAAAAGAACCTAAAGATCAAGAAGTTTATGATTTTGTAAATACGAATTTGTTGGATTTTATCAAACATAATGATAAACATAGCGGAATACCTATCCAGCAGAAGAAAGTAAAAACATCAATCCTAAAAGACTTCAAAGGAAAGTAGCGAAAGAACTAAAAAAACCTAGTATTTCTACTAAGGCTGAAGAAGCGCTTAAAGCAGAATTGGAACTTAGAAAAAAAGAAAAATCTGTTACCTGCAAACGACTAAAAGATGAACATAAAGAATATATTAGGAATATCAAAGTTCAAAAGTCTAAAAATAAACATAAAGGTAGGTAATTCATTCCTTTTACTGACAACATTAGTTGTCAGTTTTTTATTCGTTGATTACTGTATATTTTCTTTCAGATATTCATTCAATATAGTTATGAAATTTACAGTTTCACTTTGATATTTCTGTTTAAAGTAACTTTCTACTCCTTCTAGATCAACTCAACTGCTTCGTTAGCACAAGAAGCGATCGCTCTAATTGAACAATCGGCATCACGTTAATAAACAAGACGGAAACAACATTTTTCCAATTTACTTAAATTACCCTTATTTATCATAAGTATTACTTGTAATTTGGAGCTTGGGCATATAAGTATATAATCTAAAGTTGTAGCTACAAGAGGAATCCGCTACATTTGCACTTATCGACTGTTTATTATATGGTCCATATATGTATGCTTTGAGAGAACAAGATGATATATTTTCTACTACGGTTTAAAACTTTAGTTTTTCAGGTGATGGATTTTTTGAAATGATCTTTAGAGATATTTCTGGTTATTGTGATAGTAATTTTGGCTAAAAGCCCCCTGTTTGTTAAGTAGTTAATTTCTATTCAAACAATGGAACGTTTGGTTCTATCCCATAACAATGAACAAGCATAGAGTTTAATTGCCCTCTGTGATGATAAACATGAGCTAGGATCTCTAATAACCATTCATATCGTGAGTATGTTACACCCCAATAAGAAGTAATTTTCTCATGAAGCTCGACTTCTGTATAATTCATATATTTATCTTCTAAAAATTGATAATTTATTATCAATGCGTCTTTCATCTCATTTAGATTCTTATATGAAACACTTAAATAAAACTTTTTCATCTTGTCTTGAGATGCCCCATCTGAAATAAGTGAATCAGCTACACAAATAATAGCAATATGTTCTAGCAGCTCTCCTATGGAATACTTGCTAGGTGTAGGTCTTTTTTGCAAGTCATGTTCTGCTAACTTTTCTATCATCTCAACTATTGTCGTTATAGCAAATTTAATTTGATGTAATGCGCTTTTACAATATATATTCATCTTATCCTCCTTAAGTTAATTAAATTAACAATAACACTATTTGGGTTAATCTGTAATATCAAATTGATCTTTAAAGATGCCTTTTTGACTTATTCTCCCTTCTCATTGCATTAAAGCCTTTCCCTAGTTTCACCTTATAGTACAAATCGATCATTTCCTCAAAGGCTTATAAACATATAATTCTTGCTGATACCATTTATGAGATATACTGAAAATTGATGAATACTAAATCAATCCGCGAAAAAGAGTGATTCTATTGACTAATGGGCATAAACCTATCAACTTGCAATACGGTAAAATGCGAATAATTTATTTGATAGCTATTGCTATCACCATTTCACTCGGCTTAGCTTCAAGAAATTGGAGTACCCTACTCCCATCATTTGTAGCGCCGAATGCAGGGGACATACTATGGGCTATGATGGTCTATTTCGGATTTCGATTGTTGCTAGTGCGAAAAAGCGTCCTCACAGCTATCTTGCTTAGTTTTTTGTTTAGCTTCGGCATTGAATTTAGCCAGTTATATCAGGAAGATTGGATTAATCAGATTCGAGGGACTACGCTCGGGGCTTTGATACTTGGCAAAGGTTTTCTTAAAGAGGATTTGGTTCGATATTCAGCAGGAATCATAATTGCTACTATTTTGGATACGGCGACAATTAAGTTCACGCTTCGAAGTTACATGGAAAATCGCTAGAGAATTATATTAAGTCTCTAGCGATTTTATATTTAGGGTTATATTAATGAACCATATTTTAAATGAGCAATCTTTATTACAAACCAATATGAAGAATGGTCATCATCTATTCATTAATCCAATTGATGAATTCTTTATCAAAAATATCCGGTTCTTCAAACATTGGGTTATGGCCACTTTTTTCAAAAATGACCTTCTTCACATGTTCAAATGAATCGTCAATTACATCCCAGAGTGAAACAGGGGCGACTAAATAATCATACCTTCCTAACCCTACAAAAATAGGTTTATCTAAGTGAGCCATAGATTGAATTAGATTTCGTTCAGCAAAAGCTACACCCCAAAGATAATCAATAATATCCATATTTGTATAGACGCCATCCCACATATAAGCAGCATCGAACGTATAATCATAAAAACTATGCGCTCCCATACGAATACACATATGCACAAATCTTCTCTCTGGATCATTGTGAATGTCATTCTCTAACAAAGCAATATCCTGCTCAAATTGCTTCGTTCGTTCAGCACTAGCCGTCTCATTAAAAAATGAAAAACTTTGTTGCTGTCTCTCCTGACTGTTTGTCGGTGCTGAATTTAATAAAATGACCTTCTGAACATATTGAGGATATTTTTCGGCATACGCCAAGGCCATAAATGCATGTCCAGAATGTCCTAAAATGATAAAATCCTCAAGCTTTAATAATTGTCTTGCTGCTTCAATATCCTCGACAATTTTATCTAAAGTATAATCTTCTTTCTTTAAAGCACGTGGTGGCTTCACAAAACCTCTATGATCTAAGAAGATAAATTGAAAATGTTTATATAAATTTTCTGAGAACAAGCGTGGATAATATACACTGCTACTCACTACCAATATCGGCTTACCTTGTCCCTTCACATAATATTTTAATTCAAATCCTTCATTTAAAATGCTTTGATAACTATTCATTATAATCGTCCTCTTTTCTTTTTATATCGAAGAGCTATCATTTAATGCTCTTCTTTTTATCACTCCCTTTCTATTTTACGTTCCCGTGTTTTCTCCATAGAACGCTCCAGCATCCTACCTCACCTCTCATTATTATTTTGTATGTTATTTAAAAAGCCTTTTATTGAACAATAATATATTGTATTTCCCCTATCAAAATGCCTGATAATATAGAAAAGTAAAATTTTTAAAACATGAACCAAGTATACAATATGAATTTAACAGTTTAAAATTATTAAATATTAGTTAAATATAGAAAGTTAGAGGGTACAAGAAAATGGATAAACAATTACAACACATCATAACCTTGCGGGAGAATGGTCGATTGGAAGAAGCAAATCAATTAATCGTAGAACTAGTTAAAGAAGAGCCTGAAAATGGATATTATCAATTTCAATGTGCATGGACATATGATTTATTAGGAAAAGAAAATGATGCTATCCCCCACTATGAAAAAGCGATAAAACTAGGGCTCAAACCAGAAATCTTACTAGATGCTTATGTAGGATTAGGAAGCACTTATCGTACGTTAGGGCAATATGGACAGGCAAAACGTATTTTTGAACAAGCTTTAAGTGAGTTTCCAGAAGCCGAACATGTAAAGGTATTCTATGCTATGACTCTCTATAATCTCAATGAACATTCAAAGGCAATGGAAATTTTATTAAATACTGTAGCCGACACTACTAATAATGAAGGTATAAAAGACTATCGTAAAGCTATAAAGTTTTACAGTGATAAACTTGATCAAACGTGGGAATAGCAAAATAAACGCAGAAAGGATCAGGCTCCTATTTGGTAACCTGATCTTTTCAAATTACTTCGCAATATTTGTTTTTTTATCGGTAGAAATAATTGCAACAAATAATATTGAAATTATACCGCTAAAGAAAAATAAATAACTTAAAGGAATTAAAAAGAAATTTCTTTCTATGAGGGTACCATCTGGCAGCATTTCATCCCCGATAAATCCCTTCGTAAATAAACATAAAACTCCTATTAAAATCGGTAAAGTTGCAAGTATATATTTTTTCATCGTTCTTCTCCTATTATTCATTATCCTCATTTTTTCTATATTCCAAAATGTCATCTTGTTAACAGTCTAAAACTTCGCATAATTTTTTCTAATGTAGAAAATTTAGCGACATTTGCCTTTCATTTTTCAAGATAGAAACATTCGCCATTGTATTGCCTAGTTCGTTTACACACCCCAAATGTTATCCTGCTTTATCTCACTTGCTTTTCTTACTAAGTCTAGTAAAACATCCTTGCCTATTTGTGGCCCTACATAAATAAAGAACAATAAACCAAATAAAGCACAAAATACAATTATCAATTTTACCCATCTTGATAATTCTCTTTGATTCATAACTTGCTAATGACATATTAACTTGTCATTCATTCTAAGTCAATAATTTTTTATCGTAAAACAATAAATAATTATTGTAACTACTCATCCTTCCCCTTTTTAGCCAAAATGCTTGTTAAATTAGTGAAATATGATAAAATAAGAACACACGTTCACACTCCCTTAATTTTCTTCACGGGAATATTTTGTTATAAAAATAAATTGGGTGCGAGAATACATCTTAATAATATAAAAACAAATGTCGGATAATCTGTTGTTTTAACAATAATAAAACGGCTGCTCGGACAAGCAACCGTTATTCTTTATATTTATAGTGCTTTGGATGCCTGATGAATTAGAGCAGCTACCATTTTATCCATTTGTGCAAAACGATCATCTTTTGTTTGACCGTTGACGTATCGATAATAGATTTGCTGACAAATTACAGCTAATTTAAAGTAGGCAAATGTAATATAATAATCGATGGTCGAAACATCACGTCCGCTTTTCTCAGCATAGCGATTTATGAATTCCTGACGTGTGTAAAACCCTGGTAAAGTCGTTATTGGTGGTTCTCCAAATGCGTATAGTAACATTTTTGGATCATCTGCATGCATCCAATAGCTCATAGCTACCCCTAAATCTGCTAATGGGTCCCCTACAGTTGTCATCTCTAAATCAAAAAGACCAATCATTTCAGAGTAATCGCCGGAAAACATAGCGTTATTAAGCTTGTAATCATAATGAATAATAGTAGCTTCATCATTAGAAGGTACATGGTCTTCTAACCAATTAGTCAACGCTGCTACTTCAGCATGTTCTGCCGTTTTCGCTTTGTCATAGCGCTCAATCCACCCATGTACTTGCCGTTCCATAAATCCTTCTGGCTTCACCATATCTTTTAATTGCGTTTCCTTATATGGTATTGCATGAAGAGCTACAAGTGAATCAACCATCTTTTCCGAAACGAGACGTCCTAATTCCTCCGTATTATCAGTGCCAGATGGGAAATGAGTATCTAGTACGATACCCTTTTTGCGCTCCATTAGAAAGAAATCACTGCCGATTATATCTCGATCATCAACGTACACATACGGTTTAGGTACTGCAGATAAAAATGGATGTAATGCCGATATAATCGTAAACTCACGTTTCATATCATGCGCTTTTTTGGCAACTGGACCATGTGGAGGTCGTCGAAGAACCACTTCAAATTCGCCTACTTTTAGGCAATAAGTCAAATTTGAATGTCCAGCACTAAACTGTGAAATTTCTAGTTTCCCCTCTTGTAATTCCGGAAATTGACTCTTTAAAAATGAGTGTAATTTCACTTCATCTATACGTTCACTTGCTCTTACTTGAATCGTATCCATTGTACCCCTCCTATCAATTATGCCTCGGCATAATTGCGTCCAGAATTGGCTTTGTGCTTGCACAAAGAACTCCTTACCGATTCTGTGACATCCGCCGGAGGCTTTAACTTATTTCAGCGGTGTTTGGACACCCGATGAAAAGCAACTTAAATTTGCATTCATCTCACCACTATTGAGGTGGGAGACTTCTGTACCTGTCGCTTCACTTTCGCTACAGAAAATAATTGCTGAAAGAAGTTAAATGATTGAGCTCATACCGCCATCCACAACTAAAACATCCCCCGTAATATAATCTGAGGCAGCTGCGGCTAAAAATAATGCAACACCTTTTAGGTCATTTTCAGTTCCTAATCGTTTTAACGGCGTCACGCCCATTAAATAATCTTGTCCGCGCTCAATTAAAACCTTTGACATTTTTGTTGGGAAAAATCCTGGAGCAATCGCATTTACATTAACGCCATATGGTCCCCATTTTACGGCTAAATCTTTCGTTAGCGTAATGACCGCGCCTTTACTTGCGTTATAACCAATTGTATCCATGAATTCAGGTAATGTACCACCAAGCCCTGCAACCGAAGCGATATTGATGATTTTTCCACTCTTTTGTTCTAGCATTATTTTGCCAACAGCTTGGCTCATTAAAAATGTACCATTGACGTTAACATCGAAGACTTTTTGCCAAGCTTCATATGGCATTTCAACAGCAGGAGTACCCCAAGACGCCCCACTGTTATTGACTAAAATATCAATTTGACCGAATGTTTCAAGCGTTTTTGACACTACATTCGCTATATCTTCTGGCTTTGTTACATCACAGGCAAGCGCTAATGTTTGTACACCTAAATCAGCTAATTCTGCCGCTACCTCTTCGCATGCCTCAACCTTTCTTGAGCAAAGTACAACGTTGGCACCTGCTTCTGCAAAGCCTTGTGCGATTTGAGCTCCAAGACCACGACCTCCGCCTGTTACGATGGCCGTTTTCCCTTTTAAGCTAAATAAATCTAGTACCGTCATTTAACCAGCTCCTCTTGTTTTTTGGCATGCTTCTTTAGCTCCAGCTTAGCAACTGTGTTACGATGCACTTCATCCGGTCCATCTGCTAATCGTAATGTACGGGAGTTTGCCCATTGTGCAGCAAGCGTCGTATCAGGTCCTACTCCAGCAGCACCGAATGCTTGAATCGCTCGGTCAATCACTCTTAATGCCATATTTGGCGCCACTACTTTAATCATGGCAATTTCTGCTTTCGCCTCTTTATTCCCTACTGTGTCCATCATATACGCCGCTTTTAACGTTAAGAGCCTTGCCTGCTCAATATCAATTCGGGACTCCGCAATACGCTCGCGCATCACACCTTGGTCTGCGAGTGCTCGATGGAAAGCGTGTCGCTCACTTACACGCACACACATTTCCTCTAATGCACGTTCAGCGGCTCCAATAAGACGCATACAGTGATGGATACGACCTGGCCCTAAACGACCTTGTGCAATCGCAAAGCCTTTTCCTTCTCCCCACAATATATTTTCAACAGGCACTCGAACGTTCGTAAACGTCACCTCACCGTGTCCTTCTGGTGCGTGATCATAGCCAAATGCAGTAAGCATACGCTCAATTTTCACTCCAGGAGTATCCATCGGCACTAAGATCATCGACTGTTGCTCATGGATAGGTGCTGTAGTATCTTTATGTTTCCCCATAAAAATGGCGATTTTACAGCGTGGATCCCCAGCTCCTGTTGTCCACCACTTATGTCCATTTAAAATATAATAATCGCCATCACGTTCAATGCTTGCCTCGATATTTGTTGCATCACTAGAGGCAACTGCTGGCTCAGTCATTGCAAAGCAGGAACGTATTTCCCCACGTAATAACGGCTCTAGCCATTGTTTTTTCTGCTGTTCTGAGCCGTAACGCACAAGTACCTCCATATTTCCCGTATCTGGTGCATTACAATTAAAAACTTCTGGTGCAAGTAAAGAGCGTCCCATTATTTCACATAGAGGTGCATATTCTAAATTCGTCAAACCTGCTCCATATTTGCTATCTGGTAAAAATAAATTCCATAAGCCCGCTTCTTTTGCTTTTTGCTTTAATTCCTCCATAATTGGCGGAATCGCTCCCCAACGATCCTCCATTGCCTCTACCTGTGCTGCAAACACTGCCTCGTTCGGATAAATGTATTGCTCCATAAAATTTGTCAGCTTCTCTTGCAGTTCTACTACTTTTTCGCTATAAGAAAAGTTCATAAAAAAGCCCCCTTTGTTTGAACACCAAAATGACAAATGAATGAATATTCATTTTTATTCTTACATTAAATGTTACCGCTATATTTCTTGTAAATCAATGTCTATTAATCAAAAATTTGAATTATAGAGAAAATTCATACTCAATATAAGATTTTAAGCAAATAAGTCATCACATTACGATAATAAAACTCAAGCCAAAAATTATTTTGACATAATATGTATATTAAAATCAAAATAGCTTCTTTTGATTAAAAATTTTATGATTTGGTATTTTCATAGTCGCTTTTTTTACTTTAGCTCATCATCATAGCATGGGGTTGATTTCCGTTCCACGATGTTGGTCACGAAGGCATTATCACAGGACGTGATGGTTTTAGCCTTCGTACCTCTATTGCTGATCCCCAAGGAGTCGCCAGCCTCCACTACAATCAACATATTCACATGACATGTATTTCAAAATGACATCTCAAACTTCTGATGAAGGACTAAAACTTATAAGAAATTCCCTTGTATGGCTCATTACCATAGCGTGGGGTTGATTTTCCTAGGTCGTCCAGTGAGCCTCTTCTTTTTAAAATTGGTAAGCGAAAAGTAAGATAAAAAGAGTAACTTCCCATTCAAAGAAGTTACTCTTTCCAATTATATTAGTCTCTAACATTTTAATGCGTTTTGCCTACTGTCATAATATCAGTAAGCAATTGACGAATAGCTAAAGGTAGATGACGGTTTTTTAAATACACAACATACACATTTCGTCGTAAATTAGGACAATCTATTTCTTTTTGTACAATCGTTTTAGCTGTAGGACCTTTTAAATAATTTTCAGGTAGAATGGTAATCCCTAAATTTTCACGTACGAGAGACACAGCCGTTTCAAAACGTTCAATTTCAAATTGTATATTAATGTTTTTGTCAGCCCTTGCGAATGCATCTAAAATATCTTGTCTCGTTTGAAAGCCCTCTGTACTTATAATAAATGGCTCCTCACTTAAATCGGCGATCGTCAACCTTTCCTTTTCTGCTAAAGGGTGATTTAATGGTAAAACGGCTACAAGTCTCTCTTCATATAAGCATTTAACTTCGAGATCCTCATCTTCCATGATTTGATTTGTAATAATTAAATGTGTTTTATAGCTTTTAAGCGATTTTTCCACACGTTTACTTCCTAAAATATCTACTAGATGAATCATCATTTGGGGATACTCTTTTTTATACTCTGTAATAACTTTTGGGAGCCAATGCTTAATCGACTCCATAATGCCGATCGTTATTTCGCTCGTGCCTCGTACGATGACCTCATCCATTTCTATTTTTAAAACTTCCATGTTTTTCAATATAACTATTGCTCGTTCATATAAAAGCTCGCCCGCTTCTGTTAATTGAAGGTTTCTAGTATTCCTTTCAAGTAAAGGTGAACCAATTTCTTGTTCTAATTTTTTGATAGCATTACTTAGAGAAGGCTGAGAAATATGCAGTTTTTCAGCAGCCTTCGAGAAATTCATTTGCCCCGCAACTGCTATAAAATATTGCAATTGTTTAATATCCACAACAACACCCCTCCCCATTTATAGTTTAAAGCTATAGATTAATAATAATTATATATTAGATATTATAATTATGCGAATATATAATTTATTCATAACAATATTTTCACTACAATAATATTGGAAACGGAGTTGATACTGATATGTATACAGTAACAGATCAAAAACAATGGAAAGGTCGTATAGATTCAACTACTAATACGAGTAGTTTTCGTTTACATCAAAAAGTAAATAGAATTCCTATTAATGATGTCAGTGCCTCAGATAATCACCATGCCGGGATTGTTGGCTTTATTTGTGATGAAGGTGTACGTCGTAATCAAGGACGTATAGGCGCAGCAAGTGCACCTAATGCTCTGCGAGAGGCATTATCTAGCCTACCTTGGACATTTGATGATGAACAGCAAATTATAGATGTCGGTAACGTTATTTGTCTAAATCATGCATTACAAGATGCACAGCGTGAGCTCGGTGAAATTGTCAAAACATTGCTAAATAAAAAATTACAATGTGTCGTGCTTGGCGGAGGACACGAAACACTATACGGACATTACTTAGGCGTTCGCTCAGCGTTACCTAAAGATGCAGAAATTGGGATCGTCAATATCGACGCTCATTTCGATTTACGACCATATGATGAACAACCATCGTCTGGCACAATGTTCCGTCAGATTTTAGAGCAGGATCCACATGCCGATTACTTTGTTCTAGGCATACAACGTTACGGTAATACAAAAGAGCTATTTGATAAAGCAGATGAGTTGAATGTAAATTATGTGTTAGAAGATAACCTGACGTCAGAAAATATGGCGCAAATCTTACATGATCTTCAGCAATTTATGGATAATCATGATTATATCCTTTTAACGTTATGTATGGATGTGCTAAACGCTGCATTTGCACCAGGAGTCAGTGCTCCATCACCGTTTGGACTAGATCCAAAAACTGTTCGCACAATACTTCAAACAGTAACTTCGCACCCAAATACACATTCTTTTGATATTTGTGAGGTAAATCCTTCACTGGATGAGAACGGACACACAGTTAAATTAGGTGCTTATTTTGTTTATGAAGCACTAAATCACTTACTTAGGAGACATGGTTCATGATCGAATTTAATCAAATTACAACAGTATTTCTAGCGGTTGCCCTATTCGCATTGGGCAGCTGGCTTATTAATAAAATCGGTTTTTTAAAAAGGTTTTGTATACCAGCGCCTGTTGTTGGTGGCTTACTATTCGCCGCATTAGCAACTATTCTAAAGACAACAGACGTCATAGAAATTTCGCTTGATACGTCGTTACAAAGTTTATTTATGATTACTTTCTTCACAACAATTGGTTTAGGGGCTAGCTTTAAACTTGTGAAGCTTGGTGGAAAATTATTAGTTATTTATTGGTTAGCTTGTGGTTTCTTAGCTTTAATGCAAAATGTTATTGGTGTGTCACTTGCTTCACTAATGGGGATTCATCCATTAATCGGTATGATGGCTGGCGCTGTTTCTATGGAAGGCGGTCATGGTGCCGCTGCAGCATTCGGACAAACATTAGAAGACTTAGGTATTTCTTCAGCCATGACAATCGGTGCGGCGGCAGCTACATGTGGTTTAGTTGCTGGTGGCTTAATCGGTGGTCCTATTGTAAAGTACTTAGTTGGTAAATACAATTTAACGCCAGATGAACAAGAAACTGAAGAAGTTGATTTTGAAAATAAAAATGAACAAATTACATCTGATTCATTCTTTACACAAGTATTATTCATCACGTTCTGTATGGCAATAGGTACATATGTTGGAACATTATTCTCAGAAGCTACTGGCTTCGTACTCCCTGGCTATGTTGGTGCAATGTTTGTAGCTGTCCTAGTGCGCAATATTATGGATAAAATTAACCCTGAAGCGATTAACATGAAAAGCATTTCTTTAATCGGCGATGTAACATTAGGGATCTTCCTTTCTATGGCACTAATGAGTATCAAATTATGGGAAATTGCTGATTTAGCACTTCCATTATTCATTATTGTTTTCGCGCAAGTATTCTTCATTGTCGTATTTAGTATCTTTGTATTATTTAAGATTCTTGGTAAAAACTACGATGCTGCAGTTATGGTTGCAGGTTTCGCCGGACACGGCTTAGGGGCAACGCCAAATGCGATGGCTAATATGTCAGCAGTTGTCCAACGCTTCGGTCCATCGAAAAAAGCATTTCTTGTCGTACCAATTGTAGGAGCGTTTTTAATCGACGTATTCGGTATTCCAATTATTATTACGACTATTAATCTATTTAAATAATCAATAAGGCCGTGCAATTGTCTTAGTTAGACAGTTACACGGCCTTATTTTATTGCCTATAGTTTATTGTAATATTTCACTAACAGTTACAAATTCATAGCCTTGCTTTTGCAAGTAAAGAATTACATTTTCCAAACCATTTGCTGTCGTTTGATGAATATCATGCATTAAAACAATGCTGCCATCTTTCACTGATGCTTTCACAGACGCTAATATTTTATCAGCATTGCGATGCTTCCAATCTAATGTATCGATTGACCATAGAATAGAAGGCATTGTAATGACAGAACGAACTTTATCATTCACTGCACCATATGGTGGACGGAAAACCGTTGGATATTGACCGATGGATGCATAAATAGCATTGCTAGTTCGATCAACCTCTTGTTTAACATTTGCTGGCGATAAGCCTGTTAACTTTGGATGGTTCCATGTATGATTACCTATTTCATGACCTGCCTCATAAACTTTCTTTACGATTGCTGAGTTTTTAGAGGCGTTTGGCCCAACCATAAAAAATGTTGCTTTTGCATTATATTTATTTAAAGTCGCTAAAATTTGTGGGGTAACTTTTGCATCTGGCCCATCATCAAATGTTAAAGCCACACGTTTCTTTTCCCCTTTCGCTACTGGTACACCTTTGTTATATATTTTATTACCAGGTATTTGGATATTTGCCAGCTCTGAAGCTTTCACATAGCCCTTTTGTTCACCTGCTTCTACATAAGCCCAGCCAACTAGCGTTGTGTACTGTTGAACGACTGTTTTATTAGCAATCGTACCAAGAATCTCGCCATTTGGGCTAGCAGTTAAACGAAGCACGGCGCCATTAGCAGCATTTACTCGTTTTGTTGTCGCAACAGGTTTCTTTAAAGAGTTTGTTGCAACATAGCCTGTTTGATGACCATATTGAACAAATGACCAACCTCCAGGTGCTGATCCATATACAAAGATAATACTGTTTTCATTTAGCAGTCCCGTTTTTTGTGCATTGGGACTAGGATATGTAAATAAAGATGTTCCGCCTTTTTGCGTCACTAAATAAATTTCAGGTGTAGTGCTTACTAATGCTGCCGTTTCAACATATCCCTCTAGCTGTTGCACTTTAATTTGAGTCCATTTCTTACTTACAGGTGTAGCTGTTACATAACTACCTTTCGTTATTTGACCAATTTCGGTACTTTCTACGGAAGGTTCTTCATAAATTGCTGTGTCTTTAGCTACTGATTGAATAACAGATGTACCCCTAGCATTTGCAGCTTCATTATCTACAAACACAAAACTAATTAAAAATGTCAAAATAATTGCAAAGGGTAAAAGTTTTTTCATTGTTCTACACCGCCCTTTTCATCACAGATGTCTTTTCTCATGTGCTTTTTCTATTAAAGTATAGAATTCGACTCTAATTATAGATTAATAGATTGTACCAGGAAATAGTAGGAATTAACTAGTTATTGTGAATAAAAATGGAACACAGTATAACGTAGGATTGATTTCCATTTCGGGCTAGGCGCTTTCCTAGAGTTGCCCAACCTCCACTCCAATCAAGTAATAAAATACGGCATATTGTTGAATTGTTTGCTTATTTTTTTCTAAAAAACTTTCAATGATCACATAACACCTCCCCTCTTAAATCAAAAACTGATCGATTGTATTCCCTAGCTATCCCATATATTTCGAAAAAAGGCTCCCAAGACGCCTTTTTTCAAGTGTTTATGTGTGCTCCCTATTAAGAAGACGGTTGAAACGATTAAAAAGTTGTTATTTCTTCATATTTTTCCCTACAGCGAATCGTACGCTGTCAGAGCATCTTCAATATGGAATGGTGGTGTCCAGGCCTGCCCATCCGCATTCGTCGTCACGAATATATATCGTTTATCATCTTTTTCGATTATTGACGCTAAGCAAAGACCCGCTTCAGGTGTATAGCCCGTTTTCCCTCCCAATATTGCACCTTCTCCGCCTGGTATTTTGGTCAAAAGTGAGCTTGTTATCGTTAATGCATTAGGCACATGAGTACTATAGCTTTTTGAAGTCAAAATTTGATAAAAGATAGGATTTTCGATAGCATAACGAAACAGCTTGCTAATATCTCGTACACTGGAGACATGAGCAGGATCATGTAATCCGCTGGTATTCACAAAATGAGTATCATTCAACCCTAATTCATGTGCTTTATTATTCATTAATGTCACAAATGATTCTTCACTTCCTGCAATCGCATCCGCAAGTGTTCCTGTAGCATCTGCCCCAGAAGCAAGTAATGTACCATATAATAAATCCTCTATCGTCACAAAATCTCCTGCCTTAAAGCCAGCCATGGAAGCATTTTGAGCAGTAAATTTAGAAATCGTTTGTGGTTCAACGATTGTTTGCTTCTGCAGATCAGTAGTCAGTTCAATGGCAACAATCGCTGTCATAATTTTCGTTAATGATGCAGGATAAATAATGGCATCTGCATTTTTTTCGAACAATATATCTCCTTTTGCATTCAGCAACAACGCATTTTTACTATGCAACGAAGGTAGCTCTATTTCGGTTTGTTCCGTTGAGTTATTTGTAAAATAAAAAAAGAATACAACCGCACATGTAAAACAAAATACGACAAATTTCTTCATAAAAAAACGCCCCCCACTCATTATAATAGGAGGCATTTATGAATATTCCTGTAGGAAATTTATGAAGAAATTTTTAAGGTTTTTTAATTAATTTCGCCTTGGTGTAATTGCGTCAGGAGACTTTGTCTTTATTCATCTCCACCTTCAAAGGTAGGAGTCTTCTGTACCTGTCGCTACACTTTCGTGAAAAAACATTATAAATGAAGATAAACATCATCAAAATCTGAACATATTCTAGTGATCGTGTTATCCGTTAATTTAAAAAATACATCTTGAGACACTTCTAGCTTCAGTGCGTCTTCCTTTTTTAAATCTGCATAAATTCCTCGTAAAATACGACCTGTTAGACCATGGGAAATAGCAATCACATTTGGTACATGTTGAATGTCTTTTAACCAAGTACTTAGCCTGCTCACTACCGAGTCATAAGCTTCTCCATTAGGCGCATTAAAATACCAGTTATACACATTTGTATTTTGAAAAAGGTTTGGCCAAGAACTTTCAATTTCTTTCGTTGTTAACCCAGCCCATTGTCCCACAGCAACCTCTGTTAATCGTTCATCTTTTTCAACCTTTTTCACATCATATCCTATTGTTTCACAAATGATTTCAGTACTTTGCATCGCTCTTCCTAATGGACTCGACACAATTTTCCATTCATCAGGATTTCCAATTAAACTTTTCAGCATTTGTGCGTTCTGTTGTACTTGTTGTACACCCATTTCTGTTAATGAAGTATCGAGCTCTCCTTGGTATCGTCCTTGTGTATTAAATTCCGTTTCCCCATGACGGAGTAAGTAAATCGTTTGATTCATTATTGTTTCCCCCTATAAATTCTCCCGATCTGTCTCTTATTTTAAAATACTAATAAGATATAGACAATTCCAAAGAACAAACATAATGGACTGTAGATCCAAGTATCGTATTTAGCAAACTGTGAATGTTTTATTTTTTTGAAAAATCCAACGTAATTAAAATCACCAATCGCCCGAATAGTAAAAACGATAGCACAGATAATACTTCCGATTTTTGAAAGGTTATTTGCTTTGAAGCCCAGTAAATAATCACCTTGCACAACGATAATGATACTAGCAAATAGAATAAGAATGGCTACGAATAATGTGCCCCATTTTCTCGGCGTAAATGCAGGTTTATACTCTCCCTTTCTCACTGGGATTACAGCAGCAGAACCCCATCGCCCTCCAAAAGCCCAATACACATGCAACAAACTGATAAACCACAGAAACCCCACAGCTATTAACGGTAAAATTGATTGCATATAGTTGCCTCCAATGTCGTTACTCCATAACATACGTCACCGTATGTTATACGGTTAAATTTGTCCCTTCAAGTTCTATAACTATATTAGGGACATTTAAAATCGTGTATTCAATTATTCCCGGCATAATTGCGGCCGGATTCGGTCATAAAATTTTGTGCAAAAGCGTAGTGCTAACGTAGCGACAGCAAAAACAGATATTTTGTCAACCGCTGAAAGAAGTTAAAAGTTCAACCATTTTATCAATATCAAAATTAGGATTTTCTTCAAACCTTGTCATCCATCCTACATACGTTAAATAGGCAAGTCTCGCTCTATCAATCGATTCAGCATTGTCTGCACCCTTTTTTTGATACAATTTCGCAACACATGAAATTCTTTGTTCTTCAATATTCACTAAGCGTTCTGCAATAACAGCATCATATTTTGCCCAAGTATAAATGCCAATCTCCATCTTTTTATCTCGATTAAAACTAATTTGTAATAGCTGTTCTAATGAGGCATCCGGTTGCTCCATACTTTGAACAATGAGCTTTGTTGCATGTACTTCCCAATAGTCAAACATAGAATCTAACAGCTCTTGATGGTCACGAAAATAGTGATAAAAGCTCCCTTTACTTATTTTTAACAATCGAGCAAGTGCTTCGACGCGAACTTTATGTATTCCTTCATCAGCTAATTGTTGTAGCCCTGCTTTTATCCAATCTTCCCTCGTTAATTGCATGTTATCTCTCCAATAAGATACGGTTGCGTATGTTTTTAGCTAGATTACTACTACTTTCATTTTTTGTCAATTATCATTCTGTTTATGTACTTTAATGTTATTGTTGATCGTAATATTTATGTTCATTACCCTTGGTAAAATACAAGCGCATATTAATATAAAAGCTAAAAGTTTTTTCATCTTTCTCTCCTTTTTTCATTTTATTGATCATATTTTTTTGTAAATAGCTGAGGCTAAATTTTAATTTATTCCTGGCCTCAACGATAACTTATGAATCATGCCTCGGCAAAATGCGTCCGGAATCGGCTTTATGCTTGCAAAGAACTCCTTTCCGATTCTCCGTGACATTCGCCGGAGGCTTGGGCCCAACAGATGTTTTTTGTGCGAAAGCGTAGTGCTAACGCAGCGGCAGCAACAACACGACGTTGGTCACTCAGTAGATGCCACTTAGCCTGAGTTCCTTTATTTCAGCGAGTGTTTGGACACCCGCTGAAATAAGTTAAAATGTATTAGCAAATAGATTTTCTGCTTTACCTAGTAAAATATCTTGCTCTGTAAACTCCATTAATTCTTCTCTTGTAACGTCTTTCTGTTGAATTAAGCGGTTTGACTGAATAGTCACGAGTTTTTCAAATAAGTTTCGTATGTAACGACCGTTCGAAAAGTTAGGAATGGATTCGACGGGAATTTGATGTAATTGCTCCTTCATATGGTGTGCAAATACGTCCCGATACTGGTAATCATTATTTTTACATAGCATGGCAAAAATATCATAAAGCTCATTTGTGCTAAAGTTATCAAACTGCACAAAGTGATTAAAGCGCGACTTAAATCCTGGATTAGCGAGCAAAAATCCCTCCATGAGCTCTGTATATCCAGCAACGATCACAACTAAATCATCACGTAAATCCTCCATTGCCTTTAATAGGCTATCAATTGCTTCTTTACCAAATGCGTCCTGTTTATCATGAATTAGTGAATAAGCTTCATCTATAAAGAGCACGCCGCCCTTAGCTTTATTCACAACTTCCTGGACCTTCAAAGCCGTCTGACCAACATACCCTGCTACTAAGCCGGCACGATCCGTTTCCACAAAATGACCGCTAGAGAGCACACCAAGATGCTTATATATTTGGCCTATAATGCGCGCCACTGTTGTTTTTCCTGTACCTGGATTTCCGGAGAACACAAGATGATAGGTGATTGGGAAGCTTGTTAAACCATGGTCGACACGCAAGCTTTGAATTTTTATGAAATTGATTAAATTATGTAACTCCTTCTTAGCATTAGGAAGTCCTACAAGCCCATCAAGCTGCTTCTGTAATTTTTCAATCTCTCGTTCTATTTCTGGCGTTATTCGTAAACGTTCATCGTTAATGAATTCACCACTATAAATAATTTTTCCTTCTTTATTAAAATAATCTCCTCGACCGTGCTTTGCTCCATTTACAAGTTCCCCAATATAAGAAGCTTGTCCATTAGCATAATAAAGAGTACCCTGTCCTGTCATAGCATCCTCTTTAAATTGCCCCTCCGATTCAAGTACACCTTGTCTGGAATAGTTCTTACCTTTTCCATGCTTCAAATCCTCAAAGAAATAGCCATCGTACAGAAGGGATGTTACACCCTTTGCAAGCTCCTCAGCACTTGGAGATTCTGATGCATAATACAGCTTTCCTGCCCCTTGCATATGATTCCATATGAAATCACCTTCATATTGTAAAAAACCATTTGGATAGTATTGCTTTCCCTTGCCTTTCTTCATGCCATGAACAAAATCACCCTCATATTGTGGTTGATTTAAATGCGGATACAGTTCACGAAGCTCTTTAAATGGGGCAATACCATCTTCCTCATAATATAAAACCCCATAACCTTCCATCAAATCATTACGAAATTGCCCCTCGTAATATACGTGACCGCTCTTATATAAAATACCATTACCTTGTTTTTTATTTTGAATAAATTCGCCCTGGTATATTATTTGGCCTTTTAAATACATGATGCCGTTACCTTGCTTCATATGGTTGATGAATTCTCCCTCGAATAAAAGCTCACCTTCTTGGTCAAATAGCGTACCCTTTCCATCATAAATGTCATGACCAAAGTCATTTTTCTTCACACCGCCACGATACATTAATGTACCATCTGGATACAATATCTCTTTTTCTTCATGATTATGCGTCATTTTGTTGCCATCCTTTATCCATTCAGTATATGCTCAATTATAGCGTGGGAAAGAATACATATATACAAATTTTCAGAATTTAAGGAGTTTAACATGAAAAAACGATACAAAATATTAATCGGCATCCTATTACCTCTTCTCATCTTATATGCTTCAACCATATTTTTAACGCGCGATTCAACATTTGATAAGGAGGTAATTGAACGATTTGATATTGAACAAATTAATGAAATTGAATTGATCCGTTCCTCTGATAACAAAACAATCACTATTACAGATGTAGCTACAATCAATCAAATAATGCAGCAATTTGAAGATCAGTCACTTCGAAAAGTCTATTTTTCCAATTCAGATTATGACGAGGCTTATTGGCTAACATTACGTAATAGTGATAACCTAGAAATAGGCATACGATTAGATAACTCAAAGCATTTATTCGTTTATTTGTATGAGGAAAACTATATGAAAGATTACAAGCTTTTAGATCAATTTAATATGACCTTTTTTGAGGATCTTTTTTAGATATTTTCATTCTTAAACGGTAAAAATCCGCTTCGATTAGATTCTACGCGGATTTTTATCGTTTATTTGTGGATTGCTTTTGTTTATTATATATAGCGGTAGTTTTCCTGCATCGATTGAATCGTTTCAATGATCTCTTCTCTAAGCTCAATTGGCTCTAGCACTTCAATGTTTGCCCCTTGGCTCAGCAGCCACATTTTAATACCATGTCCAAAAACTTCTGCTTCAAATAAATAATGCTCATCTTTTTTAGATACTATGTTTGCTGTTGGTAAGCGATCTAAAACCGCTTGCGGGGATGTTCCTTTAAAGATAAATTTCATACGTAACAGCTCGCCAGCCTGCATAAACTGAATACGCTTACGGAACTCTCCTTCTTGAAAACGTTCGGTATAGGGTATTTGAAATTTTTGTTCGAGTTCTTGTAAATGTTGTATACGGTCGACTCTATAGACAATGGGCAAATCCTTTTCGACCTTATTATCGTAAGCAATTAAATAAAAGTAGTATTCTGAGAAAATAACGGCGAGTGGTTTTAAAATCTTTTCTGTCGGAATTGCTTCACCTTCACGTAAATAATCAATTTTAATGATTTTCTTTTTTTGAATTGCCTCTGACAGAGCCCAAATTAAACACAATAGAGACTTTTTATGATGTAAATCTACATACAAATGCTTTTCATTTAAAATAATATTGCGAATAAACTCCTGCTTATCGGCTGCAACAATCGAAATAAGCTTATCTATAATATCGCTCATTTCTGATTTTAGCAGCGCTCTTGATTCGATCAGAATTTTTACAATCGCTAAAACTTGCTCCTTCGATAAATTACTTTCCCCTGTATTTGTCAGCCTGTACACATTTTCGGTCCGAACATATTCTAAATGACTATCCAATTTAGCTTTTTCCAAATACGCTCGAATTTCATTCAAATCCCGTTGTATTGTTTTTTCTCCAACATTATGTGTAAATGCTTCTTGTTTTTTGTTAATTCCTCGACCATCTATTAGTCTGTCAAACATCGAAATGACACGATAGCCTTTGTTTTGTTGTGAATCCACCGTATATCCCACTCTTTCTTCATAGTTACAACTCTATTATACAAAATTAGTTGGACACTATTAGTCCTTTTAACTATAATTTTTCTATAACTTTGGTATAATTGGTGTATTCTAATTAGAAACAATAACCATTATGCAGACTAAACATACTATACTTTTGTTATAATTAACTTTATTTTTACCAACTAATTCCGTAGTGGCAAATAAAAAAGAGCTTCAACCTTGTTGATTGAAGCCCTTCACGATTAAGTCTATGAAATTAATGTATAGAGCGAGGTGTTGATTTCCGTTCCGGCTGGGCGCTTTGTTGCTGTCGCTTCGCTTTCGCACAGAGCAAGTCCGATGAGCCGCTTCACTCGCTAAGCTCGCTCCAGGGTCTCATCTGTGACGCTATCCCCAAGGAGTCGCCCAGCCTCCACTCCAATCAACCATTTCTTTTATCATATATCTTCTGGCATGTTATTCATTCTAATTAATAATATTAAAACGAAACTAAATTTCAACAATGTTTTTCATGCGCGAAAGCGCAGTGCGACTTAGTGGCATCAACAACATATCTTTGCAAAAAGTGAATACATTAGTTAGGTCTCCAACCTCGTTGATTGAAGCCCTTACCCGTTATTCTTTTACTCTTACTGCTGTTCCGTATGCTAATACCTCTGATGTGCCATCCATCACAGATGACGTGGAAAATCTTACGCCAACAATGGCATTTGCCCCTAACCGTCTTGCCTCTTCCTCCATAGCTTGCGTAGCAACTTCTCGGGAGCGAACGAGCATTTCTGCATACTCCTTCATCTCTCCTCCAACAATATTACGAAGTCCCGCCATCATATCGCGTCCAATATTTCTTGATTGTACAGAGTTACCTTTTACTAAGCCGAGTGTTTCTACAATTTCTTTTCCAACCACAATATCTGTTGTTGATAATAACATACAAAAACTCCTCCTATTTTTTATATTTTTGAACCGCTTGAACAGCTTCATCGATGGAAGTCGTAATCACTCCCGTACGCTTAATTAAACCAATAACAAATAAATTACGATAAACAAACTGATTTTCAATTCCATCGCGTACAAGTGCCTCTATTTTCATCATATTGTCCCGACCTTGTTGACGAACATCTGTAAAGACACCTACGATTGGGCGATCGAGCATCGCAAATGCACCTATTTCTGCTGCTACACCTGAATCAATCTCAACACCATCTAAAACAGCTACTAATACATCGCTATTTTGCAGCATTTCTAAATCTGCTTGTGCAATCGCCAAACTATCCGCATAGGCCGTTTTATCGTTTATCGCATCATTCTCCTGTGGTACATATAATTCGATACCGGGTACTGCCTCTCTAATTGCGGCAGCGAGCTGTTCGTTGACTAAACGATCTCCTAAAGAAAATAATCCATTTGCTAAGTATGCTTTCATGTTAAAACTCCTATTCCAATATTTTTTCAAACACTATTTTATGTTGATCTTTTTTATCCACAAAAGTTGAGACAATATCAAATCCGTGTTTAATATTTGTGATGAGCATTGCTTTTCGCTCATTTCTACCATATGTACGAATTTTTTTAAAGCCAAGTGAATGTAGATGTTCGTGCTGCCGCTTCATTAATTGACTGGCAATTCCTTGACCACGTTTCTTCTCATGCACACCACCTAACCAGCTATAAAAAACACCATCCGGATGTGTGTAGCCTATTTTAAAGCCTATGATTTCCTCATCTTCTATAGCTAATAAACAAATGAGGCATTCTTTATTTTCAAGTTTTTCTAGTGTAAATTTGCTCCATCAAATACATGTGCATGAATCTTCTGTAATCGCTTCAGCCAATCATATGGAACACCTTCAATTGTAACGATATACACCTTTATCACCCCTATCTCAACTGTCATTAATTATAGCAGAAAAAGGTTTAACTTTAAGGTTGAACAATGCAATACGGTTTAACCTGAGTTAAAGAAAATTCATAGCAATCTTCATAAAGTGCTATGTTTTATCCTTAGTTCCAGTCGTCGAACACGTTAACTGACCTGCTTTGGGTATTTGGTTTACTTACCAAAAACATATGCCCCGTTCCCGTAAATCAAGGATAATAATCATACATATTTGGTATAGTTTGAGATAATAAGACAGTTATCTCAAACTATGTACCTTTTGATTTGCTGTTTAAATACCTTTTTATAATAAATTTTACGAGGATAACGTTCTTCTTTCAGTACCTCATAAAGAACACATTGACCTTCCTTGTAGAATATGGTAGCATCTTCGCATTCATCATAAAGGCGCCTTGATAATTGTTTTACTGATTCAATAGCTTCTTTTCCACTGATTCTCCATCCGAATCTAATCATATCGCTCTGGTCCATTGCGTCTCGATAAGTGTCAAAAACAATACATGTACCTGGCTCATGTTTATTGGAAAACACTAGTACATGACCAGTATGTACAGGCTGGTTAAAATAACGTTCGTAAATATCCTCGATTGGTGCACGAATACCAATCGCATCCATAATCGTTTTAAAATTCGGGTGAGGTATGTATTCATCTTTCCATTCGTCGGGATAATGAACTAGTTCTGAAATCGATGTCATAATCCAAAATTCATAATGCAAATTCAATCTCTCCTTTTACAATTAATAAAACAAAATGAAACGGTGATTTATTATGTATGATAACGGTATAGCTTTTCCATATTCTACATGTAATAAAATACCTGATAAACTAGAATTAATCAAAAATAATTTCGAAGTCGTAGGATTTGAGGCG
Source organism: Lysinibacillus zambalensis (assembly GCF_040183165.1). Taxonomy (NCBI): domain Bacteria; kingdom Bacillati; phylum Bacillota; class Bacilli; order Caryophanales; family Bacillaceae; genus Lysinibacillus; species Lysinibacillus zambalensis. The sequence goes on from NZ_JBEGDG010000001.1 coordinate 455,838, forward strand.
GGCATTGAGTGGTCCGATTTTCAAGCCAGTAATTTACCTTCTCTTGATGAAAAAATATGGGCACGATCAAATAATCCACCTCTCAAAGGAGATAGAAGGATCGTAATGGTCCGTTATCCCTTTCAGATGACAGTAGGTGAAAGCTTTTGGATGTTATTTATGCCTGCCCTCTCATACTTTAACGGATGGAAAGAGCATCCTAGTGAAATCAATTCCTCAGCATTTGTAAATTGCAGCTTTGAGCAGATTTTGTCTAGAAATGATGAATGTCCTTGGATTGAAATCAGAATTCTGAATGTTGTTCTCTTAAAAGAAGCTTGCGATATTTGGTCTGATTCAAACGGTTCTAGTCATTTGGATTCTTTTCAGATGTTTAGGGATATATATGTGTTACATTACAACGAATGGATATTGATAAGTGCAAGTACGGAAAGCGATTTAGGAACATGGGCTCTCATCAAAAAGAAAAATGAACGTCACCATCTTATTGCGTTGGGAGAATGGGGATTTCATTATGACATCGTATACGGGGGAAATAAAATCATTTCTAAAGACGAGTTAAATAAGCTATTGCGTAGCTCTGTTCCCTTGTAGTAAAAGTAAAGAACTTGTCCTCTCTTGATAAATATTTTCAAAAGAGAAATAAGCTCTTTACATAAAGATGAAATGTCCATTCTAATATCACTTTAAAGAATGGATCATTTCTTTTTCAACTCTACTGAATAGCAACTCTAAATTAGATTTCCATTCAATCCAGCATTCTGATTCACGCCATAATTCAACGATTTCCCTAATACCATCAGCATCTGGAACTTCAGCTCTAATATCATTTAAATATCTTAATATAAACTTCAATGATTCCTCATCCACATTTATTGAGTGTATTTTTTCAAATTCGTCTTCTGCATCATATAATTTCCCTGTATCAAGATACATTACATAAAGCTCTGCAAGCGCCATCGCACTTATATCGAAAAGGAAATCAATTTCATCGAAGCTTTTCCCAAAAAAACCCTCTCGTTTCATCGCATTGATAACCTCTGATAGCTCTATATGATTTGATTCTGCATTATTTTGGATATAGTTCTCTAAAAAATCAACTACATCCAAGCCTTCATCGCTTTCTAATGGCTTATATCCCCATGCTCCCATATTAAAACTCCTTCATATTTAAAATATAACAATTCTTCCAAATGTCCTACCCTTTGCTTTCCTATTAACTATGAGAGAATCTAGAATCATAGACATTATGGAGTTGTCTATCCCATTAAGTAATTCATTTCTAATTTAGTGTCGCAGCAGTAAAAACAAAAGCACGTCCATCCGCATTTAAAATCTGTAACCCATCATTCGTTTCAACTAGTGGTGTATCCCAATGAACATGGCCACAGCAAACCAAAAGCTCAGCAGCATTCTGTAGTTCATTCCAAATATGTGGATTACCAGGTAGACCTTGTGCGCTAATCTTCGGACTTTCATGCAGTAGCAGGATGTCGGGAACATGCCTTAAAATGTCTCTGAGTTTTGCCAAATAATCAGTTTCTCCCATACGATTCGGTTTATCTCCCTTACCGATGATTCCTCCAAGCCCTGCAACTGCAAGATTTGCATAGATGACCGTACCCCCATCCGAGAAGAAATGTATTCCTGAGGTAGAATCCAATTCAACTTGTTCCTTATTCGTCAATAGGTCGTGATTTCCTGCGATGCCTGTGACAAATCCAAATTGACTCTGAAAAGCTCTCCATACAGGCAGAGGATTACCGCTAGCACCTCTTTTGGTTAGATCAGTGTATAAATCTCCACATAAGCAAACCATCACTTTGGCTGGGTCCAAATTTGGTAAATGGATTTGAAACAAAAGGGAGAGCACTTCCGCAAGTTCCTCACCCAGTAGCTTTGGAACTTCTTCTATCGTTTCTTGATGATGACCTGCGATTCCTTGTAAATCAGAAGCAATAATTATCGCATCCAGCTCTTCTGGCAGTTCAAACATCTCTCCCCAATAAACAGGAAGCCATTCATAAGAAATACCCGCTCCCTTTGATGCAGCAGTAATGTATGGTAATTTCTCTAAAGGCTCTTTGGCAATATCAACGATTTTCAATGCTCTTTTTGTCTGTTTCTTCATTTAAGACATTCCCCTTACAGATAGGAATCAAAGTAGTACTTCATCTTTTCATTCGAATAATAAATTCTCTTTTTCTAGTTCATTCAAACTTATCTTTTGGAGCATTAGATTCGATTCTTCCACGTTAAAAATCTCCCACTACGAACCCAAAGCACATCATTTGGATTTCAGTTCGTTTTAGTGGGAGACTATTTTTTATCATCCGATTGTTTCCACAACGTTTCCTTGCTGATCTTTAATAGTTGTTTTTGCAATTTGGATGGAAAGCCCCGGTATAGAGGATATTTCAAACTCTTGTTCTTGCGGCATCAAGCTTTGATGGAGTTCCATAACTGCCTTGTCATTTAAAGTAATGGTAACATCCGTTTCCTCCACGTTATACCCACATTTTTCACCCGGCTCAAATACAACACGGAATTCTTGACTAACTAAGGTTAGGCTTTTCTCTTTTAAAATCCGTCCGCGTAATAGCTTGCCGATTATTCCCGCTTGCTTTGCCCCTAGCGTTAACTTATTAGCTTGTTTGCTGAACAATCCCTTTTTGCCCTGTTCCCAAGCTAGTTGGTCTACGAATAAAAAGCCGGTACTAGAGCCATCTTCCTCCATTCCTTTTTCTACAGCTCCTGCAATGGATGGAATCTGTAAAAGAGATGCACGAGATAAATCAGTAACATAGCTCGGGATATATTCAAGACCTGCATTTAGCACACCCATTGTATTCCATGTTTGCATCGCCTCAAGCTCATCACCTGTAATACCGACCATTTGAATAAACTCTACTTGTCCATTCGGTGTATCAATAGCAGGCAACTCGGGATCTATCGTAAAGGCAAGTGCCGTTAAAAGCGTGTCTGCCCCTTGGCAGATTGGACCATTAGCATCCAAGTAATCACCTGATCTGAAAACATTGCCACTGTTAAACACATATCTTCCCATGTTTTGTAGCAAATTCAACGCCCATGCTGGTGGCTCCACCTCATCTTCTTTTCGGTCAAGACGAAATGTTAACTCAAACCCATATCCGCTGTATTCAGCATTTTCTGATTCTTTCTCATATAACTCGGAAAATCCATAAGTGACAAAATGCCAGTGTGGAACTGGTGTCTCACTCTTATAGGCACTGATTCCTTCAAGCGGATCTTCGCCCCCTAATAAATAGGGAATAACGGTTCCATAATGCTTCGGCTCTTGCTCCCCATAAATTTTTAATAATTCCTCATCAATTGCATCCCAGCCAGATGTATTTAATTCTTCACTCATCCATAACGCCCCTTTATGTATTTTTCAACTTCCTTTTAGTGGATGTTTGGACACCCGCTGAAAAGTAACTTAAACTCTATTCATCTCCCAACTATTGAGATGGAAGACTTCTAAAACTGACGTTTCACTTTCGTTACTAATATATTCACTTCAGATTCTACTTTAAAGTATATAATATACTCCAAAGAGAATAATACCCAACTTGATTACCTTTAATTTTATAACAGAATAGTTTAATGTTCATTAATCGATGAAGGATGTCGAGTTAATTATCGGGACTTAAGAATTATATCCAATGCCAATCTGTATCGACTTCGGCCTAGAGTGACCATCAAGTGAAGCCTCGACGATATCTAAATATGCCGAGGCGTTATCAATAGCGAAGGTAAAAATAATTAAAATGATTCGAGGTTTGTCCTTAACCGTATAACATTGCTGGTGAACGCACACTTTGTAAATAGTCTGCAAGCTTCCCTGCGTATACTTTTTCTAAATAAGGTAATTGTGAAATGCAATGGGGGGTCATTAATGCTGGGTTTTGATAAACATTCAGCCCCCCAACCTTTAAAAGCATCGCCACAAATTGCGAACAAAAATAGGCGCGCTCTCTTCGAACCTCCCTTTGCATCATAACGCCAAAGAGCCCAATAAAATTATATTTATAACGATCGCGATTCCAATACATATAATGTACGATCTTCATCATCTCTAAGTATTGATAATGGGATATTTTACAACGATAAATGACACAATCAGCTGTTTCAAATAGCCCTCTGACGGCATCTTCTCGTAAAAACCCCCCACTTAAAGGATTGTTTAATTGTCGACGTCCAAAGCTATACATTTCAAAGAGCTCCTCATCAAAAGCAATTGATGCATGATTCATCTCTTTTCCAGTATACATACCTATAGCTTTTGATAATAATGTACCTGTTTTTGTTAATACTATGTAAATGGTGTGTGCCATTTCCTCACCTACTTCAATATTCTTTCCTACTACCAATACGTTTTAAATATTCAATCGGTTTCATTAATTTCCTGTTTTTATAAGTATATATTATGATACTATATTTTTTCTTAGTAAAAACTGAATATTTTCTTAATTTTTCGTAAATGCTTTTAGAGTTTTTTAAACCACCTTTATTTATATGTTTTGAATCGTATTCTTATGTGTGACACTGAGTACTTAAGTATATGTATGTACGAGAGGAAATGTGATTATAGAAGGGTGTGATGAAAGTTTGAGAGCTAATTGTTTATTAGATAACTAATAATGGTCTGTACCCCAATTGTTAGTCACAAGTGGGGCACAATTTCCATGCTATCCATTTTTTCAATCTGCGTTTTCATGCTTGATTATACTTTAATTCTTCACCGTTTCCTGACAATTATTTTGATATATACTTATTGCTTCTTTTAAAAATAGTTGCTCCTGTTCTGTAAAAGGATTTGGAAATTTGAATGTTTCTGTAAATGGTAGCTTTTTTTCAACTAAATCTAAATTCCCTTTCAAGGTTTCATTCATAAGCTGTAGAAGTGTTCTAACCGTTTCTTGAGCTTCTTTTGAAGAAGGTATAGCGTCTGTAAACGTTAAATGTTTAATTTCTGATAAAACTTTAGTCCATTTTCTATCTAAATCGAGTTCCTCAGATTTATTTATACTAAATAATTCATCAGTTATATCTTTTGAAAAGTGTTCTTTAAACCATGTTTCGGTGTTTTCAGCAAACATTAATTTTTGTAGCATAGCACAAAATATCTCGATATTGATAACTTCTTCATCTTTCACTGTTTCAATAAGATGGTTTAAATCGGCTAATATATTTATGATTTCAAGTTGTTTAGCTTCAAACAACTGTTTTTGATTGTTTAAAGATTTTAAGATAATTTCACCTTTAATCTTGTTTTTTTGCAGCATATCTTTAATTTCCTTTAGCGACAAGCCTAGAAACTGTAATGACTTAATGTTTTGTAAAGTAGATAGGTCCTCTGTAGAATATAGTCTATGTCCACCCTCTGTGTAATCACTTGGTTTCAGTAAGTCTATACTGTCATAATAGCGTAGGGTTCTAATACTAACACCAGACTTTTGTACAAGCTCACCTATCGTAAATATACCTTTCCCCACAAATTATTCTCTCCTTAATGATTGACTTTAAAGTATCGTATAACGGGATAAGAAAACTTTTTTCCATTTAAAGTATAAATTGCAGCAACTACTATTAGTATTGTTTCAAGAATAATAAGTGCAAAAGAAATCATTGAAACCGCGCTCCATTTTTTAGAAATAAAAGTTAATAACAAAAAAATCGGGAAGAAAGTAAAGTGAAGGTTCATCCCTTCTTTTGCATGGTCAGCAAAATATTTATTCTTATCCCTCGATACTAAGTATACCAAAATTGGTAAAATAAAGGTTAATAATAGTGAGAACAGATGCATTAAACTTGCCAATCCTCTATTTAATAAACTCTCTTTTTTCATTGTGCCGTTCCTCCAATAGCTTTTTTGATTGTTACCTTTTGATGAGTAACTAAATTCATCATAAAAGGTGACGCTACTAGAGATTCAAGGACAAATTCAATTAAATAATTTATATGTAATAAATAGCTGTTGTTATTTTTAGTTTTCAGTATTGTATGATATAATTCATTTACTGACTAACCTAAGCAAGACAATATTAAGCTGTAGCGATGCCGTACGCTACAGCTTTTTTTGTACTGAATTAAGACTCACTAAAATCATTCTCCTCCTCAAGGATTATTTCTTTCTAAATACTCCTCGGCTAGTTGAGGATTTTTGTATATCGCCATACCAGTTTTCAACTTTTTAAAGCCAACCTTTTCATAAAAAGATTCATTTCCAGTTGTTGCAATTAACTGAATACAAGAAACATCCCCTAATTGCTGAATGATGTCATCTAAAAGAGTTCTGGCAATTCCTCTTCCTTGATAATCTCTATGTACGACAACATCATAAATTACGGCATTGAAAACACCGTCTGAAAGAGCTCTCGCAAATCCAATAATTTGATGATCTTTTACTGCGAAAACTTTGTGTGTACTTGCATTGAAAACTTTTCTTATTATGCTTTCGTCATGTTTCATCCACCCTACCGATTGATAAACTTCTTTTAACATTGTTAGCTCGTTTTCCTCTACGTTATATGTAAGTAATAACATTTTTCATTCCCCCATTTTGTTTGTCATTTCCTTAAATATATATGTGTATTGCTTACTATATTTCACCATCAAATTAAAGCATTTATAAACCAAGTCTCTTGACGAACACTTGTTCTGGTATTAGAATAATAAAAAAGGAGGCAATTTTATGCAAAAAACGAACACCATTGAATTAGTACATTTCTCTGAAGAGTTTGTGGATAGTTTGAATGACTTTGACCTTCCAGCAGAACAAAGTCAATTTACTACCCTTCCAAAAGAGATTTCTATAGAAATGGTTGGACAATATCCGATTGTTATTTTGAGTGACCATGTTCCTGTAGGATTTTTTGTCCTGCATGCAACTGATAGAGTAAAAGAGTACTCTACTAATCCAAAAGCTATGCTGCTTACTGCATTATCTATTGACCATAAACAACAAGGAAATGGGTATGCCAAAAAAGGGATGCTTGCACTGCCTGAATTTATTAAAAGAAAATTTAAAGATTGTAATGAAGTCGTTTTAGTCGTTAATCATAAAAATATTCCGGCTCAAAACTTGTATTTAAAAGCTGGCTTTGTCGATAACGGGGAAAGAAGAATGGGACGTATTGGCGAGCAAATTGTTATGAACCTATACCTTTAATAGATTTTCAAAAATCACTCTTCATGACATGGGTGATTTTTTTGTTCTCCCCTTATAGCATATCTCCTTGTTGATCGTCTATCTGAATGCTGTGGAGTACCTAACAAAAGCTCAGAGAGATAATGCAGCAAACTGCTTATGAATTGTGGAGTTGATCCTCTAAACACAACTCATCGAAGAAGGATGTGAGGGATTATTAAGGGAGGTTTTCGATACACACTCTACATGTGTGGAGTGTATGTGGCAACACATGGATGCTGGTGGGTTTAAGTAATTGGCTAGGTACTACCATAGTAGAGCCAGCCTTTTTATTTATCTTCAAACAGTTTTTTACTTCAGCTAATGCCCTTGTCGAACCCAAATGTTTTTATTATATCTTTAGATAACCTGTTAGCTATCTCATCCGCCTCAAATCCTTTGATATACAGTACTGGCTATATTATTCTGAATATTTATAAGGAATTCCTCAAGGCCAGTTTTAATTTTATTACTTTTATGCATAACACACCTACATTTATATGTTAAAGTTTTAAATTGCCATGTATTGAGCTACCTCGGTACTATTTAGCTACATATGGAAACAACAAGCTAAAAATTCAAGTTATACACCTATACCAGTAAGTGAAGATATTTCTATACTGCGAGTATTTTACTTTCGTATAAGATATTCCTGTATAAAAATAAATCAGCTACCTAATATCGATAAACATTACCAATACTAGATAACTGACTTATCGTAGAAATTCACCCTAAGCTCTTTCGGTATTTTATAAATCCGTAAATGTTGGTGGTTTCTTTTTGAAGCCTTTCGTTGTAATAAAAGCATAGATAAAACCGATTGCAAGCCAGATAAAGCCTACCTTCAATGTCATCGGTGATAAATTAATAAATAAGTAGAGACAAATACCAAATCCTAGCCCTGGAATTAATAAGTATCGAATTATTTTCATTTCTCTTTTACGGAAGAAGTAATACACGATCACTGACAAATTGACAAACATAAATCCTGCTAGGCCTCCAAAGTTCATTAATTCTGCTATAAAATTTGCTGATAAAAACAGCGCTCCTAAAACACTAATCACACACATCAATAAAATATTGTATACCGGTGTTTGATATTTTGGATGTAAATGTGTGAAAAACTTTTTCGAAAGTACCTCATCACGCCCCATACTAAACATTAAACGAGATGCACTTGCTTGTCCTGTTAAACCAGCTGTCACTGTTGATACAATAATCGCAACCGTATAAAGAGTTGCAAGAACTGCACCACCTGCTTTTTCCGCTACATCAAATAAAGCCGTATCAGCTGAACTAAAGTTTGTAACATCAGGCCATACGAGCTGAGCTACATATGCTTGCACAATAAAAATAAGTCCTCCGATTAAACAAGCTAAAATAGCTGCCTTCCAAATATCCTCTTTTGGATTGACTGCCTCTTCTGAAAGTGTTGTAATCGAATCGAACCCTAAAAATGAGAAGCAGGCCATTGCTGCACCAGAAATAATTGCAGACATAACGAATTTTTCATCGTTGAAAAACGGTACAACAGTAAAGAGCGACGTATTACTTTCCGCACCGACAATTGTCTTTACACAAAAAATCACAAAAATAACGACTACAATTCCCATAAACATAACGAGGATTTGATTTGTTTTTGCTGCGATGCCAATACCTAGAATATTGACAGTAGTTATAATACCTGCAATTAATAACACCCATACCCAATACGGAACAGTTGGTATTAATGCATTCGCATATGAAGCACCTACCATGAATACAATGAGTGGCACTAAAACATAATCCATAAACATTGCCCAACCTGCAAAAAAACCTAAATGCGGATTGATTGCACGCTGGGTATATGTATAAGTTGATCCTCCATTTGGAAAAACAGCAGCCATGCGACCGTAACTATATGCAGAAAACATCATTGCAACCATAGCAATCAAGTAGGCTAATGGCAACATCCCACCTGTAGACTCTGCTGCAAAGCCATAAATATAAGCTGGCGCAATCGGTGTCATAAAAGCAATACCATAAATGACTAAATCTTTTAATGTTAAAACACGCTTTAACTGTGGTGTATGATCATTTGGTGTTTGACTCATAGTCCATTTCCTCTCATAGATTCATTGGTTCGCGTTTTGAGAGTTCTTCCGTTACTATATCAATTACTTCATCTGTACTCATCACTTGGCAATAAATTTGATTCATAATCATAATTTCAGCATCATGAAGCTGTTGCGTTGCAGCTGCACATGCATCTTCAACTAAAATAACTTCAAATCCTGCGTCAGCTAAACTTCGAACTGTTGAAGCAACACATTGATCTGTTACAACACCTGTACAAACTACTGTTTCAATGCCCATATTACGCAGTAAAAATTCATAATTCGTACCACTTAATACGCTATCTGTCGTTTTATTTACAACAATTTCGTCATCAAGAGGCTTTAATTCATCCACCATCTCCGCTCCTGGGTCACCGATTGGCAATAAAATATTGTTCCATCCTGTCCGGCGTTGTACAGGAGAACGATCTCGTCCATCTTTATGATGGCAAGCAATGCGACCAAATGTTACTTCTAATTTATTAGTACGGAAAAAATCTAAAAGCTTTTTATTGTTCGGAATCGTTAAATTGTCGATACGATCAAAAAAGTATTCCCACTGATCAAACATGCCCTTTTCTCTTGCAACCTGCGCGTCTAATCCGTCTCGGCTAATAAACTGATGTTGCATGTCTACTATTAGTAATGCTGTTTTATCAGGGTTCACGTTTATTTTTTGACCGTCAGTCGGTAAAAATTCATAGTATAATGTTGATGTATTATCCATAAAATCCCCTCCAAAATATATAGATAAATAAAAAACAGACTCTTTGTGCAAAAGAATCTGTCTAACACAAAAATGACCTACTCATTTCTAAAATGAATCGACCATTTAAAATTCCCACTGTTTGTCTAAACAGAGATAGCACAACTTCATAAACACGTATGCTTACGAAGACAGTCCTGCAACTATTCGCTACAGACCCAGTATATGATGGCGAGAACTCATCACATACTTCGGCGACACTTCCTTCTATCTAACTTCTTCATCTTCTCGGACTCCATTAGGTACTGTTAACTGCCGCGCCTCTACCTCACTATCAGAAAAGTGAGGCTTATTTAATTATTTGAAATAATTATATTATTACATTTTTTATATGTCAACTTTAAAATCTACTATATTTTTATAAGATTTATCGCACACAACCACAAAAATGACAATCTAAACACTTTAAACAATAACTATTTCCCAATATACATCAACAATTGTATAAGCATTTAATTATTCACCTAACGGCATCCACCCCTTTAGGAATATTTTGGGCTACCATAAATCATAGTGGATTCATGACCCCGGGGGCGACTAACGCAGTATAAAATTGTTCGAAGTGGGAGGGATACCCCCCACGCAATTTTAAAAAATATGTTTGTCCTATAGAAAAAACTATCTAAACATAGTAAAAAAATTCTCAGAAAAACAAGCTTCTATTTAAGTAGTCTATTAATACACAAAAAATGCCCTACTTATATTACCAGCTATAAGAAAGGCACCCTCTAAAATTATATTCAGTTTTATTGAGCATATAATTTTACTTCTACGCTACTAAAAACATCATGATATTAAACAGTAATAAAAGGTTGCAGCAGCCACACTAGGCAATCCCTTTTTGATAAGCGACTCTATTAAGTTGAAGAATTATTTCATTATGTATCTAAACTTGATTACCTCAAATCTTTCTTTTTTCTTCTTTTCTGCTTTTTGACTCTTTTACATAATTAATATAGTTACCTGTTCCTTCTATTGCTGAAACTGCAATGATGGCCCATTCTAGTGGATTAACATCTCTTAGTGATTCCTTTCCATAGAATAATGTAATGCTAGCAATAAACCCATAGAGAATTGCTTTAGAAAAATACTCCCAAACAGGAGAATAATTTTCCAAATTAATTTTTTTGTATATTTTGTCTATTAAAATTACAATTCCTAAAATTATAATTACGGTTATAATCATTTCCGTCTTCATAGTACGCCTCCATAGAAAATTTCAACAAATTTTTCATCATATAATTTCTTCGAAAATATCTTCAATCCTTTATGTAACGAAAAAGGACGAATTCTACTACTGGAAGAACCTCGGTCAATACTATCATAATAAAGGTTTTCACTTACATAAAGATTAAATGTTGTACTAGCAAGTTGAACCCTCATACGCTTCCACAAATCTGAAAAAATGATTAGCTTGTCTCTATAGAATCTTTCACAGGATTCTTTTGCATTTTTAAATATGCAAGAGTATGCAAAAACTTTACCGCTTTCAATCAGTGAATCCTTTTCTTTCGCAACCTTTACTTCACTCCTAATTAATTTTTTTCAACACGCATTGTTCTACCTACCGTAATCTTTGTCGAATCAATCGCTAGCAGTAATTTTTCAAGGAAAGGGAGCGTTTGGCCCTACGATTTAATCGATTGACAATCTTTAAGAATTAGGACTAGTGAGGTTTGTCAGTTCAGGAAACAATCGACCACCATTGGAATGAAATCATACTACTGTATTTTTACTTAACCCATTATTTAAAGAGATTTGTGGATGTACATATTTATCATCACCTTCTTCAAACACTATATGGTATAAATACAAAGAAGCTAATCTTCCCTTTAATAGAACTATGTCCAAACTATCGCTAAACTAATTAAAAAGTGTAATCAGAGTACCCGTATAATTCTTTGAGTTATTATAAAATTGAATTACCAATACTTTGCGCATTACTTTTTAATTTTTTTAAATAATATTCTAATTGATTCTCTTTAAAATTTGTTTCTGCCATAAATACACTTAATACCGCTACTGTCGCATCATTTGAAGCATTAATAATCGGAACCGATATACCAATAGCTCCTTGTACATGCTCACTATTCGTATAGCAGTATCCTTTTTCACAAATTTCTTCTAACGATTTTTCAAGTCCTTCTATTGTTGTAATGCTATTTTTTGTATGCGCATCCAGCTCTAATTCTGCTAAAGTTTTTGCTCGCTCTTGTAGATTCAGCTGTTTTATAAAATACGCAAGATGGGTTTTCCCAGCTGTTCCCGTCGGTAGTTTATATACATAACCTAGCTTTTCAGCCCATTTCAAAGTAATTGGGCTTTCTTCCTTCTCAACAAATGAATAAGTCATTTGGTCACTATACATCACACTTAAATACACTGATTCTTGAAATTCCTTGGCTAACTTTTGCATATATGGCTTTGCAATTATACGAAGATCTTGCTCTACCATATTATACAATTTAAGAATATTCGGTGGATTCAATCTATATTTTTTCGATTCTTCTCGTTTAATAAAACCTGTATTATTTAGCGCTTCAACTAATCTATACGCCGAAGTCAAGCTAATATCTAACCCTTTTGCCACATCCGACACAGCTAAAGATCTTTCACTCGCAAATAGCATCAGAGCATTCAACGTACGTTCAGCCACTAACGAGCTTTTACTTGTATTATTCATCCAAACACCTTCTTTTAATATTCCATTAACCTATATGTAAATTACCTTTAAAGCCTACTTGAAGATTATAGCATGGCTTATTATAGTAAGATTATGTGTAGAAACATCCACATTTTGCTAATCCTTATATGCTACCATAAAAATAAAGAATCAAGCCACCGTTGAAATTGGCGAACTTGATCCTTTATTATAGACAATCCTATTTATTCAATTATAACCAAACTGATTGATTAAATTCCAATAAACCAATTTTGAACATTTTCATGCATCATCGTATGAATTTGTTGATCTGTTACCCCTTCTTTTTGCAACTGTGGAAGGATCTCATCTATTAGGAAACGAATAGACCAACCTGGAATTATTTCATCGATTGATTCTTGCGTATACCAATCAATATTACAGCAATAGTCTTGTGATAAGAATATGCGCTTTTCTAAGCCTTCTTTCAATAATTGCAATAACACTTCATTTCTTTTTGTAGCTGGAAGAGGTCCTTGTCCAAAACGATCCATTCCTATATAAGCACCTTGATCTAAAATCTTATGAATATAATTCAAGTCTGTGCTATCACCTGTGTGACCAATCATAACAGATTTTAAATTCACACCCTCTTCCTCAAATATAGCTAGTTGATTCAAGCCATTTTCGGTTTCAGGATGAGAATGTGTCATAATAGGCACACCTGTACTTTTTTGAGCACGTGCTACAGCACGAAATACCTTTTCAAGATCTGGTGTAAGACCTGGTGCATCTGCAGAACATTTAAGGAACCCCGCTTTTATATTTGTATTTTGAATGCCCTTTTCAATATCATGAATGAATGCTTCTGCCATATGATCTATTTCTCTATTTTGGAAATAGTAAGGAATATCTGTAAATGAATAAATACCTGTGGCTGTTACTATTTGCATATCTGTTTCATTTGCGACACGCTCTAAAAATCGCACATCTCTTCCCATCCCTACAACAGTTGGATCACAAATTGTTTTTACTCCTTGTGATTTTACAGCTTTCGCACCTTCTACAGCTTTTTTATAAATTACATCTTCATCATATAAATGTGGGAACTGAAACGTCACTACTTCCGATCGTAATAATAAATGTTCATGTACTAGTGTACAACCTAAATCATTAATATTTAGCTTTCCTGTAACTGTATTTATAGATACCATATACCATTACCCCTTTTCATGATACGTAATCTACTTTATTTTTTACATCTCTATCATAGATTTAAGCACCCTTTGTTTTCTAGCATCCTCAAATGCTAGAGCACCATTCAATAAAGGATATACAGCGACGATTGCTGCAAATTGCTCCTTATAAGAAGCTAATAAATTAAATGCTTTTTCAAAGTCATTACTATAATAGCCATAGCTCGGTAATAGGTTGATTTCACCTCTCACCATCACATTTAACGGTAATGTAACGTCCTGTTCATATAAAGCAACTACAACAAATGAACCACCTTTTTTAAGTCGTGAAATTCCTTGTTGCGCAGCCAATGAAGAACCCGAACATTCGAAAACAATATCCGCATCATTTCTTTTTTCTAAAGGATCCTCTACGATTTCAACTGCAATATCAAACTTTTCAATGGCGCTTAAACGAACAGAACGATCTCTTCTTAAGCCTAAAACAGTAACAAAAGCTCCTGCATTTTTAGCAGCTATCGCTACAAAGAAACCAATAATGCCACAACCCTGGACTAACACTTTTTTGCCTGTAATATCATTTGATACTTTCTCAACAGCGTGTAACGCAACGGAAAGTGGCTCGGCAAGTGCAGCAATTTTAAAGGGCAAATTTTCAGGTATGAGATGTACTGAAGCAGCGTTTACCTTCACATATTCAGCCATTCCGCCATCAAAATGCAAACCAAGGCATTGAATATTTGAACAAATATTTTGCTTCCCTTGTCTGCACTGTTCACATTGAGAGCAAGTCACACCTGGTTCAACAACAACGTGTGCATTTAGCAAGTGTTCATTACTTGATGCAGGGTGAACCTCTATTACAGTTCCAGATAATTCATGGCCTAATATAATTTCCTTAGGTACAAATTCATAACCTTTAGCATGGTGAGCTGCATGCAAGTCACTTCCACACACACCGCAATGACTGACTTTTATAAGTATTTCATTTTCTTCAAGTATAGGCCTTTGTCTATCTTGAACTTTTATTTGCCCTTTGCCTACTTTCACTAATGCTTTCAAAATGTCTCCCCCTTCGTCCAGCTATCCTCAGCTTCTATTTTGTTATACCGCCTGTAACATCAATAACACTTCCTGTTACATAGTCGGATAAATCTGTTGTTAAAAATTCGATGACATTGGCGCAATCTTCAGATGTTCCGAAACGTTTTAAAGCGGTTTGGTTTGTATATGTTTCAGCGCCTGCTTTTTCAAATTGCTCAATTAAGCGACCAGTAGCAATATAACCTGGTGCAATTGCATTAACCGTAATATTATATGGTCCTAAATCTTGTGCCAGATATTTTGTATAAGAAACGATTGCGGCCTTTGTAGAACCGTAGTGTGAGTATGTGCCTCCTTCTGTTGCTTGTAATCCAGTAACAGAGCTTACTGTGACGATTTTCCCGTAGTTCTTTTTCTTCATACCTCCAGCAACTGCTTTGACACAATTCACTGTTCCAACAAAGTTGCGCTCGTACACTATTTTCAACTGCTCCAAATCTATTTCAGATGCTTTATTTTCAAGTATAGTCCCTGTCCCTCCACCAGCATTGGCAACTAAAATATCTACTTCACCTAGGCGATCAACAATTTTATTAAAAGCCGCTTGAACAGCAGCTTCATTTGATACATCTGCCTCTACACCAATTGCTTTTACACCATGCTCTAACAATTCATCGACAACTGTTTCATACTGCTCACCGATATGCTCTTTTTCAAAATGCTGATACGACTGCAAATCCACGTCAATTATTCCTACATTTGCTCCTAATTGTGCTAACCTTAATGCGTAGGAACGTCCTATTCCTCGTGCTGCACCTGTGACAACCGCTACTTTACCCTCTAATTTTTTCATTTCCAATGCTCCTTTACTCATTTGTTTGTAATGAATCCATAACTCCAACAGGAGGAATGTTATGATCATCTGACATCAAATCAATGACAACGCTTTCATTTGAGCTAAAAGCTTTTTCAATGGCCGGGGCAATTTCTTCAATCTTCTCTACTCGAATACCAGAAATACCGCAAGCTTCCGCTATTTTAGTATGATCAACAAATGAAAAATCACATACATTTGTGTATCTACCAAACATCACGCTTTCCGCATATTTTTGATAACCTAAAATACCGTTATTAATTACTGCTACTACTACTTGAATACCAAGCCGTTTACACGTTTCTAGTTCACTCCAAACGTGTCCAAATCCTCCATCACCAACAAGACAAAAGACTTTCTTATGTTGATTTGCTAGCTTTGCCCCCATTGCCATCGGTAACCCCCAACCTAAACCAGCTAAGCCACGTGGGAAAATAAACTTACGCGTTTTTGTTGCCGTTAAGTAGTTGGCATTCCAAACAGATGAAATACTTGCATCTGCTACAACAATATGGTCATCTGTTAAACTCTTTTCTACTTCATATAAAAATCTTTCTACCTTAATTTTGCCTGTCGTTTGTGTAACAATTGATTGCATATCTTGCTGATGCATTTTGCGAGACTGTTGTATCTGTTGTTCTATCTTAGCTCGTTTACTTGCTCTTTTCTCTACAGATCTGTTTTGTAATTGTATTTTCAAGCTTTGTAAAGTTAATTTAGCATCCCCAGCTAGTCTTAATGATTCATAGTTTCTACCTATTTCTACCGGATCAATATCAATATGAATGTATTTAGCGTTTTCAGGAAGCAATGACCAACTATCTGTACCATTTTGATTAGTGCGGTTGCCGACTAGTAAAATGACATCGGCTTGCTGTACCATTGGCTTTAAATGTGTGCTAACTCCCCGTTTACCCATATAATAACCAATGGGTCCAATCGATAGTGGATGCCTTTCATCAACTGCACCTTTTCCCATTGTTGTAGTTGCAACTGGAATCGAAAACTCTTCTTGAATAGCACGTAATTCATCTATGGCGTTAGAAGAAATGACTCCACCACCCGCATAAATAAATGGATTTTCTGCTCTACTTAACCATTCAGCAGCTAGCTCGACTTTAGATGTATCTGCAATTGTACGATCTAATGGGAACGTACCATAACTTAGCGTTCTTCTTTCATTAATTGGATACTCATTCGGATCTGTAATAATATCCTTTGGTAATAATATTACCGTTGGCCCAGGACGCCCAGATCCTGCTGTTTTAAATGCCATGTCAATATAATCTTCTATTCTATCTTCAGTTGGAATACGCTTAATCCATTTTGATACTCCTTTAAATAGCTCTAAATGATCTATTTCTTGGAAAGCATTTTTCTCTTCATCGTTTCTTGAAACTTCCTCTACTAAAGCAACGACTGGATAAGATGCTTTTAGTGCCTCTGCTAAGCCTGCTACTAATAATGTTGCAGCTGGTCCATGCTGTGCAGTAACGACTGGAATGGAATTTGTACACATCGCATATGCTTGCGCCATATATGTTCCTGCATTTTCTTGACGGTAGCCGATTTGCTCAATACCAATATCTTCGCATGCCAAAGTTACAGTAGGTGGGTTACTTTGACCGAAAAGATATTTGACCCCGTGTCTTTCTAATGCCAATGCAATACGCATAGCATTTGTTGTTTTACCATTATTGTTTCTCTCATATTTAAGTACCATCATATATCCTCCATTAATTTTGATTCCATACGATTAATTTTGTTTCTGTTATTTCTTGCATTGCATATTTAATCCCCTCTTTAGTGTTTCCGCTTTCTTTTACACCACCATACGGCATTTGGTCTACACGGTATGTCGGGATATCGTTAATCATCACCCCACCAACTTGTAGCTTTTTAGAAGCTTCAAATGCAGTATGAATGTTTTGTGTGAAAATAACTGCTTGTAATCCATATTTCGAATTATTTACTAGAGCAATTCCTTCTTGAATAGACCCGATTGGTGTTATAGTTACAATCGGTGCAAATACTTCCTGACAACTTACTTTTGACGTTGTGGAAACATTTATTAAAACAGTTGGAACTAATACATTATTTTCAATATAACCCCTGCTAGCACGTTGCCCCTTGTTGCTTAGCTTCAATCCAATTCACACTTCTTGTTCAATCTTCAGCTGAAATAAGTGAAGAAACGTCAGTATTTGCCTTTAGCGGACACCACAAACAAGTTTGGCTGCTTCACTACGGAAATGTTCCAAAAATTCATCATATAAGTGCCCCATCACATAAATTCGCTGTAAGGAGATACAAACTTGTCCCTGATTTGAATAAGCTCCTATTACACACTTTTGGGCAACCTCCTGTAAATTCGATGCATCTTCTATAATGACGCCTGCATTGGATCCTAATTCTAAGCTCACTTTTTTCAGACCTGCTTTGGCAATAATATCTTTCCCTACTTCTGGGCTATCTGTAAATGTAATCATATTTACGTCGTCACTCGTTACAATGCGGTCTCATACAAGGGAATCTCTGCTCGTAACAACATTGAGAACTCCTCTTGGTAAGCCTGCCTCTTCTAAAAGTCTTGCTATAAAGAAAGCGATAACAGTGTTTGAGTAGCTGGCTTTAAAATAACGCTATTACCTTCAGCAATCGCAGTACCTAGTTTATGTGCAACTATATTCATTGGGAAGTTAAATGGTGTAATAGCCCCAACAACTCCTATAGGCTCTTTTTGTGTATAACCAAATCGACCCGCGCCTGTTTTTGCAGCATCCATCGGAATGATTTCCCCAACATTTCTTTTTGCTTCCTCTGCCGAAAACTTATATGTTTCGATCGTACGATCAAATCATCGTATGCTGTTTTCAAAGGCTTTGCTGAGTCAAGAGCTATTAATGTAGCTGCCTAATCCCTTTTTTCAGTAAGCAATATTATTAATCTTTCTAAAATTCTCGCTCGTTCATAGGTTGTCATCTCAGCAATCTCATGCTGATTTTTCACTACACTTCGGATAGCATCGTCAACCTGCTCTAAAGAACCTTGGGAATCTCCGCCATTTTCTTGTTTGAAAAAGGTGAATACAAATCTTCATAGACTTCTGCCTCTACCTAACATCCATCAATATAAAGCTTTTCTTTCAAAATCCGCACCCTTCTTAATTCCGATTATCGTAATACATTCCTATTATCGGAATTAAACCAAATTCTAAATGACATTCTTATTTAAGTCAACAAAATTATCGAATATTCTGAATAAATTTTTTTCTTATCTACTCTCATTGGAAAACTAGAGAAGTCGTAGCAGCTAATTTGATTACTTCTTCAAAATTAAGTGATTAAAAAATGTACAAAGAAAAAACTACGACAAAATAAAATGCCGTAGCTAAAGACAGTTCTTGTATACCAATGTAATAAAAATATGAGCAGTTTTATTTTGGGTTATATAGGTTTTACCTATCTTATTTCTGTCCCTTGTTACAAAAGAGTAGAAAATTAGTTATGTAAACTAGTCCTCTTTAACAATTAATGTGTAAGATTCACCACAATCTGTGCAGGAAAATCTACCTTTCCGTATGTCTCTAGCCGATATCGGTAAAAAAGTCTCACACTTCGGACACTTTAATTTTGATATATCAACTAGGAGTTTTTTTGTTATTTCCTTAGACATAGAACAGGCTTGGTCACGTGCATTTCGAAAAATTTCCTGAGATTTGTAATATAATTCATCAGGAATTTCACTTATAACAGGCTTTATGTTCTCTTCTATTTCATTAATGATGTTCAAGGATTCCAAATGGATATTATCTTCTAATTCCTCACTTATATTTTCAAGATTTTCATATACTTCTGAATCAATAAAAATAAATGGTTGATTTAATTTGTGAGAAATACAAAATCTATGACGTCCATCTACGAATTCCATTTCATCATATATCTTGATCGGACTAAACATCCGTTGATTTGTACCATGCAACCATGTTTTTGCTAAATAAGGACAGTACATGTAATCCCCTCGCTGTTTACGCTCAGGTGTATCCGGTAGTTCTGAATATTTTTTTTCGTTTTCATTATCAAAGAAACATTTGCCATTTCCTTTTGCACTACACTCATTTTCAGAAAAATGAAAATTGTATTTTTCTATTTCCAGTTCTTCACCATGTCTAATCATGTAAATCCTCCTTAATAGTATACAGCTCTTAATATATCATGAATGGCATGTGCCGCTCAGTCCAAGATTACATGGAATGAGCCACATAATATTTGATTGTTATGAAGCGTTGATGTATCAATGTTTTACTCTTGTAATTACATCATTTCGCCCGTAAGGTGAAAGTGTGTAATATCTTTAACGATGTGTACCAAAAGTGCAGTATATCAATGTTTGTAAAAATCCGAGGTGTAACATCTTTAACGGAAATTTATCGTTTTTCACTTGATTGCGTTAGCAAAATGTTAGCATGTTTTAGTATCGTATAAAGTACGTTTCCACATACGTCATGTGTGGTGTGTATGTGGAAACACAAGGGGCTGGTGGGTTTAATTAAATTAAAAAATGACTCTTCTCTACTTTTGCGAAATACAAAAATTACTGTATCTTCTACTTTCAATTACAAAAAGAGCATCAATCCCTTTTTGATCAATAACTCTATTAAGTTGAAGAATTATTTCATTATGTATATAAGCTTGATTACCTCAAATCTTTCTTTTTTCTTCTTTTTGATTCTTTTACATAATTAATATAGTTACCTGTTCCTTCTATTGCTGAAACTGCAATGATGGCCCATTCTAGTGGATTAACATCTCTTAGTGATTCCTTTCCATAGAATAATGTAATGCTAGCAATAAACCCATAGAGAATTGCTTTAGAAAAATACTCCCAAACAGGAGAATAATTTTCCAAATTAATTTTTTTGTATATTTTGTCTATTAAAATTACAATTCCTAAAATTATAATTATGGTTATAATCATTTCCGTCTTCATAGTACGCCTCCATAGAAAATTTCAACAAATTTTTCAACATATAATTTCTTCAAAAATATCTTCAATCCTTTATGTAACGAAAAAGGACGATTCCACTACTGGAAATCCGTTTTTTATTGTTTTAACAAATACGAGGAAACAAATCTACTACAATTTTTTCAAAGCCGGAATCTTAGTACCTTTAACATTTACACCTTACCGCTTTCAGTCAGTGAATCCCTCCCTTTCGCAATCTTTATTTCACTCCTAATTAATTATTTTCATACGACCAACTTTACATTATAATTACTATATATGTAAATATTTCCTATAAAACCAAACACTTTTATTAGGATTTGATCTTCAATTCGCAATGTACAGAGTGTATGAACTCACATGAGATGTTTATGGGCATATCTACTTCTACAACCATCCCTTTATTTGACAAGTTCTCGTGGTAGCTCATTTGCGGATTACTTTTATCCGCTCAATTTAAACTCGGGGTTAGTGTTGTGGAGGTGAAAATGTTACTTTTTTCATACCTTTTGTTTCATCAAATATATTTCATTAATTAATTGTAAGTTATGCGGATAAAAAATCATCTTTCTCTCACACTAATAGTGGAGGTGAGACGATCATGGGTAATAATAAACATAAAAATAATAAAACTCAAGACAACAAAAAACAGCAGAATCAAAATCAAAATGCTAACAGAGAACGTAAAAATGAAAACAGAGAAGAGTTCGCTGAGGAAGTAGATTTTAGTAGTATTCAAAATGAAAATAAACGTTAATTAATCTAACCCCCAATACACACCTTAGAAAAAGGTGTGTATTGGGCTTTTTTTTCTGTAAACATCGACTTTGATCCATCTCTTTGGATTTCTTAAAATACAAAAAAACCCGGAAATAATTCCGGGCTAATTACCACTTACTTTTTTCCTCCATGACACACACTGTCTCGCTTTTCGCATTCGATCTTAAGAATAACCTAAGACAACCGTGCTTTAGCTTTCAGTTGATGGTTATTCAGAGTAAACGATCAATCGTACTCATCGGGTTAACCCTCCCAGTCATATTGGTTGAAGTGAAAATCTTTAATAGTATAGATTAATTATTATTTTTTATACGCTTTTTTGAAAAAAATCAATATGTTCTTTTGGTCCCCAATGTTATACCTGTTACGAAGGTTTTTTATTGATTGGGTATATTCGCAGCTTGTGCTGTAGCTTTAGAATAAAGATTGATTTAACTATTTCCGTCAACCTTTATTTATCAGCAAATGCAAAAACTCCATTTTGGAACTAGAGATTGATCAAAATGGAGTTAATCCTACTAACTATATGAGATTTTATTCTACTTGATAATTTATTCCACGGAATGGTAGTTTCGCCTTTTTTATGATATAAATTTATCTACTACCAAAGACGCGGCACAATAAATGTCTACTGGTATCGATAAGAGCCATCCTATCATCCAGTTTAATTTTATATATACATTAGGTGGTATTATTTTCAATGATATTTTTGTATTTCCTACGATTTCATTATTTTTTCGTACCCCTTCAGAAATAATATTCTCAACCTTCAGTTCTGCTTGAGTTAAATTAGGATTATGAAAATCAACCTCTAAAAATGCGTATTGAGGATTTGAAATCGACAATTTTACACTCCTTCGTTTCATCCTAATTCCTTAATAAATCAATTAAAAGCTTAAATTGCATGTGGTATTTGGTCTATTATATTCACAAGATAGTACCAACATGCACTATTAATTTACAAAGTTTTGCAACGAGTACATCAACATGTCGATTATTGAAGTAGAGGGTTTTTGGTTTTAATTATTCTTCCCATAAGTTTACATAATATAATTATTCAATCAATCTCATATTTAGCAAGCTCTCTCTTGCTCTCGCTCCGTAAAC
Organism: Lysinibacillus zambalensis; assembly: GCF_040183165.1. NCBI lineage: Bacteria > Bacillati > Bacillota > Bacilli > Caryophanales > Bacillaceae > Lysinibacillus > Lysinibacillus zambalensis. Next base: position 478,559 of record NZ_JBEGDG010000001.1, read on the forward strand.
CGATCGGTAACATGATGTTCCCCCACAGTAATTAAAGTATCTGACCTGTAATTTATAGTAATTACTTTCTTCCTCTACGCTCTTTAGATAAGTTGCTTTTCAACAGATTCTTCACACCTCTAGCTCCAGAACTTGGCGATGGTAGACAATTGAACGCTTCAATGGATTCACCTTCTTTAAACTTTACTTTTTCACCCTTCGCTCGACTTGTGTTTTATTTTGAACGCCAAATCGTTTGGCTATGGAAACATAGCTTTCGTTACCTGCTAAATATGCCTGAACTTCTAATTTAAACTCATTTGTATTCGAATTATTTTTTCTAGGCAAAGAAAAATCCCCTTTAAGTAGAATGTTAAAGGGGATCATATTATCATTGGGGATAGCCAATTTTTTAATTAGAGAGTTCACTTTGGATAATTAATTTGTTTTTACGTTTTTCATCTGAAAGGTCCTGGTTAATAATATAGAGATCATTTTCCGCAGAAAACCTATAAATATCGGGAGTTTCCAACTCTCCATTTTTAACCAGTAAATTATTCTTTACCTTAAATTTCATAAAATATTTATCATCATAAGAAAAAAACACTTGGTTATTAAAATCTGTGTAAATAGAATTTACAATTAATACATCCGAAACAACTTCTTGCGTTTGTTTATTCGAAACATCATAAAAAAGAAGCTTTCGTTCATCAACTATAGGTTCACTAGGGTCATTAAAGGTTAGATAAATAAATTGTTGCCCATTTAGCAAACTTGCCCAACCAATGAATTCATAGTCCGTTTTTATTTCGTCGATTTCTTTACTTTTCAAATCATATAAATATAAATAACCTACATTATTTTTTTTATCAGTAAATAATATTTTTCCCTCCTTTGCAGATAAAAACATATTCATAAATGTATAAGTATTTAAATCAAATATACTGTCAGTTTCATTTGTTTTAAGATTTTTCAACATAACTTTCGGCTTGCCCGTCCTTAAATCTATTGATATCCAAGCAGCATAGTCTTCAACAAGTACAGGAAAATCATTATCGATATTTGGATTATTTTCTTCTGTTAATGGTTGTATTTCATTCGTCTTTAAATTCATCAAATACGAATTTTTCTGTCCACCACCTTCATCAGCATCAACCCACACTAACCAATTATCATTCATTTCTAGACCTTGGACAGACGGAAATTCAAATTTGCTATTAAATATAGTTTTGTATTGCTGAGTCTTTCGATTATATTGAATGATCTTATTATCTAGACCAGACGGACTCTTATGATCCACACTCATGAAAATTGAGCTAGCGTTCCCCTTAAAAGAAGTTATCCTAGAAAAAGGAACATCTACTGTTTTATTAAAATCTTCATCTACTATTTGATAATATTCAAGAGTCTCATTTTCAGTATTGTTATTGTTTTGAACCACTTTTAAAATAACTAGTAGAGCAACAACTAAGCTGGCAATTAACCCGAATGCTATTAATGTATTTTTTTTCAAAATAATCTCTCCAAATAACCTAGTTATTTAATTTTGTTTATTTTACCAAATCATTGCAGGGTTAGCACCATCAGCTTTATATACTGCTTTTGCAATACCTTTACCCTCTCTAGTAGTATCTGTTGCAATTCCGATGGTTGTCCAATATGTTCCAGTGCCTGTGTATTTTGTATGATGATTTGGATCTACAACCCTTAGAGTCTTATTCGATTCTTTGTACCCACTTATCGTTACATAGTGACGAAAATTTGTGCCTTTATATTGTTCAATCCATTCTGTTTCTGTTAATAAGATTGGTGCTGTTTTTTCATTCTTTAAGCTATCAATAATACGTGAAATAAACGTTTTTTGGGGATCATTACTGTCAATAATACTACCTACTATATAAGGGGTTGAACTAAAGCCATATACATTTTTATATTTATTTAAACCGTTACTTAGATCTGTAGATTTTGTTGGTCCTTTTTCTGGTAGAACACCAATAGTGACACCAAAGTGCTCTTGAGTTTGCAAAGCTTCTTTACTTTTACTTTTTACATTGTGGAAACTTAAAGCTTGTCTTCCTGACGCTGGACCGCAAAAATTTTTATACGCTTGCTTATTGTAGGTAACTGGTATTGTATAATAGGCGGAAGCACGTGCTAAACCTTGTTCTTGTTCTCGTTTTTCTCTTTCGGCAATTTCTAAATCCCTTTGTCTCGCCAATTGATCATAATATTCTTTGTTTTCTATATAATCTATATCTACATTCGAAGCACCACTACCATTTTCTTCTTCTGAAGCTGCCTTAGAATTTTCAGGTAATGCACCAAGACTCATTGTAAGTAAAATTAAAGCGCTTAAAGCATATCTTCTATTCATTATTTATCCCCAATCCTTTATTTTATTGTGTCTTTGATTTTAAAAGCTAAGCATTACAATAAGAATCGTTTTCTTCGATTTTGTTCTTTTTGTTTAAATAGGTAAATTGTTTTATTTCGCAATACATAACATGTTGATATAGAATGAACTATACTTCCTGTAGCCTCCTAAAAATTCATATCTAATGGTAATAAACTATAAATAATGATATAGTCATAATATTCCGTTAATTACCTTCACCTCTCTCCTTAATTGTCTTCTAGTTAATACCTTCTCACTAATAGTATAATCGTCGGGCATTCTTTTCCTATTTTTTCAAATAAGTTTTACACTATGAGGATCGGCTCCTCCTAAATCTATGACTTGTAATGGATTAACAAACTTAGCCTCTTTTGCAACCACCTTTAGTTTTTCAACTAACGGCGATCTATTACCAAAAATAATTAATATTCACATACAGTAAACTCCTATATAAATCGATATTACCGCACGATTTTTGTATAAACAAGGCGATTTTCGTCACTTTAAGTAAATCATTACGAATATTTAGATTTTTCTAACTTATAAAGAAATATATTAACAAAAAAAGTGTACTCATAATATAGTTCAAATGAGTATTACCTAGTTTAATAGGGTCAAAAGGTGCAATATTGCATACTCATCAAAAAATGCAAGTAGTTGTTTGTGAAAGTAAGTCACCGTAATTTTAAACAATTGACCAGCTTTGGAAGAGTTGGATACATAAAAGAGGATGAACATAAGTATTTTTAACAAGCAAAATTAATAAATATCCACACAAAAAAAGCGCTAGAAATCAACACCTAAAATGATTTCTAGTGCTTTTTAAAGTTCTGACCTATTTTGTCCCAGCCTCTTGGTGAGTAAATTCCGATAACAAAATGTTAGCATCTATTCACACATTCCCCCTGTGGGAAGTTGATGTGGCAACGCATGGATGCTGGTAGGGTTTTATTATAAAATCGGCTATCAGGTTTCTTAACACCTGCTTGACTCCTTCTTCATCAACCAAAGCCAATCCATACATACAGGGGCGACGACCTACTAGTACTGCCTTTGCCCCTAAGGCAATTGGCGTTTAATCCCGGTTGCTACGTCTTTAATGCGAGAATTATGCCCGCAGAGGCTCAATATAAAGCCTACCAAAGTACATGCTGCTACGTTTATCTTGTCCAAGAAAAAGGCAATTTTTCAGTTGCGAAGTGCCTCACATTTCGAGTTTGAAATACACTGTTCCTCAATCATAAGATAGAGCCACTACCCTCTACCACTCTTGCCTTTTAATTTCATTGTATAAACTTTAAAATAAAACCGGCGGATGAATTGGAACAGATATAATCATTACTGCAGCACTCAGTATTAAGATTGATAATCCAACATTTTTCTTCATATTCGCACTCTCCTTTAGATTTCAATAAATTGCATAGCTTTCTCAAACTTCTTTTCTTGTCGATAATACTCTCTCAATAAATTAGAAAATTGTTGGTGCATTTCTTTTAATTCTTCATTATCTGCTGTAAATGGAATTAACCTCCCTTCTAAAAAATCCATTGCTTTCTCTTTTTCTTCTCCTAGCAAATATAAATAGAAAGTAGCAAATAAATTAAAACTTAATTTTTTCTTATTTTTTGCTTCTTCCTTTAGAAAAGTAAAGGTTTTTATACTTTTCTCCGTTTGTTCTAAGCGAAATTGTGTAACACCTAAATTATATAAGCAAAGCAGATAATGATCACAGTTCTTTGACATTAAAGAAGCGCTTTTTTCAAAGTATATTAATGCATTTTCATATTCGCCTCTCATTTGGTACAAATCCCCCAAATTGTGATATATAGCAGGTAATAGCTGCTGTTGCTGTAATAGCTCCACATTTCTCACTAAATGTTCATAGATTTCGATTGCTTCGTGAAACACTTTTCCTCGAGAGTAATTGAGTGCCAGAGACATTAATGTATAAATAATTCTTTTAAAATTAAATTGGTCCTTATAGAATTGAAGAGCTTTTTTCCCATAAATAATTGCTTGGCTTGGTTCTTCTAACCGCCCTTTTATTAAAGCGAAATGGTAGTAAAACTCTCCTTCTAGTGACCCTAGTTCTGGATGTATTTGAAGTATTTGAGTTAGTTCTTTAGCTGCTTCCTCATATTTACCTTTTGTTATTAAAACTAATGCATAATAATATGAATGTAAATACCTTTCATGTTGGGAAAAATTTTGTCGGTGGGCATTTAGCCATCTTAATTGATTGTCTGCTAATTTATGCTCTTTAACAAACACATAATAACGTAACTTATAAAGTTCATATAAATAAATAGATTCTGTAAAACCTATTATTTCTTCATATTCTTTTAATCTGCTCATTGTCTCTTCTACTTTCTCATTCTCTAGGTAATTTATATGTTTTTGTAAATCATTTAATAGACAAATAATATTTTGTTCGTTATTCTCTACATCGTGAATACTAATATTTAATCGTTCTAGCAGTAGTCGTATTGTCTCGCTATTTGCTTCTTTATTATTATTCTCAATTTTACTTAAATGAGGAATCGAGCAAATCCCCATCGCCACCGAGTTCTGTGTCATTCCTAGCTTTGTACGATAGTACTTAATTAATGAACCTATTTTCATTTTCATAACCTCCCTATCGAATGACTATATTTTACATTTATTATAATCAAAATTTTCCCAATAATCAAAAAGCCCAAATTATGGTAGATTCAAATTGTAGTACTATAACTTAATTTGAAAAGGGGTTGGGATGAATGAAAAAAATGAAAAGTACGTTGCTAAGTCTTTTGATTGCAGGATCAGTAATAAATCCGGTGTACGCAACAGCGATGAATAGCGAAGATAGCTCAGGAAACGACGGTGGTCAGGAGACATTCCGTGTTTATGTTGAGGCAAACAAAAAATCAGAAAAATCAACATTAAAAACTCAATATTCTGCTCGTTGGGAATTAACAGAGAACGGATTTTCAACTGATATGAATGAAAAACAATTCGAAGCATTACAGAAGAATAAAAATTTCACAGTTACAAAAGTTCCTATCGTTACATTAGATACGATAGGTTTGGAAGACGATAGTATGGTAGAAAATGAAACCCTGGATTCGATAACTTCTTTAAGAGCTTCTCAACAAATACCTTGGGGAATTAAAGCAATATATAACAATGATACTTTAACATCTACAACTGGAGGAAGTGGCATTAATATTGCCGTACTCGATACGGGTGTAAATACTTCTCATCCTGACCTTGTCAATAACGTAGAGCAATGTAAAGACTTTACAGGTGCGACAACACCCATTAACAACAGCTGTACAGACAAAAACGGACATGGTACACATGTTGCTGGTACGGCCTTAGCTGATGGTGGAAGCGATCAAGCAGGCATTTACGGTGTCGCTCCAGATGCTGATCTTTGGGCTTACAAAGTGTTATCAGATAGCGGCTCTGGATACTCAGATGATATTGCTGCTGCTATTCGACATGCAGCAGATCAAGCATCAGCTACTGGTACCAAAACAATTATTAGTATGTCTCTAGGTTCTTCAGCGAATAATAGCCTCATTTCAAGTGCAGTCAATTACGCATACAGTAAAGGAGTTCTAGTAGTAGCTGCAGCTGGTAATTCAGGCTATGCGCAAGGAACAATTGGTTATCCGGGGGCATTACCAAATGCAATCGCTGTTGCAGCTTTAGAAAATGTACAACAAAATGGGACTTATCGTGTAGCTGACTACTCTTCACGTGGTTATACGTCTACAACTGGAGATTATGTAATCCAGGAAGGTGATATTGAAATCTCAGCTCCTGGCTCATCAGTTTATTCTACATGGTATAATGGCGGTTATAATACAATTAGCGGCACATCAATGGCTACTCCTCATGTCTCTGGTTTAGCAGCAAAAATTTGGGCTGAAAATCCGTCATTGTCTAACACGCAACTACGTTCTAACTTACAAGCGAGAGCAAAATCAGTAGATATTAAAGGTGGTTATGGAGCTGCTATAGGTGATGACTACGCTTCAGGGTTTGGATTTGCTCGCGTTCAATAATTTCAAAAGGTGAAGCATACTAACATTAGTAATACAAACCATAGCTTTGGTTTGTATTACTATTTTTTTGGTTCTAAACGTATTCAAACATATTTCTACAAGTAGGGGTGAACAGGTTGACTAGATAACATTTTATCAATACCATTTGCAGTATCGTTCCCTTCAAATTCATCTTGTGCGATAAAGAGGATAAATCCAGTTACAACTTTACATAGTCCAATAATAACCTTCTTCATAAAAATCACCTCCAACCTTTCCATTACAGACTCCTTGTAATAAATTATTTTTTTTAACAATTCACCATTCACTTGAAAACTACCTTCTTTAACTAATCTCCCTCTATAAACATTGATGTATCAACGGTTTCCACCACTTCGTGATGAAGAAAAAATATTTTTTTAATTGATTTATAAACATTATTTTTAATTTATAGTTATAATTTACAATTTGAGTGTACGCTTCGCTAAAACTAATGGGAATCATTAGCTTTTTAATCCACTATGTGATGCACAATGGATCTCTGCGATACTTATGACGACGTACCCTCCCATGTCTCTTAGCGTCATCATTTGCGCTTACAATCCCTTCATTCGGCCTATTCATAAGGTAGAGGCCTGCTATGCTGCTCCAGAGACTCACCTCTCACACCACCGTACGTACGGTTCCGTATACGGCGGTTCGAAAGTTTTATGGTTTTAAAATGATTTGGGAGAGACTTTTTAAATTTTGTTTCTCCCAGTATTTATTATTTAGGGCTCTATTTATGATTGGATTATTGGATGAACGCCAATATCCTTTTCGGGTATTTGCTTTCTGTAAGCGTCGTTCGGGCAGATACCAAGTTTCTTAAGGTTGCAATACTTGGTTGTGGTTTTCTTCAACTCTTTCCATCGACACTCTCTCAATCTTCGGCGTATATGACATCCATCTTTTTAGCGTATTCTCCAATGTCCCGATTTTAAAGTAATTAATCCATCCCTGAATCAGGTAGTTGTGGTATTTAATTCTTTCATCCATTCGCATGCTTCGATTGCGATTCGTGAGGTGGCGGATTCTATCTTCCAATTTCTGTTTACTTTTCTTCGGCACGTAAATCCTTGTTTGTTGCTTGTTTCGGTAGAAACTCACTCCTAAGAATGTCCGTGCTCTCGGCTTTCCCACTGCGGATTTCTCCTCATTTACCTTAAGCTTTAGTTTCTTTTCGATAAATGTTGTCATCCCTAATTTCACACGCTCTCCTGCTTTTAGACTTTTAACATAGATATTGCAGTCATCTGCGTAACGGACGAATCTGTGACCTCGTTTTTCAAGCTCTTTATCTAGTTCATGGAGAAGGATATTACTAAGTAGTGGACTCAGTGGTCCACCTTGTGGCGTGCCTTCTTGGCTATGTACTACGACCCCATTTGCCATAGTGCCAGTGTTGAGAAACTTATGAATTAGCTTTAAGGTTGGCTTATCCTTAATATATCCTGCAACTAGTGACATCAGTTTATCGTGTTGGACACGGTCAAAGAATTTTTCAAGGTCCATGTCTACCACGAATTTGTAGCCTTCATCCATATAAGATTACGCTTGTGTAATTGCTTGCTGGGCACTTTTATTTGGACGAAAACCATAGCTATAGTCACTGAAAATTGGGTAGATGATTGGCGTTAAGATTTGAACAACCGCTTGTTGAATAACGCGGTCTGTTACAGTTGGGATTCCCAATTTTCTCGTATCACCATTTCCTTTCGGAATTTCTACCCGTTTTACCGGTTGCGGTGTATATTGGCGTGTTTGAATTTGGCGAGTAATCTTTTCTTTATTTTCTTTTAAGTATTGGCTTGTTGCCTCTATATCTTTCGCATCGACTCCGGCAGCCCCTTTATTTCTACGTACCTTCTTAAAAGCTTCATTTAGATTATCTCGATCTGTTATTAAATAAATTAGTCCATTTGTATCCATATGTTCTCATGGTATAGGTATGCATATGAACAGTTCCACTCTTTTCGTTGCGCGATTCACGTTCTGCGTTGCAAGGCAGCGAAAAGTCTTACGATTGGCTGTGTCTTCACTGTCATATAATGTGCCCTTCCATGTTCCCTCCTTTCGTTCAGCCCTTCCCATTACTGGTACTATGGCTTCTGCTGACTTCTGATGATTCAGCTATCTATCACTAAATAGGTTCTGTTTCCAGGTATTCATCAGATCTCCCGGGATAAGTCCGTCCACTTTCACCTCATATATCCGCCACATTTATTGCCCTGACTTCCGTGGATATTTTGGATTTTGATTTGTTTTGCAATCTCGTCCAGTCAGGACAACCTCGAATGTGATTCGTGTACCTCGGACCAAGGTTTTACCGCCTGCTTCCTTCAGATTCCGCGTCACCACGGACACCCTTGCACTTGGCTAGTGGTTCGCATATCCCAACGCCCACAGTGAACTTTCATCACCTAGTTGCCGGGCATGCCCGGCACACAAAAAGATGGCTCCGGCAACTTACCGAAGCCATCTCATTGCGGCTTAACTTACAACTACATCCCTTCTTATTAAACTGTCTACAAAATAGGGTTCAGTTCATTTTCAAACATGAGCTTTTTTATTTTGCTTCCCTTAATCAATCACATTTTCCCGGAACGAAGCTTGTGTAAAATGAACCTGCCTATATGTAAAATGTGTGTAAAATGATTTCAATTCTTATCGTTTCCTATCGTAACCCCAAAAATGTAAAAAGCTCATAAACCCTGTTATATCAAGATTTATGAGCTTTCTTAACTTTTTAATCGTAACGTAAATATACGTAATGATACCGGTGATCGGGATCGAACCGACACTTCAAAGGAACACGATTTTGAGTTATAGTAGGTTCTATTAGTTCCATTTAGTATTAACGGTCGTTATACGTCAAGAGGATCTCTTTAAATTTGGCGTTTATTGGAGAATCGTATTATTTTTTTGCGATATTTTTCTACAATTTTTTAAGAATACCTAAACTCCCGCTTTTCCGATAATAGCCTTTATCCGAGCTATTCTTCATTCTTATCCATGTATTCAAAAAATCCAAGACGATTTCCCCAAGGGTCAGTAAATGTTCCCCATTTAGCTGAAACTTCTGGTCTTGAGTAAATTTCAAAATTATCAATGTTAAGTTCTTTTATAAGACTTTCTCTTTCAGCTTCGATATTTGTAACACCTAAACGTAAAGGACCATTTCCTTCAGTAAGATTCCCTTCTGCTACTTGTAACCAACAGCCAGGTATAAGTTTCCACTCTACAAAACCATCCTGTGGTATGAAATCCGGTCTCTTATTTAACAGTATTTCATACCACTTACGCTCTTCTTCGATATTAGATACTCGTACTTGAGTAGTCATTTCAAAAATCATTTTAAACCCTCCAGATTATAGTATGTATATTCTTTTCAATACATTTCATTAAAAACCCTTTAATCAAATCAATTAGACCTCGGCATAATTGCGTACGGAGGCTTTTATGATGTTGATTTTGGAGAAATAAAGAGGAACTGATTTGTATCAAATATGGCAAGAATATCAGAAAGGATATGTCACAGTTAATTTAGTAGGTGATAATATTTTTTAAGGGATTGCTTTATAATAGATACCAAAAAGAGAAATTGCGCTGTGCAATTTCTCTTTTTGCTTGAACTTAAATTAATTATAACTCATCCTCGGTCACTTCAAATTATTTTTATTACCGTTTCCGTTTCCATTTCCATTTCCATTTCCGTTTCCGTTTCCGTTGCCATTTCCATTGCCGTTTCCGTTTCCGTTGCCATTTCCATTTCCATTGCCGTTTCCGTTGCCATTTCCATTTCCATTGCCGTTTCCGTTTCCGTTGCCATTTCCGTTGTCATTCCCTGGCTTTACAACCAACACATCAAACGTTAGTGTGTTCTCACCATACGTTACCGTAATCGTTGTATTACCTTGACCTTTTCCTTTTACAGCCCCATCTTTTACAGTAGCTATTTTATCATCCGCTACTTCGTAGGTTGCAAGATTTGTAACATCTTTTTCTGTTGTTTTACCATCAAAAGTAGTTACTTCAGTAATCTTAACTGGAACTTCTTTACCTATTCTAGTTTCAAGCTGAGCTTGATCAATTTCTAGTGTTACTATTGGTGTTTCTATAACAGGTGCTTTAACTGTAACATTTAAAGTAACTTCATTATCACCGTATGAAATAGTAATTGTAGTCGTGCCCTCACCTACTGCAGTTACTAATCCATTTACTATTGTTGCAACATTTTCATCTGCAACAACATAAGTAGCTTTTGAAGTTACGTCTTCCTCTGTTGCATCACCTTCTGCAGGCGTTGACGTTTCTGTTACCGTAAGTTGTGCAGTTTCTCCAGCTGTTAGATCTAGCTTAGTTGGATTTACAGAAAGTGTTACTACTGGTTCTACTACTTCTTTTTCATATATCTTCGCTTCACCAACATTCCCGGCAGCGTCTTTAATTATTACTGATACAGCATTAGTTTCTGCTGTTACTGGGAATGTGAAGCTACCGTCTTGATTTAATTCAAAAGCAACTGGAGCTTGTACTTCACCATTTACCGTCGAAACATAGGAAGCTTTTAATTTATCATTTAAATTGTAATCTAAACCGTATAAATATAACTCTTCATTGTAGTCGATATACTTATCTGTTACTTGTCCTGTAGCGACACCTTTAGCTACTGAACCAGTAATTTCTGGTTTAGTCGTTTTCACGATAATTGGTCCAACATAATCGGAAACTGCTCCTGATGCTGCAAGACCGGTGAAGTCAATTGTATACAGACCATCTGGAATCTTTGTGGCAGGTGCTGTTCCCCATGGTTTGTATTGCCCACCAATATTCAGCGTATAAGAGCCTTTTCCTAGCGCAGTACCTGCATGTAGATAACCAATGTAGCCGTCTCCGTATTCTCCACCTTCAGGATTCATAATATCCCAAAGCTCGATATAGTTAGTTGTTACATCTCCAGTTAATGTGAATGAAAGTACAGCTGAGTCTTTCACTCCATCTCCGTTAAAGGATAGGTCTGTTTCTGTAATCTTAAAATCTTTAATTGCAGTTGCTTCCGCACCGCCAAGGTCAGCTGCGAATGGCAATGAAATTTCTGTATCTCCACCGCTGATGTAAATATACCCTAGTATTTCAGAGCCGTTTGGCGCCGTAGCTTGTGAAGCAGTTAATGTAATATTTAAAACTTGCTCACCATCTAGATTAAATGTCGGCTGATCTACTGTAACAGTTGCATCACCAAATGTTTTTGTTACATCAATTGATACGTTATAATTGCCGCCGTTCCCTTTAATATCTTTTACTAAAACTTGTTTCGTTACAGAAATATCTCGGTCTTTAAGTGATTGTGGACCGAAAGTAACTGTACCTTTCAAGTTTTCTGTAACTACACCAGTTCCATCTAAAATTGCGCTATCAAGTGCATAGGCAAGAATTTCCGGATGAGCTGCTGCATAAGGATCTACACGCCCTGCACCTTGTGAAAACACATCGTATTTTGTTTTATCTATAACCTTTGCTGTATTAGAAAGCGCCACTTTTACATCGAACGCGTTCCAATCCGGATTTGCTTGTTTAACTAATGCAGCAATACCTGCAATATGCGGTGTTGCCATAGAAGTCCCTGTTTTACGACCATATGCTTCCCCATAATCTGCATTAGGGAAATCTTTTTTATACATTGGAATCGTTGACATAATGTTTGTTCCAGGTGCACTTACATCTGGTTTAATGTCAAAGTTTGGTGTAGATGGTCCACGTGAACTTGAATCGTTTACATCATCCCCCAGTGTCTTTGTGGAAGCAAATTTACTAAAGCTTACTTTTCCGGCTCCGCCTGCTAATGCAGCGCGAATTGCAGCGCCATCCGTTTGAGACATATCAAATGTTGGCAGGAACTCAAATGAATCACCCAGGAATGTACCTGAAATGTTCGGTGCATTCGTTCCACCAGCAAAGTTATGAATAATTGTTGCCACTGCTCCTTTTGCCTTTGCATTCGCAATTTTATCAACGAATGCGATACTGCCACGAGAAATCAATGCCACTTTACCTTTTACATCAATTCCTTCAAAGTCTTTTACTTCCCCGTTTCCAGGAACTGCAACTAGGTCAAATTCTCCTTGAAGCTGTGTTGCTAAATCTTTCCCAAAAGTCGTTCCCATTAATGGAAGCTGTTTTGTTAAGTTGTAGTTGCCAACTTTAACATTCACTTCCCCGTTATACATTGTTTCAGGATTTGTTGTGTTACCAACAGCAATTCCTAAACGAGCAGTTGCAGGCGTGCCCATTGTTCCGCGATTTGGACCTTCGTTTCCTGTTGCAACTACTCCGATTGTTCCAGCCATCATTGCATTATTAATAGCAAATGAACCAGCATCCGTTTCAGAGTTAGCTCCTCCGCCAAGTGAAAGGTTGATAACGTCCATTTTTTCTTTTACAGCAGTTTCAATTGCTTTAACAATACCGGATGTAGCTCCACTTCCGTATGCCCCAAGAACTCGGTAAGCATAAAGGTCTACTTTTGGAGCAATTCCTTTAATACCGAATTTGTTAGCTCCGATTGCTGCAATTGTTCCAGCAACATGTGTACCGTGAGAAGTATAGAACGCGCTTCCCTTTTCATTAAATTCAGGTGTCCCGGCTGGACGCTCCGAAGGCGATGTTTCCGATGCATCGTCATCTGCCCTAGGCTTCGTGTATGTTGCTGAATTCGGAATGAAGTTTTTTCCACCTTTATAAACTCCAGCAAACTCAGGGTGATCTACATCAATACCAGTATCTAATACTGCTACTTTTATCCCTTGTCCTTCAAGTCCTTCCTTCCAAAGCTGTTCGATGCCAAGGAAAGAATTACTTGTATTCATTTGAGCTTCTAATTGATCTTCCTTAATAAGTTCCGATGATTTCGTATTATCTTCTGATGCGGAAACAATTGCATCAGGTTCGATTAATGTAATTCCTTCTACTGTAAGCAGTTTCGGGAGATCATTTGCTTTCACAGTTGCCGCAAAACCGTTTAAAACAGTATCAAATGCATATCCTTGAGTCATCTGAACATTTTTAGCAGCTAACTCTTCTTTAACTTCTGCTTGTTGTTCTTTTACATTTGAACGAACTTCATTTGCTTGGGCTTTAGAGAATTCTTCACCTTTGACTTCGCTCATTCCTTGCTCTAGTGCCACAGGCTTTTCAGATAAATGAACGATGACTGCAACTTTTTGATTACCTGATACATTTTGTAAGCTTTCGTGAAGAGTTGGACCATCTTTAGACAAGCTTAGCTGTTCAGCAATAGCCGCCTTTTGTTGAATTATACTTTCACTTTGACCATCCTGCTTGAATGGCTTCGATTCTTCAGCACTAGCACTCGACAATGGAACCAATAGATAAAGCACCATAACGAAAGCTAGAATACTACTTAAGAACTTCGTAAACTTAAACTTTTTCAAATCTCATTTCCCCTTCCACCTATAATTGTCACACTTTTCAGTTTAGTGTGATATTTCCAATTTATCACAAAAGTACCAATGCGAATATCTGAATATTTAAGCATTTTAAAATATCGGTAATTAGTACTAGTTTACCAAAGATAGATTAAGTCTATCTTCTTGGTAATTTAATAAAAAAAGCAGAACTTTGAAACGAGAAACGTTCAGTAATTCATTAATTTTTTCAATTAATCCTATCAAGGCAGCAGTTGTAGGTATAGTCGGTGGTGTAGTTGCTTATAGAAAATTAGGAGAGCAGTAAGAGGAGTGATTGGAGGGGAATCGGAATATGCAGCTCTTTTTTTTCTTATGTATAATAGACGGTTACTGGGAGCTTCCGTTATTTAATTTTGAAGCTAAAAAACGCATAACACCGTCCACATTTGCGGACGGTGTAAAATAAAGTCGTTTAATTTTTGGTACAATTGCCGAATAAGTACTCGTAGATGTGACAATAAAGTCGTTTAAAACCAACAAATGCCCCTTTATTGAATGATAATTTTCTTCAAATATTTCAGTGAAGGCTTTTTTTGAACCCACTTATCGACCTTCCGGTCTAGATTGAAGTGGGAGATTCTTGGGAACAGAGCATACTTGTTGGTGTATTTCTTTACCAACAGCGGTTTCTCTTATTTACCAAGCTATCTCCGTAGATTCCTACGGTTCTATGATTATTCAAACCGAGGCTAATGTTCGTAAGCCTTCAGCTAGAATATTTTTACTAGCATTAATATCTCTATCGTGGTTTGCATGACAAATAGGACAAGTCCAGTCTCTTATTTTAAGAGATTTCTTGCCATCATGATGTCCACAATCAGAACATATTTGGCTAGATGGAAACCATCTGCTTACTTTGACGATTGTTTTGCCATACCAAGTTACTTTGTATTCTAATTTAGATACAAAAGCAGACCAAGATACATCAGAGATTGATTTAGCTAATTTATGATTACGCAACATGCCTTTTGCGTTCAAGTCTTCGATACAGATGATATCGTGGTTTTTGATGATCTCTGTACTCAACTTGTTTAAGTAGTCATCCCGTTGATTGATGACTCTTTCATGTAATCTAGCAACTTTACGCTTTTGCTTCTGATAGTTTTTCGCATCAAGAAGATCGATTCCTTTATTTTTAGCGATTAATGCACGTCTTGATAATTTGCGTTGCTCACGTTTTAAATTCTTCTCCATTTTGGAAGTGAACTTATGATTGTCAATCTTGTGACCATCAGAAAGGATAGCAAAGTCAGTAATTCCTAGGTCGATACAGATAGCAGAATCAGCTTTTTCAAGTGGTTGTATGTCAACTTCTGTAAGAATGGACACGAAGTATTTTCCGCTTGAATTTCGTCTAACAGTAACATTCATAATACGTCCATGTACCTCACGACTTTTGGCAAACTTAACAAAACCGAGCTTTGGTAGCTTGATCTTATTATCTACAATAGCAATATTGCCGTTTGTATACTTAGTCGTATAAGATTGAACGTTGTTTTTCTTAGATTTAAAACGTGGTTTGTCATTCTGCTTTTTGAAAAAGCGATTATATGCATCTGCGAGGTTTTTAATTGCTGATTGAATAGCAATGCTGTCAACTTCTTTCAACCATTCTAGCTCCATTTTGAGCTGCGGTAGTCGAGCAGAACAAGAGTTGTAAGTCAGACCTTTACCAGTTTCTTTGTATACGTCATTCCACATACCTAAGAAGTGATTAAAAACAAAACGAGAACAACCGATTGTTTTCGCAATCAGTATTTCCTGCTCTTTATTTGGGTAGATTCTGAACTTATAAGCTTTTTTGACTAACAATGCTTTCACCTCACTTCATTCCTTGGTTTTCGATGTATTTTCTAACCACCTGAATGGGAGAACCACCAGTAGTTAACAAAAAAACTTCTTGACCATAACATTTCTTTCCAAAGTTTTTTACGAACTAATGGGAAGTCACGTTTTATCAGTCGGGAACTAGCACTCTTATACGCATTGATGAACTTAGATAATTCTGTATTAGGTTGTGCTTTAAACAAAATGTGAACATGGTCTTTGGGTATAATCACGCCTTCCTCTGATATGCCTGATTATACAATAAGGCATGATGTGTTTAAATACTTTTGGCTAACGCCAATCATAATTCATCTCCCACCTATCACTGGGTTACGCCCTGCACGTGATTGAGGAAGGAGTCTTCTTGTGGAAAACCGATAAAACACCACCTACTTATTTGTTACCGAGTTGTTCCGCCAAACCGATTAGAAGTCCTTCGATTCCACGAATGTAGCAGAGCCGATACGAGTCCTCGTACTGAACCACTTCGCCAACGAGCTGAGCACCATACTTAGTTAGTCTGGATACCATTTCGTCAATGTCTTCAACGGCGAACATGACACGTAAATAGCCGAGGGCGTTTACAGGTGCAGTCCGGTGATCTGATATAGTAGGTGGGCTGAGAAATTGCGAAAGTTCAAGTCGACTGTGGCCATCCGGAGTAACCATCATAGCAATCTCTACACACTGAGAACCCAATCCAGTTACGCGACCAGCCCATTCCCCTTCGACAGTGGCTCGCCCTTCAAGGTTCAAGCCAATCTCCTCGAAAAAAGCGATTGCATTATCAAGAGATTCTACAACGATGCCGACATTGTCCATTCTTAGTAATTTGTTTTCTGCCATAGTCTTATCTCCTTATGTGTAAAAATTCATTATCTGATCTTCTATTAAAAAGTTACAAATTCCTTCCAAACAAAAAACACCTTGTCACAGTATATTTGATCAATCTTTTTTCGAAATGGAGTGTTTTTGCGTTTGCTGATAAATAAAGGTTGAAAGAAAAAGTCTTTATTCTAAAGCTACACCTATATGATTAGCTAACAACTTTTCCACCTGGGATTTAAGAGCTTGATTCGCATAACGAAGTACTACATCATTACCTGCAGTGGCAATTTGCACGTCACTAAAGTATTCATCTACTGGTTGCCAGCCTACTACTCGTATACGTTGCTGTGCAAGTTCTCGTTTTAGGCTAAAATATTCTTGTCTTAGATCCTTTAGCAATGCATCCATCATTGGAAGAAATACCGTTTTCATTTTAAACTGCTCTAATTTACAATAGTCAACCTGCAATGATTTAACTGCTAGCTCTAACAAAAGATACTTATGAAGTAACTGTCTTTCGTCGGCTTTAATCATAATAATCAGCATCCAGTTGGGCTGATTGAATACTTTGGATTGGAATACTTTTCGTTTTAAGTAGTGTTTCAAGTAGGAGTTCATTAGTATTCATCGATTTAATTATTCCCGTCCATTGTGTGATTTTGTAGTCCTTCCACACTTCTAATTTTATGTCCAATTGCTGATTTAAAGCTTGATCAATTGTTTTCTGTAGCTCTTCCAGCTCCCATTCAGTCAATTCTCTTGGCTGTTCTGTGCACTCTTGTTTGTACTCTCTAAGAAGCTCCAAATGCTCCGGCAACATCATCGATGCCCATTTAATATTACCTCTGTCTTGTATCATTAATAAATCACTCCTATGCCAAATGACCACCAACTAGGCGATCTCGATTAATAGCTGTACCAGCTTTTGTGAAAGAAACTGCTCTTAATATGGATGTTGCTCCAAACCGATTGCGTATGGCATCCATAGTAGGTCCTATAATTTGACGCTGTGGTTTGCGTTCGTCAAATAAATCTAATTGGATACTATGCTCTCTTTCGAGGTTCGTTATTCGGACAGATAATTGACGAGCTGGCTCCCCTGCAAAGTATTCATCCAATAATTCAAGACAAGTTTTATACATCACAAGAGTTTCACTTGTTGGCACTGCAATTGTTTTAGACCGATGGAATCCTTTGGTCATGGCGTTTCGACTATAAGAAAGACCAATACTAATTGTACGACCCACATAACCTGCATCCCGCGTTCGCTTCATTACGTCCTCACACATTTCAAGGAGCACTACAGAGATTTCTTTTCGTGTATGGTAATCCCTCATCAGCATTTGTCCCTTCCCAAAACTTAAAGCTCCGTTTGTTATTAACGGCTCCCCTAATTTGGATAAATCTATTCCCCATGCATGGTAATAGAGTTGATTGCCCATTACACCAAAGCGCTTTTCTAATTCTTTTAGATCTGTATTAGCCAAACCACCAACTGTTTGTATTCCCATAGCATTTAGATTTGCTTCCATTCGTTTTCCTATGCCCCACATTTCCGATAGAGGTCGTACAGGCCATAATTTCTTTGGAATATCCTCATAAGTCCATCTAGCAAAGCCTGTTTTCTTTGCTTCAAGGTCTAAAGCTAATTTGGCTATTAACATATTTGGTCCCATACCTACTGCACTAGGTATATTAAATTGGTCAAGAATAGCCTTTTGTATTTCCTTAGCCGTTTCTTCTGGTGAACCCCAAAGCTTTTCAGTGCCGGTTAAATCAACAAAACTTTCGTCTACACTATACACATGTATAGCATCAACCGGGACGTAATTAGAGATTAGCTTTGTAATCGTCATCGACATTTGAATAAAGAAACTCATTTTAGGCTCAAACAATCTAATGTCAGGATGTTTAGGTATTTCATAACGACGACTACCAGTTTTGATACTAAATTTTTCTTTCATTAAGGGGGATGCAGCAAGCACTACGCTACCTGGTTGGTCAAAATTTGCTACTACTGCAACTGGAGTTTTTAAAATATCTAGCCCATGTAACATCGCTACGATACTGGCGTAAAAGCATTTCATATCGATACACATAATAGGTCTATTGGGCATACTCTCATAATTCATACAACTTCACGTCCCCTACTAACAAAAGGAATAACGGCTAGAACGTTACTAATCAAAAAAGTACGTTTTGCATGTCTTGTAAAACAAAATGCTTGAAATGAATCACCAACAATTTTAATGACTTTTACACGCCTTTTTGTTATGGAACCATCTTTTGCTACATACATCATGTTCACTAATTGTTTGCGCTGCATAGCTTTAATCAGTTGTTCTCTCAACGTAGTTTCCTCCCATTACCTCTCGCAATTTTTTAATTGGCTAATCACTATATCTTGACTTTCAATTTCTACCGATATGCCTACTAGTAAAGGATTAACTTCCATAAATTGAATCGCACCTGGACTTTCAAACCTTTTATATCCAATTTGAACCAAAATATCTCCTATACAGTTATTTATTATTGGCACAATGATTTTCCCCTTTACTTATCATACACAAGAACACTTGTTTGTATACATATTAGAACAAACGTTTGCTTTTTGGCAAGATTAAATTTTTGGAAATAAAATAAGAGTAAGTACTAAAAGCATTGAATCTACCGCTGTCAAGTAAACAAATGCGTTATCCTTTTATGAATTGTTGTATCACCAATCGAATATGTGCAACTTTTCAGAATAGGAAAAAATACTGTTTAAAGGCTACGAAAAATAATTTACGAAGAAAAAATAGATAAGTATATAGTAGTATTTAAGAAAAGCAAATATGGGAAATTATTTTTAAATAATTCTATGTTTAAAGACAAACCTATTTATTTTAATTTAGCTCATAGTAATGGCCTACTCGCCTGTGTGATAGGTTTAGATGAGGTAGGAGTTGATGTTGAACGTATTTGTCCTGTGGATTTCAATATTATGAAGCACATTTTTAGAATAGAAGAAATGATTATGTATTAGAGGTAAAAACTTTGTTTGAAAAGGAATCAAGATTTTTTATATATGGACAAGAAAAGAGGCCTTTTTAAAAGCAATAGGAATGGGATTTTATAAAGACCCTCTGAGTTTCCAAGTCCCTATTAAGGAAGACAAAACTAACAATGAGTACAACTATTACACTTTTAACCTTTATTCAGAGTACAAAAAAGGAAAAGGAAAAGGACAAGGTGTTTCTCCCTAGTCGTTGGTCAGGGGCTACACGTGATTGGAGTCTGGTAGAAGAAGTTTGGCTTAATCCGGAAAAACCGACGTTTATTCAAGCTAAGCAAAAAGTTCAAAAATAGCTATCCACCGACACCGTGAACTACTAAAAGAATTCACGAACAACGGCACACGGTTTATTCGAAACTATTTTGAAGAGAAACAAAAGATAACCCCCGTAATTATTGTAGGTTTGCATACGTTTGCTTCAAAGATAATTTTAACCCTCAACGTTCCTTTGACGCCAGGTAGAACGGAGATCCATCTGAATCCCCGCAAATCAAATTTTCTGTGAAAAGTGTGAAGTAAAAATGTCCCCTGAGGGCTATTGTTTGCCTGTTACCACATTTGAAGTGGAGACGGACAAGTGCGGGTGCTTTCCCCTCATTTTTTTAATTAAGAATAGTATACTTTTTCTACTTTATATAATGTATGCTCGATAGTCGAGCAGAGAACGGCATCCACTTTGTAAAATTTAACTCGAAAGTATAAACTTTTCAAAAAGTTCTTTATATTATTTTTTTGCTTAAAGGCAGGGAGAAATTCTGAATTTTTCTCCACATCACCAAAACTTTGAATCCATTGCTCTACATAAGTCTGACTAAGTATTTTTCTATTTAAAACACTAATTATGGATTTTACCATTCTCTCATCTTCCCCATCGGAGTAAATTCGATCTGTTATGGTCATCTTTTCGTAAACCAAATCGAGGATAGTTAAGAGGTCATTTTTATCCAGTTCAGAACATTGGGCCAAATCTTCTAAAGCATCTGCTGCATGGGCTATAGCATGAGCCCAGCCTTTTTCTTCGTCATACCCACGGTAATCTCGCTCTTCTTGTACATTGTAAAATACTTTCTCTTTTATCTGATGAATTTGCTCTCTTGAGAGAAATGGTGATTCTCTATGCCTCATGAAGAGGAGCGGTATGACTAACATGGAGAAAGATCGAGTGAAGACAGAGTCTGTATTTGTTTCACCAAGCTTAAAAAGCAAATGGTTTTTATCCAAAACAATCGGTAGAAGTTGTTCTAGTTCGTTTGCTGTTAGAGAATTATCAGGAATCCAATGTGATAAGGTTGTATAGATTAGCTCATCACGTAGTTGGGCATCCAAAGAACCGATGTTATTTATCATTTCTAGTATCAACTGGAATGTATCGGGGGGTGCTTGGTACCCATTTTCTTTTATTAATATCAACTTTTCTTTTAAATTCATTTTACACGCTCCTACTAGAAATTTTCTGAACTAACTTTTTCAAGGGTTTCTCTGATACGGCTTCTTCCGTACCCTTCTTCCGTTACTATAAGGTACAGATAGGATCAGAGACACTCCGCAATAGCAGAAAGGAATAAATTATTTTCAAGCGGTTTATTTCCTGATAAAATCCATAAAATTCCGCCTCCTTCGATTGTATTTTATACGAAAACTTGCTATCTAAAAAACTTCCCCACCCGATTTTAGGATAAAGAACCCATATAATAATTTTCAGTTTTTTCATTGTAAGTTAATGGTTAGTTAGTTATCATTTGTATATTAAATTAAATTAATCCAAAGCACAATAACTAATGGAATTTAAATTTTGGCGTGTATTGATATTGATGCCGAAGAAGTTTTAACATTAAATACTAATGCTGATATTTTTCAGTATGATGGAATTATCTACAAAACGGCTACCTTCAGACGCGAAATCCCATTTTATTCACTGCACAAATCTTTCATATGTATAGGGAATATAGATAGGCTGAGAGAAAAAAGAAATAGTCAATCTTCCTGTTTGCCAAGGTTATTGTCCTGTCCTAGCACCCCTCTTTAAATATCTGAATTTTCAAAACACCAATCAATTGATTTAAAGTATAATTTAGGCGTAGGATAAATATAAAGAAAGTCTGAAAAGTAGATGCTATTCCATCCCCTTCACAGACTTTCTATTATCAATTGTAAAAATTCAATTTTTCATTGCCTGAAACAGTTTTTGCGCATAGCTATCCGTGAATGTAAAGCCATCTTTCCCTTTACAACACTCATCAACAATCTCGCCAGATTTCATCACATAAACGCGTTGACATAAATATGAAACAGCCTTTAAATCATGTGAGATAAATAAAATAGCCATGCTGTGCTCTTTATTCAATGAAATTAATAAATCAATAATCTCACGTTGAATCAAACGGTCTAAGCTTGAAACGATTTCATCACATATTAACAATTTGGGCTGAATTAGAATGGCTCTTAATAAATTTACCCTTTGCCTTTCACCACCACTTAGCTCATGTGGAAAGGAATTTAATATATTTGTTGATAGCTTGACCTTTTCAAGCATTGTTTGCCAATAACAATCTGACTTTTGTTGCTGTAATGGCTCCGTTAAAATTTCTCTGACCGTCCAAACTGGATTGAAAGCGGCAGTCGCGTTTTGAAAGATGATTTGGCAGTTTTCATATAAAGATAGACGATTTTTCTTTGTAATATAGGTTTCATTAAAGCGAATTTGGGCTTGCTCTGCCTGCTCTAGCTGCATGATGATTTTAGCCAACGTACTTTTTCCACTGCCACTTTCACCAACAAGCCCAACGATTTCTCCATGTCCAACGTTTATATTTATATGATGTAGTACTTGCTGCCCTGTGTAGCTTTTACTAATATTTTCAACGTGAAGCAACAAAACCACTCCTTCTAAAAATGATTCGCGACAAGTCGCTTTGTATACGAATGTTTTGGCGCCTCAAAAATTTCCGACGCTTGTCCAGTTTCAACAACCTCGCCGCTTTTCATTACCACAATGGAATGGGCAATCGAAACGGCCATTTCTAAATCGTGCGTAACCAATAATATTGTCGTTCCAAGTCGGTTATTGAGGTTTTTCAATAGTTTAATAAACTCTTGTTGATGAAGCATATCTAGCGCCGATGTTGGTTCATCAGCTATTAGTAATGCAGGCTCATTGTAAAACGCACAAGCTAGCATACACCTTTGAAGCATGCCTCCTGAAAGCTCAAAGGGATAGCGCTGTAAAATATCTTCGCTTAAATCTAGGTCCTTAAAGATCAAAGACATTTTTGAGAGAAACAGCTCTTCCTTATGACCTAAGCGTTGTCCGCTAAACATATATAATTGCTTCCTCATTTTTGTCGTTGGTGAAAAGCTGTTTGCTGCGTCCTGAAAAATTGTGAAGAAATTCGTTTTTCCTACCGTCGACCTTTCCTTTGACGACATTGCTAGGACATTGCTGTCATGCCAGAATATCTCTCCTTGAATATCCGCCTGAGCAGGTAATATACCTAGAATTGCGGAAATTGTAGTACTTTTACCGCTACCACTTTCACCAATAACAGCTGTAATTTTATGTTCTGGGACAGTGAAGGAAATATGTTGGATTAAATTCTTATTATTAATGCTAACAGAAACGTTTTTTAGTTTAAGCATGTGAACGCTCTCCTCCTTGCTTGAAAGCCCCACCAATCATTTGTACGCATAAAATCGTCACAAATATTAAAATGCCTGGGAAAAGCCCTATCCACCATGCACCAATCAGTAAATCATTTTGAGCAGAATTCAACATGGTTCCCCAAGAAGGTGTTGTGGGTGGTACGCCAATTCCTAAAAAGCTCAATGAAACTTCTGTAAAAATAGCCCCAGCAAAATTAAACAATGTCACGATAAAAATTGCTGGGTAGATATTACGCAATAAATGCCCAACAAAAATCTTCCATATAGGTGTGCGGAACATGATTGCCATCTGTACAAACTCTGCTTCCTTCAGACGAATAAATTCAGAGCGCACAATACGTGCCGTAACAAACCACCCTGTTGCCCCCATTATGAACGCCATACTCCAGACATTGCCTTGCAATATCGCTTGGAAGGCAAGAACGATAACTAACGAAGGAATCGTTAACAAGGCTTCAAGAATTCGCATCATGGCTGCATCTACAGCGCCGCCAAAATAACCGCTTATACCACCATATAGTATGCCAATTAAGCTGGAAATCACTACTGAAACAACCGCAATTAAAAGTGTTACCTGTCCACCAACTAGTAAACGTGAAAGTACATCTCTGCCTAGCTGATCTGTTCCAAGTATATGTGTCGGAGTAGGAGCTTCATAAGTATGATTCATATCCATTGCATTTGGCTCATAGGGCGCAAGGAAGGAAGAAAAAATAGTGACAGTGAAAATAATGCACAGTATCACAAGCCAAAAGATTGATATTTTCCGTTGTTTTCTCATTGCCAAGCACCTCTTTTCAGCTTAGGATTTAAAACAATCATGATGATATCGATTACAAATAGGCACAAAATAACAACCACCCCTATAATAAGGATGCCTCCCATTAAAAGTGGAAAGTCTTTAACCATTACCGATTTCACTAGAAGCTGCCCTAAGCCTGACCAACCAAATAATGATTCTACAACAATGGAGCCACCAAAGAATGATGGAATCGTAACTCCTACGTAATTGAGATATGGGATAATGGAATTCCGTAAAATAGTACTACGTATTTCTCGATGTGCCACACCATTTGCACGAGCAACCTGTACATAGTAACTTGAGTTTTCAACCTTCACACAATCCTGTAAAAAGCGTGCGAATATCCCTACATGTGAAACAACAAGTACAATCACAGGCAGGACGAGATGGCGCATTCTATCTATTAATCCTCCATCACCACGTATATCGTTCATTCCTGATGACGGGAGCCAGCCAAGCTGTACGGAAAATACAATGATTAATACAATACCTATCCAAAATGGTGGCACAGCTGAGCTAGCCACGCTAAAAACGGATAATCCACGATCTAGTAGCGTACCCTCATTTAAGCCTGCATGAAGTCCTAACCAAATAGAGGTAAGCGCTACAATAAACAAGGTGATACCCACTAGCTGTAAGGTGTTAGGTAATCGCTCTAGTAAAATCGTTAAAACCGGTCTTCCTTCTTTTGCGGAATATCCTAAATTGCCTTGAGCAGCTTCATGAAGCCATGTTCCGTATTGATAGAAGATGGGTTTATCTAAGCCAAAAGCTTTTTCAATGCGCTCTTGCTCGGCTGCAGTTAATGTTTGTGCATTGCCTCCATAATAAGCCGCTGCTGGATTGCCAGGAGCGGCTTGTAATATAAAAAAAGAGAGGAAGCTCACGATAATGAGGACAAGTGTCCCCATTATCAATCGCTTCCCAAGCCACTTAGCGATCATTCCATTTCCACTCCTCAACATTCCATAAGAAGCCCGCTCCGTGGTGACCCAAAATACGTTCTTTTACACCACTAATATTTTTATTAATGCCATAAACCGCATCTACATAGGCAAAATAAGCAAACGGTGGATCCTCTGCTAGCACTTTTTGTAATGCCATATAAACTTCCTTACGTTTGTTAGGATTAACCGTTGAACGCCCTTCCCCTAACAACTCATCGACATTTGCGTTAGCATAGCTTCCGTAATTATAGCCAGCACTCGTTAAGCTAGACTCACCTGAATGGAATAGGCTATAGGTATGGTGGTCTGCATCATAAGGACTTCCCCAGCCAACCATAAACGCTTCTGTATCTTCAATGACAATATTACTCCAATCTAAGGCGGCCACTTCCACATCTGCGCCAATCACTTTATAACCCTCGGCTACATAGTTTGCCATATTTACACGTACTGTATCTGTAGCAGGGGCAGTAATGGTAAAACTAAGTTTTTTGCCATCTTTATAGCGGAAGCCGTCATCCTTTAGCTTCCAGCCGGATTGCTCAAGTAACTGCTTGGCTTTATCTAAATCGTATTCATAGTGCTCAATGCTGTCGTTGACATAAGCGTGTTTCTGTAGTGGCGAATATGCTTCTGTACCAAAGCCATGTAAGATGCCTTTTACAATTCCTTCACGATTTACCGCAAAGCTCATTGCTTTACGTACATTCACATCCTGCCAAAGATTAAATTTCATATTAAATAAAATGCCACGGTAATCCGCTGATTCAACCTCGTACATTTTTAAATGCTCTACTTTAGAAAGTTCATCCACTTGATTAGGGTCAAGTAACGCAATATCAACCTCCCCAGACTTTAACTGTAATGCACGAACATTGCTGTCTGGAATAAACTTAAAGATGACCTTTTCAATAGAAGCTTTTGTACCAAAAAATGTTGGGAATGCTTTCAGTGTTAAACTCGTGCCACGATCCCATTTAGCAAACATATATGGACCAGCACCAATAGGCTCTTGGTTAAACGTAGTTGTTCGCATGTCCTGCCCCTCAAACGCATGCTTCGGCAAAATCGGTACTGTCAGCTTATCGAGCATTGGCGTAAAACGTTCATCTAAAATGAGTTTCATAGTCGAGTTATTCACTTTTTCCATTGCTTTTACATGAATAAAATCAGACTTTAAAAACGAGGCATTTTGATCGTCTAAAATACTATCGATTGTAAAAATGACATCATCAACTGTTAAAACCTGCCCATCGTGGAATTTGACATCATTTTTTATAGTAATCGTATATGTCAACAGGTCATCCGATATTTGAACATTTTCTGCAATGTCATTCACCGGATTATTGTGCTCATCAAAACGCATTAATCCACGAAATAATAAAGCATCTAAATTTGTTTCCTCTAAAATAGGGTTTAAGTTTGCAAATTCAGATTCTGAAGCATATATAAGTTCATTTGCATGTGATGTCGCTTCAGCAGATTGTTGCTGTTTTGCACCTTCACTAGACAATTTGCTACAACCCATAAGACCTAGTAACAGTGCTGTTCCTAGCAAACTTACTAAAAACTTTTTCAATTCAATTCACTTTCTCCTTTAAACAAACAAGCGCTTTAAATTAGCGAGGCAACATGTATAAACATTCGATTGATTTCTTTATGTAGAATGCGTTGCTCTTTAGAAAGCCATCTACAATGAATCGCATGATCCGTAAGCCGCGTTACGCTTGCTTCTAGTGAGCTCTCCTGTAGTATCATATCCTGTAAGTCTCTTATATTAAGGTTTTTAACCTGTGGTGAAACAATCCATAATGATCCGATGTATAGCGCTTTTTCAAGCAAGCCCATGGATGATAAATCCATTTCTTGTGGCTTGAATAGTAATGTATCAAATGCTATTAATGCATCCTCCACATATAGCTGATAGATTGAGCGAAATGCCTGATAATCAAAGATTTCTCCGCGCATTTCCCTTCCTGGTGCAATGATTTCTCCCCAAATTAGTGTCGCGCTTTCCTTCATGCGAATCGTTGTATCCACCTGAAATTTCGCCCTCTCAAATGGAATGGTTACCTCGGGCATCCATTCTAAGCGAGCCTGCTCCTCCAATTCAATCGAAATTGACTGTGTGCATCGTTCGCCTGTATGAGACGGATATATCTTTAATGCTGATTGTTGCTTCAAGCACACTTGACTATCAGCAGCAAGTTTAACGTTGATTTCATTTCGGTCACCTGCCACCATACCACCTGAGGATTCCATAATAAAAACAGTAGCTGTTGGATTATTTCCTTCATATAATTCTCGACTTGCCTTCAATGGGGGCTGCTGGTACACATGAACAAGTCTTGTGTATCCTCTTCTAAGCTCAAATGCCATCTCTAGCTTGCCAAAGTGATTTACTTTTCCCTGACTAGACATTGCCGTCAACTGCTTCTGCCCCTTCTAGTAACATATGATGCTGAATCCATGCGACAACCTGATCCACATTCGTTTGAGAGCGAACATCAGCAAAAATATATGGACGCCCACCTCTCATTTTTTTCACATCTTGATCCATCAGCTCTAAATCAACATCAACATGTGGAGCAAGCGATGTTTTATTTATTAACAACAAATCTGAACGTGTTAAAGCTGGGCCACCTTTTCGTGGAATATCCTGGCCTTCTGCTACGTCAATAACATAAATATAGCCATGAACAAGCTCAGGACTAAATGTAGCCGATAAGTTATCTCCACCACTTTCAATGAAAATAATATCTAAATCGGGAAAGCGTCTATTCAAGTCATCAATGGCCGCAAAGTTCATCGACGCATCTTCACGAATAGCTGTATGTGGGCATCCACCCGTTTCTACACCAACGATACGCTCCTCATTTAAAACACCATTCGTAATCAGGTATTGGGCATCTTCTCGTGTATAAATATCATTAGTAATAACCGCCACATTGTATTGCTCATGCATAGCGCGTGTTAATTGGTCTACCAGCGATGTTTTTCCTGAACCAACTGGCCCACCGACTCCAATTTTTATTGGTTTCATTAATCTTCACTCTCTTTCTACGAAATAAATAATCTTGAAAATAAAAATTCATGCTTCATGGATGCAAGCTCAATCCCTAATGCGTTATTGGCCAAATCATCAATGGTTAAATCTATCACCTTTTTGGCTGCTTGCTCTACATAAGCAAGTAGTTCGTGTAATGCTTGAACCCCTGTATTTTGTCCAAATGGAACAGATCGTACCGCATTTTGCACTAAGCCACTTATGGATGCATACATAAAAGTCATGATGGCATGATAGACATTGATACCAAATTCTTCACAATAAATACCATAAAGAACTGCATAATGTCCCTTCACTTCTTCACGCTCTATTTTTTCCTTCCATTGCTCTATAAAAAGGTTCTCTACAAGAGGTGCTACTGTTCGAACAAATTGCTTTCCGACATTGACACTAGCATCTCTCGATTCCTTCGCAAGTTTCATAGCCCCGCAAAGCTCATCAAGCTTCTTTAAACGAGCTTCGTCTTTGCTTACCGCTGCATGAAACGACTCCTTAATGATAATGGCATCACCATATACTAAGTTTTGCATTAAGTACGCTTTGCAAAACTGAATTAACTGTTCCTTTGTGCGAATTAAATCTCTTTGAATATAGGTTTCCATTCCGTATGAATGCGTATAGGACCCTATCGGAAATGCGGAATCATGAATTTGTAATAAATGCAATATGGATAAATCAGTGAGAGTGTCCACGGTATTTGAACGGTTGTTTAAAACGTCGCTCTGTCGTTTCATAGTTTACTCCTATTTCATCTAATAATGGATTGATCGTATGATCTGCACGTACGATGATTTCATTATTTTCAATCAAGCAAGGTGTATGACGATTCCCTAATTCAAATGCAGATTTCCCCATTTCAACCATATCTTTCGGCGTAATAACAATTACAGGCTCTAATTTTGTGCGAATAGCGATACGACGGTTGTCATCTTCAAATAATAAATCTCCATATAGTAAAGGTTCTTCTCCATCAATACGTAAAGCAATGTCAGTTCCCTTATCCGTTTCTGTGCGAAGAATACGTTTGCTTAACTCTTCCCATTCAAGCTCAATCCATTCCGTGGATTTGTGAGTAAGTTCTTCCTCGTTGGCAATATTACCGATAATTTTTTCTATTAACATAGTATAGGCACCTCATATTTTAATGGATTTAAATGGCTGCTCCTCTGTAAATCTCATATAGAAACTTCATTTTTCTTACAATTCAATCTTTTCATTACAATTAGAATAAGAAATACCGTTGGGACATTGGTAGTACATCTACTGGCTCACAAGTTGCTAGCTCACCATCAATTTTCACTTCGTACGTTTCTGGATTAACATCAATTTTTGGGGTAGCGTTGTTAAGCTTCATATCAGCTTTACCAATATTCCGACAATTTTTCACCGTACCAATCATTCGATTTAACCCTAATACTTCTGGTAATCCTTCTTCCACAGCAATCTTTGGTAAAAACGTCATTCCGCAATTTTGTGGCCCTTGTCCATAGTAGCCAAACATACGTCGTCCTTGCATAGGCTGTGGTGTAGGGATCGATGCATTGGGATCACCTGTAATACCATAAACGGCAATACCTGCTTTAATGACCAACTCTGCCTTTACGCCAAAGAAGGCTGGATCCCAGAGGACAATATCTGCTAACTTTCCTTCTTCCAGTGATCCTACCTCATGACTAATTCCATGAGCGATCGCTGGATTAATATTAAGCTTCGCCATATAGCGCTTCACGCGATAATTATCATGACCCTTACCTTCATCCTGTGGCAGGGAACCACGTTGTTTTTTCATTTTGTCTGCCGTTTGGAACGTTCTTATTGTCACTTCACCGACACGCCCCATTGCTTGGGAATCGGATGACATAATACTTAAAATCCCTAAATCCTGCATAATATCCTCTGCAGCAATTGTTTCTGGACGAATACGTGAATCAGCAAATGCCACATCCTCTGGGACATCATGTTTAAGATGATGACACACCATTAGCATATCTAAATGCTCATCAATCGTATTGGTTGTAAATGGTTTCGTGGGATTCGTAGATGCTGGTAAAATATTAGGTAATGACGCCATGACTAATTGGTCAGGGGCATGTCCTCCACCCGCACCTTCCGTATGGAAAATATGAATAACACGTCCATCAATAGCATTGATCGTATCTTCCACAAACCCAGCCTCATTCAATGTATCAGAGTGAAGTGCCACTTGAATATCATACTCGTCTGCAACGGATAAGCTTTGATTTAGCGCTGTAGGGGTTGCGCCCCAGTCCTCATGAATTTTCATGCCGATTGCACCAGCTCGAACCTGCTCAATAATCGGTTCTGGATCAGATGCACTACCCTTTCCTAGTAATCCAACATTGATTGGGAATCCTTCAACTGCTTGAAGCATTCTATGTAAATGCCATTCACCGGGAGTTAAACTTGTCGCTTTTGAGCCAGCAGCTGGACCTGTACCACCCCCGATAAAGGTAGTCGTACCTGCTAGTAATGCTGTTTCTACCTGATCTGGGCTGATAAAGTGAATATGTGTGTCGATCGCCCCAGCCGTTGCAATTAAACCTTCCCCAGCATATACCTCTGTTCCAACACCGATGATCATATCCTGACCGACACCGTCCATACTGTTCGGATTTCCGGCTTTTCCAATACCAATAATTCGGCCATCTTTAATACCAATATCAGCCTTTACAATACCTGTATAATCAATAATGACTACATTGGTAATAACCGTGTCGAGAACACCCTCATTTCGTGTATTCTTACCATTTTGCCCCATAGAGACACGTAGCGATTTTCCGCCACCAAATACACCCTCATCCCCATAGCTTGTATAATCCTTCTCTATTTCAACCCATAGATCGGTATCCGCTAATCGAACTTTATCTCCAACTGTCGGTCCAAACATTTTTGCATACGCATCATGTGTCACCCTCATTTTTCCTCAGCTCCTTTAAAACCACCTTCAATTGCCTTGTCTAAAATTTCGTCCTTATGATGTGTAGAGCCTTCTGTTAGTTTGTCCAAACCAAACACATAACTTTTACCACCAAACTCGACAAGCTCAACTTCTTTCTCTTCACCTGGTTCAAAGCGAACTGCTGTACCTGAAGGAATATTTAGATGCATTCCGATTGCCTCTTGCCGATTAAACTCTAAAAATCTATTCACTTCAATAAAATGAAAATGCGAACCAACTTGTATCGGACGATCACCAGTATTAGCAACGACTATCGTCTTAGTAGCTCGTCCTACATTCATTTCGATTTCGCCTTTAGCTGGGCGAATTTCTCCAGGAATCATAGACAAATCCTCCTTTATTGAATTGGGCGGTGTACAGTTACAAGCTTCGTTCCATCTGGGAATGTACATTCAACTTGTACATCTGAAATCATGTCACCGACGCCCTCCATAACATCATCTACTTTGAGCACTTGCTTCGCTTCACTCATTAATTGTGCAACTGTTTTTCCATCTCTGGCACCTTCCATAATAAAACTACTAATGAGTGCTACAGCTTCTGGATAATTCAGCTTTAGTCCACGAGCTTTTCTTTTTTGCGCAAGTTCTCCTGCCACATGAAGGAATAATTTTTCTTGTTCAACAGATGATAGCTTCATTCCAATCTCTCCTTTCCCTACATTCGGAATTACCTTTAAAAACTTAACTATTTTAGAAAGAAATGGGTTACGAAAGTTAAATGAGATCATTGAGGTAACAGCTAATCTATTATAAGAAAATAGTTTTAAAAAAACAAATATTTTCATTTATCTGTCACTTACTAATTTAGCGAACAAGAGACAAAGAATGAGTTAATTCGCAATAAAACACTATCACCACCTATAGTTGCCCTAAAAAAATCATTATTGTAATTGTTTAATAAAGTACTAATTGTCTACTTAAAGGGGATAATACTAGTTTGATCAAAACCAAATAGAAATTAAATCTTCTACTATGGGCCTTTTAGGTAATCCCTCCTGTGGGTTACGTATATGTCTGACAGATACTCGGAGTAACAAACGGCAAAAGAGAAATAGCAAAAATAAATATAAGAAATTTTTTTATAGAAAACACCTCATATTTAGTATTCTCTATTTTTGTTTTACTCAAATGTTTTGTATTATAGTTAGAGGAGTATTTTTATACTAAGTTTTTGCACCTTGTTTTTAATACAGATAGTAAGCTTTACAATAAAAAATAAGTTAGAAGTGATATTTATGACAAGAAACAGGATTAAAGAAGTTGCTTATAAACAATTGGCTGAAAAAGGCTACGATCAGGCAACTCTTTCTAGTATTGCTAAAGAAGTTGGCATTAAAACACCGTCGATATATGCTTTTTTTAAAAACAAAGAGGACCTGTTTATGGCTGTATATAAAGATCTGCTCGAAGAGTATTACCTTCACATAAAACGATCAATTGCCAATTTTAAAAATGGGTCGGCTAAAGAAAAGCTCTACCAAATAGTGAAAGAACTTTGTAATTACTATTTAAGTCAACCTGAAAAAACAGCAGCATATACAAAATTAGCTTTTTACCTTCCTCCAACTTTAAATGATAAAGTGAAAAACATTTTTAATGAGATGGAAGAAATGCTTTTTGAGGTGCTTGAAACAATCTTTTCAGAAGGAATAGAGCAAGGCATAATAAAAGATCAACCGGTTGATGACTTAATAGCTTCGTTTAATTGTTTGATGGATGGACTCTTTTTGGAATTACTTTTTTATACGGAAGCAAAATTTAGAAGGCGCGCCGAGCAAGTTTGGAACATTTATTGGAATGGGATTTACAAAGAACATTGAAAAGTGTTCTTCTAATCCCACCCTCAAAAAGATAATCGATAGCAAAATTACATAATGGTAGAATTTTACTCGAACTTTGAAATAGATTTTTCAAGGCTGTCTTGATTGTAGCTTTCTTGCACCATCGTACGCTACAACACTTTCTGTTACCTTTGCAATCTTATTTGTTGTTTCCATTACACCTGTTGTAATCTCCTCTGAAAATGCGGACATTTCTTCTGAGGTCACAGAAACTTGTTTGGTATGAGATACTACACCTTAAATGGATTGGAGAATACGATTTCCCAGCTTCTTCAACAGATGAAGTTAGTTTCTGCATAAGGTTATCGGTTTACTTTAAAATTCACTTCCGGGTATTTGGTCTTCAGCCTTTTAAGGGTTGAGCCGTCGTCCTTCTGCTTAATATACTGGTCAAAAAATGCCAGGCTGAATTCGTTGATAATGCGATGAACTTCCTTTGGATTTTCACCTGGGCTCCGCAACAGAGGGGAGAACAAATGAAAATCAGTGAAGCTTGTATGATCCGTATGGGGAATGACCATTGACATACCACCACCAGCTAACCCACGTTCACTGCGAACCTTGTCTTTATAGGCATCTTCATCAGAATCTTCATTTATGTCTGCACTCATGAGCAGAAATGGTTTTCCAATCCCACTTTCAGGTAATACTTCCCCATACAATGTCCCATCCATATCAATAGCTGCTTTGACACGAGAGTCTTCTGCAAGTATTTGTGCTGCGGTAGCCCCGCCGTAAGAGTGCCCAAACATTCCAATACGCGAGGTATCAATCTTTCCTGTAAAGAAGCCGGTCTCATCGTTTTGATTAAGCTTCTCTAACTGGTCAAGTACAAAAGTGACATCTTCTTTCCATAATTTGATGTGGCGATCGCGTTCGTCAAAATCAGTTAAATTGTGGGACTGTACGTAAGCAGTTCGACCATCTGGGAAGACGGTAGCTGCAGCATCAAATGTATGATCGATACCTAGAACAATATATCCTTGACTAGCCAACTCCTCAACTTCAAACGTGTTTTGATTACGAAAACCACTTAAACCATGGGAGAAAACTAATATGGGATAACGATTCTCTGAGTCTGATAGTTGTAAATCCTTAAACGAATGCGATTTTACCAAACCCAGATGGCTGAATGCAAATGCAGGAATGGACAATGCTTTTTCCAGTCCCTTAGCAAGCTCTGTCATGTTCCCAATATAAGGTTCTCGATTCCCATTGCTTTTTTCAGCTGCAGGATACCAAATTTGCACCATCAGTTCACGCCGGTCGGTTGGATTTTTTGAATACGGTTCACTTCTCTGATGATCGACCCAATGATATAGTTTCGTACCGACCGTATGTGGGCCAGTTGGTTCTTCAAATGCAAATACTGGCATAAGTAAGGGTAACGTAACTGCTACAGAAATATAGATGAACAACGACACAGACTTAACAATGAATATACTCCTGTTTCTGAACCCCTTCTTCCGCTCAGCTGATAAATAGCATATAATCAAGATAACTGGGGATAAATAAGCTGGAATCATCTGCCATCTAAAACCTTCTGCCAATAGCTGCATTATAACCATTCCAACAGCAACCAAAGATGCGAATTTAGACCACTTTTTCGTTTCCCTGCTAACTAACAAAATCCAACTTATTAGACTAAAATTTACAACTGCCAAAACAACTTCCCAGAAATTCATTGGCCTATCTCCTTTGAATGCATTTTACTTCTAATTAAAGTGATTAAACATTTAAACACTTTCTAAATAGTTTCTAACAGAACTCTTCCTATTCGGAATTTTACTCCAATATGTAAAATATCTTAATAACCATTCAACTGGTCCCATTTTAAAATACCTTAACCAAACTATACTAAAAGTAATTAAAATAGCGTGGATTATGAAGCACACTATTAATGAATTAATAGGTGTAAAACCAATTATGATACTAAATACAATTAGTAAAGCACTTTGTGCAAGATAATTTGTTAAAGACATTTGTCCATAGAACTTTAATGGAGTTAATATCACTTTTGCCTTATCCCATTGTAAAATAATAAGAAGACTGCTAGTCATCATAAAGGCTACACTATAATCTTCTAGCACTTCAATTCCTGAAGGGGGAATGTTCAATAACCCTGACCCCCTTACATAAAATAAAAATACATAAGTACAAATATTAACGATTAAAAAAATCGAAATATACTTTAATTTTCCAGAGACATTTTCAAAAAATTTAAATTGCCCCATCGTAAAACCTAGCATCATTAATACAAACCATTTACTTGTGTTGGATATAAATTCCACCCATGCAATTCTCTCACCATAATACGGTTGACAAAAAGCAGTAACTATAGATAAGGCTATTAGTGTAATCGTTACGATTAAGTTGGTCCATTTACTTCTTTTGGAAAATATTATAATAAACAAGCCTAGTACAGCATAAAACATTAATACATCATTAATTCCTAATGGTGCATAAAATGTATGGATAAGCCCTAGTACAAATAAAAAAGAGATTCTGCGTAAAAACGGAAGGTATCTATTGTTTACTTTTTGTTTGGATCGATTCATAAAAAGATAACACCCAAATCCAAATAAAAAGAATAAAATAGGATAAAATTTTCTGTTAAATATATCATATAATACTTGGTGTAACTCATTAGTATTAGACAAATACCCCATTACCTGATAACTATTTACAAGAAGTACCCCCAACAAGGCAAATCCTCGTAAATAATCCATAGTATCTATTCTTGTATAAGAATTTATTTTATTCATTCCAAGACTCCTAATATAAATATATTTTATAGCATTATTAGTGGATAACCTAGAACCTCAATTTGACCGGTCATCCCCAATCTCATGGTGGTTAAATCACTGTAGTCTGTATCATTTCTGTTGATAAGGTGTTGGACCAGCCGTCAAGGAATCTCCAATTGACTGTTAGTTTTCAGTCTGAGCTAAAGCAGATGAAACCTAAATACCTTTGTGAGTATTGCTACTAGTGAAGCTCACGTATCGTTTCATCTGCCCCACTTCTTTCTTCTTATCAAAAACTTAAAATACCCAGCTACCTTTACGGAAAATTGGCTCTACAGTTCCATCTGGTAGTATACCGTCGATGTCCATCTCACTGCTGCCAATCATAAAGTCCTCATGTGTTACTGAAATATTTGCACCTAACGCTTCAAGCTGATCGTTTTCTAAATCTCTTCCACCCTCTAAGCAAGTTGGATAAGCTTTACCAATCGCTAAATGGTTCGATGCATTTTCATCAAACAATGTATTAAAATATAAAATCCCCGATGCTGAAATTGGCGATTCATGTGGTACAAGTGCTACCTCACCTAAATAGCAGGAGCCTTCATCCACATTAATAAGCTCCTGTAATAAATCATGTCCTATCTGTGCTTCAGCTTTAACAATTTTTCCTTCTTCAAATGTCAGTTTAAAACCGTCAATAATATTCCCTTGATAAACTAATGGTTTTGTATTGCTGACATAGCCATTTACACCTTGTTTCATCGGTAACGTATAAACCTCTTCTGTCGGCATATTAGCAATGAAGATCGTATCATCTGGCGTTTTACCACCTCCAGTAATCCATTTATGCTGTGGCGCTAACGCAATTGTTAAATCAGTACCTGGCGCTGTATAGTGAAGCTTCGCATATTTTTTACTGTTCAGTAGGACCACACGAGATTCTAAATTTGGTACATGTTCACGCCATTTTTCAACAGCATTGCCTTCACCGATACGAACAGCTTTAAAAATAGCCTCCCATAATGCTGGTACTTGATCCTCAGCTGCTAAGTTCGGGAACACCTTCGAAGCCCACTTTGGTGAAGGAACTGCTATCATCGACCAAGCTATTAAATCCTTCATTACGGCGTTGCGATTGTTTTCCAAAGCAGCTCCTGATACCTTTTGATAGGTAGCTAGACGATCGGCTGAAATACCTGTAAATTTATCAGGGTCTGCAGCATCTATCATTAATAGTGCTCCTTTACGTTCGATCAGCTCATCATTCATTTTGACTATCCATTCTGGGAAACGATTAAATTCTTCATCTGAGGCATGTTCAAAGTAAGCACGATCCATTTCATCATCCGATAGATTAATATGAACACGTCCCGCCCCAGCCTTATAAGCTTCTTTCACAACTAAACGGGCGAAATCCAATGCATCCACTGATGTATTGACTAATAAATATTGCCCTGGTTGAATATTGACACCGACTTTTACCGCAAGTTCTGCATACGCTTGTAATTTTTCTTCAAAAGTCATATTATTTACCTCACTTTTGTCTAATTGTTTATTATTACCTTAAAGATAAACATTTTCTTTATTTAAAAGAATAACTGTTTTCTTACAATTTGAAATATAAGCTTACTAAATTGTAACTATAGAAGTTCCTTTAATATTTTTCCTAAGCATGAAAAACTAAATCTCGAATTAAACCATGAAAATCATTTGCTTATTTGCGTTAAGAGTATGATGGTGAAGAATTTCGATTTACCTAACTAAATTAGTTAGGTAAATGTTATTATAAATCTCACTCATTTCTTCCCAGTTTCTTTTATGCGTCTTCGCTTGACAATAACACTCTTTAATTTTAGATTACCTTTAAACCTGTACCCTTAATAGTAAAGAGTCTCTGGTACACTGCTGATACTTGAATATTGTGTTGTTTTTGAATAAAACTCACTTAATCTTTAATCAAAGGGGTAATACGGTACAACTTTTTTTATAAACGGTTGCAAGGTTCTACATTTTTGACCATTCTGTACAACGATAACTTTGGTTTATTGATTTCACCTGTAATCTGGTAGCCTATCCTCTGATACAATTTAATGGCAAGATGGTTCTCTTTCTTTACCGTCAGAGAGCATTTGGCAAAGCCTTGCAGGCAGGCCTGTTCCTCGGCAAACTCAAGCAGCTTGGTACCTACCCCCAGTCCCCGGCTTTCGGGCAATAAGGCGATTGTTCCGATGTGAAACTCGTCATCTTCTCCCTCCTTCATGGTGATCATGGAATAAAACATTTTGATATTCAGAATGTTATAAACAACAAGGCCCAGCTTTCGGAATGAAAGCAGCTGTTTAAAAGTGGGCCATGCAAGACGATTTAAAACAGGTATGGGATAGCAAGTAATCATCCCTAAAGTTTTCCCGTCCATCTGTGCTTCGTAAGCATATTGATGACTAAAACGGTTGTTCTCCTGCTGCCATAGCGTACGAAATGTCCCTTCGACCGTGTTCTCCTCCTCAGATCCTGCAAGTGAAAACGCCATGTATTCCAATGCCATTACATTTAGCTTAGCGCTGACCATGGATCGATGATCAGCCTTTACAATAGAGATTTGATTCATTTCCTAGCACTCCTATTCTCTTTTTATATTATTGATGTTAATTATCATCCTTAGCTTTGAAACCATAATAAAACGTATTTAAAACAAGGGCTGCAGCCGATTTTTTAGCCACGTTGCCTTCATGTACCTGTTCCCAAGTATGGAAAAGCAGGGCATAAAGCGTATTCAAAATCCATTCGCTGCTAACCGTTTGCTGAAAGTAACCTCTTTGTTGTAACAGCTCAATAACGCGTCGTAAGGGTTCCCTCAGCTTCTCTTCGGCTTCACCTAATTCTTTGTTGTTAAATACAGATGCATCATGACCTAGAAAATAGATTTTGTCACCTAAAGGGATTAAAGCTTCAATGAGTTCCGGAATATAGTTTTCGCTTCTTTCCTCATCCAGTGGAATCTGGTTTACGGTATCACTTACCAGTTGTATAGCCCGATGGCCCAAGAACAGCATCAATTTCTCTCTGCTTTCGACGTAGCGATGAAGTGTAGCAATGCCAATTCCCGCATATTCCGCAATTTCATTCATCGAAGCAGTAGGATTTTCAACAAGTAATATAGTAGCCGCATCAAGAATTGCATTAAATCTCGCTTCCTTCAACGCTGACAAGCCTTTTTCCATTGTAAATCTCTCCCTCATTTGTATAAAGTAATTATTTTTGATAGATAAATGTATCATTTGATATCAATATAATCCATTTCGTGCAAATTATCAAGCTGTTGAATGTATATTTTTCTAAAATTTTACAAAATAATGGCAAACACAATTTTACAGTAAATAAAAAATCCATTTTAACAAAGAGATTAATCAAAATGGATTCTTTTCTTTTTGAATGAACATTCCTTAAAAAGTTTGCAATATCACCTTGCCCGATGTTCCAGAAAAAGGGTATTTATGAGAAAAAAGACGGTTGCAATGTAGACGGTAGAGTTAAGGTGTTTTGTTCAACTAACAGGTGGTTAGTTGAACAAGGTTCATTTAATTGATAGATGATAAAAATAACCTATTTAATAAAATTTAAAATTTAATAAAGGTAATAGTAAACTTTGTATAAACATTTTTCTCACTTTCAACTTTAATTAAGGCTTGATGCGCTTCAATAATCGCTTTTGTTAAAGCCAAGCCAATCCCAGTCGAGTCATGTTTTTTAGAAGTGCTTGCTTTGTAGAACCGATTAAAGATATGTGGTAAGTCTTCAGCAGTAATCCCTTCTCCAAAATCTTGAATTATGAGCTCTGTATAAATCGGTGTATCCTTAACTTGAATAGTGATTGTATCACCAGGCTTGGAATGCTCAATCGCATTCTTTAGCAAGTTCATCAAAGCTTCTTGCATCCATAATTTATCGTGGGTAACCACTACTTCCTCCGTCCCGTCCCAGTCAATTGACAAATTCCTTTCATTGATTATATTTTCCAAACGGTTCAAAACTTCATGAATGGTCTCCACCAAGTTTAAAGATTCTTTATCAAATGAAACTGCTTTGGCATCTATTTTCGCTACTTTTAATAAGTTTTGAATCAAGACATTCATTCTGGAGATTTGAACTTCATTATTTTGCAATAATTGAATTTGTTGCTGACGGGGCAAGTCTTCATTCAATAACAATTCATTATAGATTGATATAGTTGAAAGTGGCGTTTTTAATTGATGGGATATGTCTTGCAATATTTGTCCTAAGAATTCCTTCTCACCAAGTAAATCCTTTATATTTTTTCTAATTATGTCTTTAATAGAGCGAAATGAAACCGCTAATTTGGCGATATCCCCTTCTTTATTTTCATTTATTGAAACTGAGTAATCACCATCAATTATTTTCTTAGCAGTTGAAGTAAGTTGCTTAATTTTATTGAAAATAATTTTGTATTGCATATAGTTTGCCAAAAACAGTATAAATCCGAAACAAATCAATCCCCAAAATATTGTTTGATTAAAGCTAAAAATATGGTTATTTAAAAGTGGAAACAGTTTTGTCTCCAAATCTTCATATAATCCATACTGTCTAAAGATTTCTCGCCCTTTTTCCTGATACTCACTCGAATCAGAAGAATTACCTGTTAAGACTTTCATAATTTCTGCTTCATTCTCAGGATTTTGTTCAATTAATCTAGCGGTAATTTCCCCCCAGGCTGTAATAGAATCCGTTTTTAAATGATTGTAAAATATTTGGTGTGCAATTAACTGATAAACCGTAAATAGAGAAAATAAAACCACCAGTATTATCATATAGCCTTTCAATTCGGTATTTTTCATCATCTATTCTCGGTTCACATCCTTATTCCAATGATATCCCAATCCTCTCTTAGTGATGATATACTGTGGATTTTTGGGGTCGTCTTCAATTTTTTCTCTTAAACGCATAATGTATACAGATAACGTATTTTCCCCAAAAAAAACATCATCTTCTTCTGTTATTTTCAGTAGGATTTCATCTCTTTCTAATATTTTGTGAGCGTTTTTCATAAAAGTTAACAAAAGCTTATATTCTAAGCTTGTTAATGGAACCATTCCTTGATTTTTATATACCTTTACTTGGTTCATATCCACTTTTATATTTTCAGATATTAAAATCATTGAAATTTCTTCTATCCTAACTTGTTTGCGTAATTGTACTCTTACCCTAGACATAAGTTCTCTGACTCGAAAAGGTTTTGTTATATAATCATCTCCGCCAATATCTAGACCCATTACCACATTTGCTTCTTCATCAAGAGCCGTTAAGAAAATAATTGCTGTTGCATTATTTTGGTTTTTGAAGTGTAAACATAAGTCATAACCACTTCCATCTGGAAGGTTAATATCTAAAATAGCCAAGTCAAAAGTATTATCATTAAATTGGCTTTTTGCTTCTTTTACACTAGTAGCTCTAATCACCTCATACCCTTCATTTCTTAATGAAAATTCAATGGCTAGACCGAGTGCTTCATCGTCTTCTACAAGTAATATTTTATTCAAATATATCTTCTCCTTCCTCTCACTCCATATTAACATTTACCACCAAATCAGAATAACCTGACTATAAGTAGCCAGGCCATAGGTATTACTCTTCTCTTATCGTATCTATAATATTATCCTGTTGGATTCTTCTCAGCGGTAGCAGAACAGATAAATAACTGATTAATAATGCTGCAACAAACGTAATGATGCAAGCATTATAGGGAATCGACCATTCAACTTTAAAGAGACCCGATGCAGCAGTGTACAAAATATATGAAAGTATACAACCATAAAAAATGCCTTGCAAGCTTCCAGAAAAACCGTAAAACAGTGCTTCATAAATAATCATTTTTTTCAAATCTCTTTGGGACATGCCTATGGATTTTAATGCAGCCAGTTCTTTCCGTCTAATCATGATACTTATAGTAATTGTATTAAGTATATTTACACTGCCAATTAAAGAAATGACCACAATAAAAGCATATACAAGAACTTTGATCGTGAGAGCTTCTTCATGTTTGGCTTTATTCTCTTCAAAGTTATTGACCACTGCAATATCGTGTTTTTTTCCAATAGTCTTCTGGATGTCTTCAACAGTCGCGAGAGATTGATCTGTATCCTTCAATTTAATTTTAAAACCTATGTCTTGTTCGGAAGCCTCGGATACATTTTTAATCAACTTTAATTGTTCTAAAATTTCCAGATTCTCAGAAGAAACATTATTTTCTTCTTGTAGATAGATTGTAAGATCCGATTCGGACGGATCGTTTACAAGTTTGGATGAAAATGCGATATCCATTAGAGATGAAAAAGTAATAAACAATACACTACTTATAACGATCGATAAAATAGTTACGATATAACGATTTTTATTTCTTTTTATATTTTTAATGGCCAGGTTTAATGGGAATGAAAATGGTTTTCTTAGCACCTTATTATTTTGTTTTTTGATTCTCTCTTTTTTTATTGACAATCTACTACTAATTGCCAACAATGGTGATATTCTTCCTGCGAAAAAAGCAGGGAAATAACTGGATACTAATACAGCTATCAGAGTAAGAATCGAAATGGCCAATAATATCTTCCAATCTATATTGAAAAAGAAAATATCTGAACCTTTGTCTAATAAAATCACGAAAAAGGCTTGGAGAATAGCAAGCGCCAATAAACTGCATACAATTCCAATTGGTATGGCTATGAAAGCAAGCACGGCAGCTTCTTTCATTACAATTTGTCGAATTTGTTTTCGTGTAGCACCGATGCTTCTCAACAAACCGAACTGCTTCATTCGCTCTACGACACTGATTTGAAAAGCGTTGTAAATAACAACAATTGTAGAAATTACAACAATACTGACAACTATAACTAGCATAATCAGAAGCGATTGATTCGTTTCCGGTTTCAAAGCTTGAATCAATTGAGTATTAATAACAATGTTATTATCTTCAGTAATAGATTTAAGTTCGTCTATAACTTCATTAAAGTCTGCCTTCTCGTTAATTTCAATTAATATCCTTCCCTCTCCAATAGCAAACTCACTTTTATATGTTAATAATCTCCCCTCTTTATTTTTTTGTGTAAACCCACTATTATTCAGTAAACCAACCAGTTGATATGTTTTTCCGTCTAGTTCAAATGAGTCACCGATTTGAAGATCTTCTTTAATATAAGGAATTAACCAGGAATCGATAGCTGCTTCATGAGCATTGGATGGTAATTTTCCATCTAAAAGGCTGTAAGTTAGAAAGTTTAAGGCGTGATGATCCGCGAAATTCATACGCACAGATACCTCTCCAACCGGAACTGTGTCACCCTGAGACATCAGACCAAACGATTCAATTTGGGGATTAAATCTGACTTTATTTAAAATCGCCTCATCGTAGTTTGAAATGCCAACGTGAAAAGAAATTCCGTTTAACTTTTTGGTGCCTTCTATTTGAGAGAGTTGTGTTCCTTTCATAAACAGACCAATAGTTGAAATTAACGATACAGAGAGCACGATTCCAACCAAGGTCAGAATTGTTCGTTTCATATTCCCTTTTAAATACTTAGTACCAAGTTGCTTATAACTATTGATCAAAATCATTCCCTCCGGTCATTGACTCTTTCGCAGTCAGTCGTTGGTCAGAAATGATTTCACCGTCTTGTATTGTTATAATTCGATCTGAAGCTGATGCTATCGTTAGATCGTGAGTAATTATTACAATGGTTTGATTGTATTTTTTTGCAGTTATTCTTAATAGATCCATAACTTCTTTCGTATTTCGAGTATCCAGATTACCTGTAGGCTCATCAGCAAGTATCAAATGTGGACGATTAATTAGCGCCCTGCCAATTGAAACCCGTTGCTGTTGCCCTCCAGAAAGTTCAGAAGGCAAGTGATTCTTACGTTCTTGAAGCCCCAGGATAGTAATAATTTCATTTAAATACTCCATATCTATAGATTCACTGTCCAACAACGTAGGTAAAGCAATATTTTCTTGGACATTTAATACTGGTATCAAATTAAAGAATTGAAAAATGAACCCAACTTTTCTTCTTCTGAATACCGAAAGTTCATTATCTGAATATTTATAAATATCATTATCCCCAATGAATACCTTCCCCGAACTAGGGCGATCCAACCCACCTAAAATATGTAGCAGTGTACTTTTTCCAGAACCAGAAGCACCGACGATTAAGACAAACTCGCCTTGCTGAATAGAAAGATCAATTCCTTTTAACGCATCTATCCTGTTATTGCCTTCCCCATAACTTTTCACTATATTCT
This sequence comes from Lysinibacillus zambalensis, assembly GCF_040183165.1. Taxonomy (NCBI): domain Bacteria; kingdom Bacillati; phylum Bacillota; class Bacilli; order Caryophanales; family Bacillaceae; genus Lysinibacillus; species Lysinibacillus zambalensis. The sequence continues at coordinate 522,559 of NZ_JBEGDG010000001.1, forward strand.
CCATACGTACGACTTCCATATAACCCATCCTCTCACCATTAAAACTCAATCCTGTATGTCTACAAAATTCACTTTGCGTTTGCTATCTGGATAAACGTTCTCAATTGTTTTGAAAACTTGTTCTACTTCTTCTTTATCTTCTTTATAATCAAATTTATTATCCTTTAAGTGAATCACTGTCATAATGGAATCTGGGTCAGCTAACTCATCATAAGTTTTGTCATTTAGAATAACAAAATCCATACCCATATATCCGACCCATATTTGATTCTTAATATAACTTACAGGTATCCTTTTTCCATTCAAATCTATCTGGCTATCTTCCAAATCATAATCACTTATAGAATAGAACAAATTTAGTGAACCAGGTAATTCTTTAATTTCATTAACAGGTTCTGAAATGATAGATGCACTGCCTGGTTCTTTTCTTGCTCTAATAATTCCTTTCTTAACTAATTGTTCAGCAGTAGTTTTGTTAATAACCAAATACTCACTTTCTGATTCACCTTTTTTTGTTACTACGAACTTCGCTTTGTAATCAACAGTTCGTTCGGTTTTATGTTTATATTCCTGCTTAACTTTATTCACATCTTTTTCTGTGCCGATAACTAATATTCCATTGGCCGGTTGTGGTGGACCTCCAACATAACGTTTTACTCCGTATCCTACACCTAAAAAAATGGCGATAACTAAGGCTAATCCTATAATTTTTTTCATTATATATTTCTCCTTTTTTCTTAGTGTCTAAATTATAGACTAGATATACTTTATATTTGAATAACTGTTGTCTTACTATTTATTTTCTATTCTTACTCATTCGTAAGAATAAACATTTTCAAAATAGCAGTTCGCTTTTTGTAGGAAGTATTCCGATTGAAAGTGCTTTTGTAAATGCGAACAATCTTAATTTTCAACAGCGACTGCAAAAAAAAAACTCCATTTCGAAAAAATTTTAATCAAAATGGAGTTTCTTTATTAGATTTTTATAAATGTCTTCACTGCCATACTTTTAACGAAAAAAGAATATCCTCCGAAGGGGTCTTATGGGCGGAGTCCAATAGGAGTGCATCCTACAATAGGGAGCCAATGGGATTCCATTGTTCTTACCAAGTTGTCGTAATCCACCTAATTAAAATTTGTTAATGGTAAAAAGCTGTGGCAATTTCAAGAGCTTTAAGTGGCTCTTTGATTGAATCAAGCGTATAGACCAGTTTTTCGTTCTGCCAAACAATCGAATTCCCTGATTCATAAACATCTAAGCGCGCAAAACCGTTTTGTTTTGGAATTGGGAGCATATGTGTTTCTAGAAATTGGACGGCCTGTTTTGCAAGTTTCATACCTGCTTCTGGATTGTCTGTTCGTGTATGTGTCGCAATTGCCCATCTACCCTCATTCCAACCAGTCCATAAAGAACCAGCTCCTGCATCCTGATAACCTTTAATTTTATAACCAAGATCAACCTCTTGACCACCATTTTGACTAAAGTTCACAAAAGAAATTTGCTCATTTGCTTCTTTAGCATTCTGATATTGTTTTACCACTAACCTTGCAATAACAGTAGCTGACTGTGAATTTTTAAGCTTCTCATCATTGATTGGCAAATACTTTTTACTTTCAAAAAATAGTATTTCAACTTGGTTAGCTTCAGCCTTCGTTATTGCAGATAAAAATGTACCTTCTATTATCGGTAGCCCTTTTGGTAAAGTTATAGATAAATCAGTTTTAAGCTGGTTCTTAATATTTTTTAGTACATCAGCCTGTGTAAGAGATGCTTCTGTGTTTCCCTTATTTGTTTTGGACGACTCCTGATTTTCATGTGATTGATGCTCTTCTTGTGGCTTGTTCGCCACGTTAGATTCCTGTTCCTCTTGTGGCTTGTTCGCCACATTAGGTTTTTCTTCTTTATCAGAGCATGCACTTATTATACTGAAACTTAAAAGCATGGAGATAAAAAGTATTTTTTTCATGGCATTGCCCCCTAATTTCTTTCTTCCTGTCCTTAATCAACTGAAACTTTTTGTAATATAACCTTATTAATTAGTTTCGTCAAATCATTAAACTTTTGACCGAGCATACCATTGTTACTACCGCTAATGGAATTAGAGTTCTTAAATGTAAAAGCTCACTTGTTTCTTCTCAGGTTACTCTATTCTTTCACTTCTTTTAGGGTTACTTTAATACGAGGATAATAGATACTCGTAACACCTTCAAACGCGGAATCTGTGCCAATAAATAACCACAATTCTCCTTTTTTATCAGTTTCAACAATAAACGGGCGTTGTTTATTATTAAAAGGTTTTAACTCATATTTCTTATCTATTGTCATTTTTGCCAAGTCACCAATCATAAATGCATCTTTACCTTCTTCTTTTTGATTTCCTTTATCAATATTCATCAAATAAAATCCCGTTTTATCTATAAATGGGATAGGTTCCGTATTGGATGCACCAATTTTCACAAATACACTTTCACCAGGCGATCCACCTACGCCCATTTTATCTCCAGCATTAGTGGCAATATCGAAATCAAACGTCACACTATATTTTGTATTTGGTTTTAATCGATCATTTGTATCCAATTTCTTCTTAACAAACATAAATAAATCGTCACTTCCATTGTATCCACTTAAGTAAAGACCTTTTTGTTTATTGTTTATCTCTTTAGGTAGTAACTTAAGTGAAAATCGGAGCTTATAATGAAGTTTATCTTTATATGGATAGTCAGAAAATCCACCGATCCATCCATTTTTATCCTTGCTAAAAGTTGATTCAACAATGATATCATCGTAATTCGTTACTATCTGGTCTAAATCAATAAGTGTGACAAACGCATTTTTGTTTAACAATAAAATTTGCTCTTTGGTTAAATCTCCAGCAAAACCACTAATAACGCTATCATAAGTATATCTTCTTGAAAATTCGCCAATTTCCTTTTCAAGTTTCGTATAGTCTTCTTTGTTGAGCATTTTATTAAAACTAACAATTACTGAGAATACATCCGATGTCGAAGCTCCCTCAATCTTTCGAGTTAGTTCTTCTGATATTTTATAAGGGAGAATATTTATATCGTGTACATTACTGTGTGCTGCTAATGCCGGTTTAGTCAAATTTAACCCTGAAACTGATCCGCCAAATACTAACGTTGTTGCTACTACTAATGAGATTTTTTTAATATTCATTTATTTACCTCCTTAAATTTGATTCAGTTAATAGACAAGAATTAGATTGGATTTTTTTAAAAAAATCCAATCCAAGTGTATTAAACGCTACCATAAAGTTATAGAACTCATTCACCTAACTAAATTAGTTAGGTGAATGCTATTATAAACATTTATTCTTGAAAATTCACCAATTTTCTTTTCGACTCATAGTCACATAATCTTCTTTATGAGCGTTTTATCAAAATAACCATTACTGAGAATTTGTTTGATGTCGAATCCTTTCCAATCTTTCGAGTTAGTTCTTCTTCCATTTAATAAGGGAGAATACTTAATCTTGAACCTTACAGTTTCTAATAGCGGCTCAGCCAAATTTAATCCTGAAACTGATCCGCAATATAATACATTGTTACAACTACTAAGGATTTATTTCGATTCATTATTTACCTCCTAAAATGATAATTCAATTACTAGACGAGAATCAATTACAAAAAGTTTCATTATTTTTCAAAAAACCCCAATTTAGAGATATAAAATGCTAACATAAAGTTATAGAGTTCTTTATTGAAAGCCCACTCATTTCTTCCCAATTTTTAATGAGGCTGCGCCTAAAGGGGTTCTTTCATCAACCGGAGCCCACCTTCGAAGACATGGGTCAACATGTTTTTTGTAAGAAAGCAGATAATGGGCGTTCGCGTAAGCCTAAAATAGCTTTGTACATATTCTGTGCTTAAGACATGTATTGAAAATTAACTAGAGAAAGGATGTAAGTATTAGCTCAAATATTGAATATACTTCACCGTCAACGCAGTTCACCTCTGATGTCAATGACAACACACTTTTTAAAAGAGATGATCGGAATTTTATAAACATTCTAGGTGTAGAACAATTAAATACGTTAGAAAATATATCTTTGCTTGATATTTTTCTAAGTAAGAATAAGATGATAGAGCCTCACTATCATCAAAATGCAGCAGAACTTGTTTATTGTATTTCCGGTGCCGCCATTGTTTCTATATTTAATCCCTTTACAAAAGAGATTAAAAACTATCCGATCGAGCCTGGCCAAGTCGCCAATGTACCGCAAGGATGGTGGCATTATGAAATAGCAACTGAGAATGACACGCATTTACTGGCCATTTTTGATGCTCCAACTCCTGATGTTATTTTAGGTTCAGATATATTGAAATTTACACCTTCCAATGTAATGGCTCATGCGTATTGTTTAGATGAAACTCAGTGGAAGAAAACAATTGCGCCTGTTGTACCATCAACATATATCGGTCCACCTAAAGACTGTAACCGTGTAAAATCAACCGCTGAAAATCAAAAAGATCAAAAGGAGCAAAAAGATCCTCATCATAAACATAAAAATAAATATATGCCTTTGAACCCATATCCGCCATATCGCTATCCAAATATGAATCCTTATATGAATCCTTATGGCTCAAATCCTTATGGTTCATATTATTAATTAATAGAAAATAAAACGAAAAATCATAAATCGTTCATACGAGTGTTTGACTCGACATCATAAGCTCTACACCTTTCATTGCATAAAAATAAATAAAAAGGAAAATCTATATTTTAAGTCATAGCTTCGTTATTACTAAAAGAGGTGTAGAAAATGGAATTATTTCCAGTGATCCATACAAATTTTTGGGATGCTGTAATAGCCGTTCCAGTAGTGTTACTTATTACACAGCTAATTAAGGTATTTATGCGTGTTCAGCCTAAATATGTTCCTGCAATCGCCCTTGTTATTGGCTTGATTATTTCTATCTTCATTAGCCATAGACATAATCTTATCGCTGGAATATTTATGGGCTTTTTTTATGGTTATGCAGCTATCGGAAACTTTGCAGCATTAAAAACAACTATTAATAGCTATAAAAGCAAGAAATTAAAGGAATAAAACCTTAGCTCATAACGGGAAGCAACTGATCCACAGACAAACGTTTTTACAAAATGACTTCCAACTTTTTAGTTTTATCGGAAAACTTTCAGAAATTATCGCCCAACTTTTGAATTTTATCGATCAACTTTCACATTTTATCGCCCAACTTTTAATTTTTATCGACACCCCACCTTCCAATGAGCAAAAAAAGGATTCATATACAAAACTGTCTGTGAATCCTTTTAATTTGTCATCTTTAGCAATAAGCCCTTTTATTGTAAAAGATGATTAGAATTTCATTTAATAACACATCCTAATCTCAAATAAATGAACGAGAACATGAGTTAGGATGTGTAATAATGGAATTGGCAAATGGAAATCTAACATCATTACGCTATAAGGAGATTTTTAAGATTTGGACGCAGATTGGCGTTAATAATGGCTATATAGCTTCAAATCATGCATTTTTCAAGCACGCTGTTGATAAAAAACTGAAGGCTATTATTGTGGATTTTGGGCAATGTTTAAAAGAGGAAAATAAACAACTAACAGCGTTATTAAAGGAAAATGGGGTACTTGCCCCTACTACATCGATCGACTATGGAAAATTAAAAATGAAAAATATACGAGGGAAACGAGCTATTAATGATCCAGAAATCAGCACCATTTTATCGATGAACATAGCTTCTTCAGTTATTTCAGTCAGTCAGGCTTTAGAAATGTCTGTGAAGAAGAAGCATACAGCAAAATACGGAGAGCTTCATATGAGGTATGCGATACTTGGCGCAAAGCTAATACGGCTCAGTAACGACAAAGGCTGGCTACTAGCTCCTACAACAATTTAATGTTACTTAAACGAGGGAGATTCCAGTTAAAAGCGTCTAGGAACGTAAATCAACCCCTCATTTTGCCCAAGACTATACCTTATTAAAGTAAGATATCTTCATTTCATTACACAATAGATTTTTAAGCGCCTCATTCAAAAAAATTTCTGGTTTTCAACACTAAAAAGCTCTCGTTTCAAAAAAAACGAGAGCTTCAATATTTATTACTCATTATCGACTTCTCACGAACAACAGCTTGTACCATTGATTCACGATAAACGGTAACACAGACAAGCTATAAATAAAGCCTAATTGTGCGGTACTTAATGTGGCAACTTCAAACACACCTGTAAGCATTGGAATAAACAATACTGCGTGTAAACTTAAAAAACCAATTAAGAATGCAAGCCAAGTATATTTATTCGAAAATAGTCCAATGGCGAAGATAGATTCTTTAGCTCTGGAGTTAAAGCCATGCACTAATCGTGACAAGCATAATGTTGTAAATGCCATCGTACTTGCCGTTAAAGTATCTCCCGTTGACAAACCGATTTCAAAGGCAACCGTTGTCGAAATGGCAATTAATATTCCTTCGAGCACCACTTGAGTAGTAAATGCTTTATTTAATAATGGTGCATGAATATTTCGAGGTTTGTCCTTCATTGTTTTTTTATTATTCGGCTCTAAACCAATTGCAATCGCCGGTAAACTATCCGTTAGTAAGTTAATAAATAATAGATGCACAGGTGCAAAAGGAACTGGCAAACCTAATATTGTTGCATATAAAACAACAAAAATGGCACCCGCATTCCCAGATAATAAGAACAAAATAGCGTTTTTGATATTCGTATAAATACTTCTACCGTTTGCAATAGCCTTTACAATCGTTGAAAAATTATCATCCGTTAGTATCATAGAGGAGGCATCCTTCGCGACCTCTGTACCGGTAACTCCCATTGCCACACCAATGTCGGATTGTTTTAGTGCAGGACCATCATTAACACCATCTCCTGTCATGGCGACGACATGCCCTTTTTCTTGCCATGCTTTCACGATACGAATTTTTTGAGCAGGTGTTACTCGGGCATAAACAGAAAAATCGTTAACCTTTTCTTGAAGCTGCTGATCTGATAAGCCTTCTATTTCATGCCCTTCAATCGCTTCAGAGGGATCATTTAAAATCCCGATTTGATTGGCAATAGCCGTTGCCGTAATTTTATGATCACCTGTAATCATCACCGGCTTGATACCAGCTTTTATACATTTTTCAACCGCACCTTCTGATTCTTTTCTTGGAGGATCCATCATCGCGATTAAACCAACAAAGATTAAATCTTTTTCGGCTCTTACATCGATTGCTCGATGTCCCTTTACCTCTTTGTAGGCAACCGCTAGTACCCTTAACCCCTTCATAGAAAAATCACGATTTACTGCTTCGATTTTTTGGCGTTGTTGTTTTGTAATATTAAATATGCCTTTTGAAGTTTCAATCTTTACAATTTTAGGAAGAAGGACATCTAATGCTCCTTTTGTAATCATAATAGATTGCTGATTGATCGTATTCACAGTACTCATGAGCTTTCTATCTGAATCAAAAGGGATTTCGGCCACTCTTGGATAATAATCTCTTACTAATAATTCGTCAAAATCATATTGTTTCCCTAATTTTACGAGTGCAACCTCAGTAGGATCACCGATTTCCTTACCGTCCCTTTCCACTGCATCACTACATAATATTGCCTTTAACATAAGATCTTTCTCAACTGCATTTTCAGTGTATAGCTGATCATGTGGAATCACTTTTTCATCCACATAAACCTCTTGAACAACCATTTTATTTTCAGTTAAAGTTCCCGTTTTATCTGAACAAATGACAGATACACTTCCAAGACTTTCAACAGCATAAAGCTTTCGAATAATGGCATTTTCCTTGGCCATTTTCTGTGTCCCAAAAGCCAGCACAATAGTAACAATCGAGCTTAACGCTTCTGGAATTGCTGCCACGGCAAGTGAAACAGCAAACATAAACGATTCTACAAGCGCACGTCCTCTAACAAGGTCAATCACGAAAATAGCTAGACAGATTAACGTAATCCCTAAAGCTAATTTTTCTCCGAAATGATCTAAACTTACTTGTAACGGTGTTTTCTTCTCTTTGGCAGTATCTAGTAAATTTGCAATTTTGCCGATTTCAGTCTGCATACCGATAGCTGTAACCATGACAATACCACGACCAGTTGTCACATAGCTTCCAGAGTATACCATGTTCTTTTTATCAGCAACTGTTACATTGCTTTCCTTAATGGCATCAACACTTTTCCCTACAGCGATTGATTCACCTGTCAGCGAACTTTCATTGATATGCAAATTATGACTTTCTAATAATCTCCCATCTGCATTGATATAATCGCCAGCCTCCAAATAAAGAAGATCTCCAACGACTAGATCTTCTGAAGCAATCTCTATTAGCTGATTATTTCGCATTACTTTGGCAATTGGGGAGGTTAAGGCTTTTAAATTATCCAAAGACTGTTCTGCCTTGACATGCTGAACAGTACCTAGGATAGCGTTTAATATAACGACAACCATAATGACAACGGTGCTTCCTACTTCTCCTAATAGAAATGAAACGAAAGCAGCAATGATTAAAATAATGACTAATAAATCTTTAAACTGTCCAAAGAAAACGGCGAATGCACTTGTTTTTTTCCCTTCCGCTAATACATTATAGCCGTATACTTCCTGCCTCTTTTGAACGTCATAATCACTCAATCCTTGATCTGTCACGTTCAAAGTTTTCATCACTTCAGCTGATGATTGTTGATGATATTCTGACATTCGATTCCCCCTCCATGTGAAATTATTAGACAATCATGCCAATTAAGTAACTCACAGCATCCTCCCTTTCCTGAGAAAATGCTGTTATTAGTTAACAAGTTAGATTCCCATTAGTAGACCCCTTTGAATTATCTATCTTAGGCAGAGAGCACATAATATATCCTAAAAATAGTATTGAATCATCAGGCTCCCGATCTATTGAGCCCCTAAAATACTTTAACTACAACAATCTATTCCTTGTCCTATTCCAGTATGATAATAATCGATATAGAAATTAAATATTTGTTTAATATTGAACATATAAAATAAAGTGAAACTTGAATCAGTAGGGTTTTACGGGTAGTTCATGCGAGATAAATCGCGATGAAAATGAAGCGATATCGAACATAATAACCTCCGCTTACTAGCTATGTGAGCAAAAAAAGACATTTGGAATATAACTATTCCAAATGTCCTTCACCACATGCATAGACTCCCGATAGGCCAGTCTTGCAAATATTATATTATTTTAGTTATCTTTCTTTATTTGCGGATAATAAATAATCGAGTGCATTACGAGTTGTTATGTGCCGATTTCATCCCTAACTCAGCCCCATCTGAAACTGGCGCTCTTTTTATAGAAAAAATTGCACAGCCTAGAGCACATAAAACTAAAATGGCACCGAAGCCAGCTAGATGCTTAGCGGATCCTGTAACAGCAAACACAGCCCCACCAACAGCTGAACCAATAGATATACCGATTTGTAATGCAGCAGTATTTAAGCTTTGTTGAATATCAGACGTTTTTGGATCAGTTTCTATTAAATAATTTTGTAATGGAGGGGTAAGTGCCCAGCTAAGTGCACCCCATAAAACTGTCACGACTAAAAAGAGTGGAAAAGCAACAATTGTGTAAGGAATACTAAACAATACAACGGCAAATGTAGAGACAACAATTAGAATGGCTTTACCAGTACCAATTTTGTCACTCAGCCAACCACCAAGAGCATTCCCACTGACGGACGCTATTCCGAAGATTAGATAACAGATACTAATCCAAGAAGCACTCATATCAAATGCTTCTACTAAAAATGGTGTTAAATATGCATAAAGCATATAATGACCAGCAAGCATAAACAGTGTTGTTAATTGTGCACTTAAGATTTTTAAATTCGCTAATGATTTAATTTGAGCCTTTAATGGGACAATTTCTACAACTGGCATTTTTTCAAGCAATAACGCAATAAGCATCATAGATATAGTTGAAAGAAGTGCGATTCCTAAAAATATAGCTCTCCATCCAAATGCTTCCGAAACAAATATCCCAATTGGTACACCGATGACAAGTGCCGAACTGACGCCTATGAAAACAAGCCCTAACGCTTTTGCACGATGTCTTGGTTCAACAATTTTTGTTGCAATCGTTAAGGATAAGACGATGACCAATGCAGTACTCATCGCCGTGAAAATTCTAGCAATCATGACGATCAAGAATGTCGTACTAAAATACGTCATAAGATTACCTAAAGTAAAAATAAATAAAGAAATAAGATATAGGCGCTTCCGTTCCACTTTTGCGGTTAATGATAAAAGGACAGGCGCAGATATCGCATAGACGAGAGCAAATATTGTAATTAATTGTCCCGCTGTTGATAAGGACACATTTAAATCTTTTGCAATTGTTGGTAATATACCACCTACAATTAATTCCACCAATCCTACCCCAAAGGTAGTAACGGCCAGAATGTAAACTCTCCAATTCATAATTATCACCCTTCTGTTCCACTTTCATTTTTGTAGGGAGATAAAAGAAAAAAATCCTGACTACAAAAATGAAGCACGATTTTTGTAGTCAGGATTTTATGGTTCCTGGTAGAGACCCTCAATCCATATTATTGAGGTTATACATATCAAATATTTACGTTAGCTATATTAGCATATTGAATTTTGCATGACAACATTTTTTTATTATTTCTTTCTTGTCATCCATAAACTTAGTTCACTATAGCACTCTCATTCATTGAAGTACAACCGCTTACCTACTAAAAAATCATATTAAAAGAAAGAAATTTCAGATTTTACTTATATTTTTTCAAGTTTAACCATACATACTAATATAACAGAACATTGTGAGGTGATTGTTTGCGTATAGTAGGTTTAGTATGCTATTTTTTATTGTTGTTTTATGGTGTGGAACCAGTAACAGAAGAACTCTCAATCAATCAACAAGCAATCAATTCTCCTAGTCTGAGCGAACAGCAAATCCCGATAAAAGAAACGGTTGAAAATTCAACAGTTTGTACCTATTATTCCACTTATAAAGTATGCAAAGATTTATCAACGAAATAAAAATAGAGGCTACTCAACGGAGGGCACTGAAAAACTTATGTTTTCATAAAAGCGAACTTTTTTCAGATAAAAATAAGGCACTTCTTGTTCAATTTTGAACAGGAAGTGCCTTATTTCTGTCTCTATTCCTTATTCATTTTCGTTTAGTAGCTTTAATATCCGTTTCAAATTGGCAGCGAATATCGTTGTAGCGGACCCGCAGCCGATGCCGTATCGTACCCGTGTCCGTTTTTTAATTCACTATTCTTCGCTTCTACTTTGTAGCGATTTACGGCTAATTGCTTAAATGCTTCCGTATTTTGAAATGCCTCTTGTTCGGCATGTGTATCCGACTTAATTGTGACAGAATATGTTTTACTTTTTGCGCCTTCTTTATAACAGCCCTTTCGACTCCTACGGGAAAGCGAGACAGACGAGACCCCGCACGAAGCGAAGCGTAGGAGGGGGCTCGGCGCTCGCCCGCGGAAAGCGAGCGGAATGCTTCGGGGAAAACAACAGTAGAGTCACAGTGCCAAATGAAAAAAGCGAGGTATTCAACGATTTAATCGTTGAATACTTCGCAATGTGAGAAGATATAGACTTTTTCAGTGCCCTCTACTCAACGTAGCCTCTTTTTCACTGCAAGTCCAGATTTAATTTACTTTGAACCAATATGGAAACGATTAAACGGATATATTGTTAATTTAGCTTCACCATAGACGGCATCTTTAGAAATTAAGCCATAATGGCGGCTATCAGAACTTCTTAAACGGTTGTCCCCGAGTACAAGATACTTACCCTCAGGTACCTTTTTCTCATTTACTAATTGCTCTAACGTAAAATTTTCTGTAATTCGCAATTGCTTCGGATCATCTGTTTGACGATTCACATAATCCTCTTTATAAGCTTTTCCATTTACATACAAAACATCGTCTTTCATTTCAACTGTATCACCTGGTAGGCCAACTACTCGTTTAATATATAGCTCATCCTCTGTTGGTGATTGAAAGACAATTTGATCAAAGCGTTCAATTTTACTCATTTTACTTACAATAATAATATCCTTATCATGATAAGTTGGGTACATAGAAGCCCCTTGTACTTTAATCGGTGCAAATAAAAATTGCTTACAGCCTAAAACAACTATAGCGGTAATTACAATAATTTTAAGATAGGATATTATATCCTGTTTGAAACTACTTGTTTTCTCTTCTTGCATGCTCATACCCCGATACTGTTTTTTTATAGTATAACATTTTCTACAGTATATGGACGAATTTTCACATAAATTGTTTCATGTTCATAAAAAATAGACAAAGCTATTTTATAACTTTGCCTAGATGCATTTTCAATTATGAGTGGTTACTTTACGTAGTAGTAGAGTGTTGCTGATTAGTTAATAAGTCAACTGTTAAAACAATACCTACATGTAATGCAACTGCTAAAAAAAATGTACCTATAATCATCACAATCACTCCTTCAACCATTTCTAACACAATTATACATCAATTTTCTGATATTTCAAATAAATAAATCAATAAATTAATTATGTCTCGGCATAATTGCGTCCGGTATCGGCTTTGTGCTTAGGCCTGCGTGAATAAGGGCACGATGTCGGTCATTTCGGTATGCCACAGGACATGGCGTTCTTAGACTAAGTACCTCTATTTCAGCGAATCTCTTTTGTACCGAAAGCGTAGCTGCAGGTACAGGTGTTTGGACACCCACTGAAAGTAGTTAAAATAAAAAAACCATTCAACTAGGCATGCACCCTACCTGAATGATTTTTTATGTTTCACATGAAAATTTTTAAGCACAATAGTTGTAGATGACGCATAGCTGAACTGAATGAATTTTTTTGAACTTTACGCTTAGGCACATAGCTTTGCATGCAATTGTTTACAGCTGTATACCTAAGCACCTGGGTCCTTCCATTCATGTATCTCCCTCCCCTCATTGTCAAAAAGTTTACAACTATCGTACTCAAATTGTTACTCTTTTATTGCAAATGCGCTTTTAATTCCGATTTTATTTTTTCTAGTTCGGTCTCTTTAGGGATGAAATACCATATGTTATCAATTCTTTTGCCATCTCCCTCTTTAAATGACAATTGCTCAAGATTACCATCCATATTTTTATAAATACTTTGTAATTGAATTAAATCCTTCATCGTAAAATTCATACGAACATTATCTCCTACAACATCAAGCATATCTGAAGCCTTTAATAATATAGAAGATTTCGATGAGGCTTTTTTCAAAACCGCTTCAATAATTTGTCGTTGGCGAATTTGACGACCGAAATCACCACGAGGATCTTCATAACGAATACGTGAGAAGATCAGTGCATTATCACCATCTAAAGTTATCTCACCCTTCGGATAATGATAAGAATCAAAGGTTAAGTCCATGTCATTCTCAATGGTCACCCCACCAATCGTGTCAATAATTTGCAGGAAGCCATCCATATTAACAAACACATAATAATCAATAGGTATATCTAAAAAATGCTCCACCGTATCGACTGCCATTGGGACACCTCCAAATGCATAGGCATGGTTGATTTTATCGACGGAATTATGTCCAATAATTTCAGTACGAGTGTCTCGAGGTATACTGAGCATCTTCATCGTTTGTTTTTCAGGGTTCACTGTAATGACAATCATCGTGTCAGAACGTCCACTGTCATCTTTTCGTTCATCCACTCCAAGCATTAACACGGAAAACGGGTCTTTTTTCGTAACTATTTTTTGTTCTTTACTTTCATCTGTTGTTTCAATTAATGGTGTATTTATTTTATTCATTGTTTTTTGGATAGTGTAATAAGCAGTACCTATAAAAATTAAAAAAATCGTTAATAAGCCACCTACTATCCAAAGCAAAATTTTCTTCTTGCTCTTTTTTTCTTTAGTGCGTTTTGTGTTTTTTTCCATACATAAGTCCTCTCTTGCAAAAATTTACCCTACTTTTTGACGTATTAAGTTGGAAAAAAGTTAATATAGTCTAATTATATGCATATCGGACGAAAAAAAGACGTACACTAATATTTACTAATAACACATAATATTACTTTATTTGTAAAATAAACTTCGATTATTTAATGTCTGCTAACAAGAAACTTATATAATGCCACTATGTTTTATACAAACCAGCACTCTATGTCCGCATTCAGCTCATGACCTATTGAAGTTGCAGACTGGCCTTCGCTTTCTACTACAAAAAGGTAAAATACAATAGAAAAAGGGGCAAGACACCTTTACATTTTATTAAAAGTTAAAAGTCAATAGTTAAAGTAATGCACTTTATATTTCAGGATCCTTTATACAATGTGCAACATTATAATATGCTATTTTAAAGTTTAACTAACTTTGATATTAGTTAAGCTTTATTTGAAAATATAGTTTAGGTATATTTAACAAAAGTAAGTTTCGGGAATTTTTTCTTTCCGTTATTCAACTAAACCATATAAAAAATGGTCAACCAGTAATATCTGGCTGATCTTATAATACGAACGGTGCAGGTTCGTTGAATAGCAATTAAGTGTGACTGGAAGAATTGTCGATGATGTACCAAAGTGTCTTATGTATTTTCAAATTAAGTTTATGGATTACTTGGAATTTGTAGGGTTAATCATAATAGTGAAATTCAAAACCGTTTTCTGGTTCGCCAACTTCATATCCCAATAATTTTGTAGCTCTATTCTTAAATAATGTAATCCATTCATTCCATTCTTCTGATGGTAATTTAGCATAGAATTGTAATCCACTTGATTCAATACTAACTTCTATCAACTTACCATCTGAACCATACCACTGTGGCCAGCCGTTTACAAAGTTGTTCCAGTTAGGCATTTCTCTATATAAACGCTCCAACTTATCCCAAACTTCTTGCGGGGCTGAATAATGAATATTCAAATTAATATTGTATATTTCCATATGTTCTCCTTTTAATATTTAGATTTATAAGTTGTTAATTCTTGATTTTATTCGCTAATTCAACCAAAAGGCGAACTTCTGAATCTTTGATAAGCTCGTACACTGAATTTGAATAGCCCATATCTACAAATAACCTTGCAGTAAGATGAGTCATACTATTTTTATCTGTGTATTTAGAAAATAATATCTAACGCTTTTTTAACACTTTCAAAAAATGCATCGGCATTTGTATTGCTGTCAATACCACTCTGATTTTGGTATCTGCTGTGTAGATATATTCAAACGACTAATTGTATTCCGACTTTTATTGGTTAGATTTATTTTATTTCATGCATTAAATAATCTTCAACAACAACTCGTATTTTTTCTTCTTTATCATCCATTGCACTCGTTCCCCTTGAAAATTACTTTCTTCCTCTAACCCTTTGAAAAAGGGAAGTAAACAATTTTAATAGGATGTTGCAGAGCTCTTATCAATTCGTCCTAAATAGTCATTTAAATAATTTGTTAATGGTAAAAATGGTTGGTTTTCTTTAAATACTAAAAGCTTATACTTGCTTTCTATATGCTTTGGGCCGTATTCATACAAACATGCACCTCCACTAATTAAAAACAACTAATATTACTTTAACTTTTCACTTCTTAACAAATTAAAAAAATGCACA
The DNA here is from genome assembly GCF_040183165.1 of Lysinibacillus zambalensis. Taxonomy (NCBI): domain Bacteria; kingdom Bacillati; phylum Bacillota; class Bacilli; order Caryophanales; family Bacillaceae; genus Lysinibacillus; species Lysinibacillus zambalensis. Next base: position 538,181 of record NZ_JBEGDG010000001.1, read on the forward strand.
CCACTAAATTTATTTTAGTAATGTACATTTTCATAATTTGTGCAACATTATAAACAAGTTATATTAGAATCAATCACCATGTACAATTACTTGTTTTTAATCTTACAGATTAGTGCTTTGACCCTTTTACACCTGCAGCTGACGCTACGCTTTTGCTACAAAACATATGCTGAAAAGAAATTAAACTATATTGTTCAACATTCTTACATTTCATTTGCAATCTGTTTGACAATTTCATCAATAGTTGGGATAGGTGAAGTTTTATTGGCCTGTGTCAAAATACTAAAGATATACCACTTGCCACTCTTTCCTTTTACATAGCCACACAAAGCATATGTTCCAGAAATATAGCCTGTTTTAGCAGATACACTATAGCCCTTCATACGATTTTCTAAAGTCGCACCAACAAGGTTGCCCTTTCTTCCTGCATGCGGTAATGCATCTAAATATGAGGAATACCAGGATTTATTGCGAACGTTATATAATAATAGACTTACTTGCATACTGCTTACTCGATTTTGATGACTTAAACCTGAACCATCTTCAATATACCACTGCTCCATATTAAGCCCAATATCATTACCATACGACCGAATCGCTTTAATGCCAGCCGACCAGCTTCCTTCACCAAGTAACTTTCGCCCGAGTTGTTTAGTAAACATATCACCCATCCCATTAATGCTTAGCTTTAAATACATAAAGTTAATATCCTGTAATGGCTTTGAATATGAAATAGCTACTTGTTGTGCATTTTCAGGTACCTTTCCAGTTTCAAGAGGCATTGTTTGGATACCTTTCGCTATTAATTTTTCTCGGAATACGTCAAGTGTATATAGCGTTGGATGATAGACAGCTACATTTGTACTTTCCTGTGAATCTGCTGGTAAGTTACCTGTTACAATGATTTGATCTGTACCGTATTCTCTTGTAATTTTCACTGTACTTTTCTCGTACTTGTTCACAACTTTTGTTTTGTTGACTATCGGAATAGTACTTGCAAACGGAACAAGCTGGACATTACCCGTAGTACCAACCTTTGAGCCTGTCACTTTCACTTGCACAGTTGCAATATCATACTGATCATTTGGCGAAATCGTTAATGCAGAAATGCGCGAAGCATAAGATTGATCCTCTTCTTCAGGGACAATTCCCTTCGGTAAACGATCTGCATCAAACCAAGTATCATCCCCGATTAAAGAACCTGTAATTTTCGAGATACCCAGCTTTTTCAATTCATTTGAAAACGATTCTAAATGAACAGGTAAAAGCGTTGGATCTCCCCCGCCTTGTATATAAATATTACCGTGAAGAACACCATCTTCAATTGTGCCATCGACATATGTCTTCGTAGCAAAGCGATAGTCAGGCCCTAATAAATCCAAAGCAGCAGCGCTAACTAAAAGCTTGAGCGAAGAAGCAGGGCGTATCATTTTATCTCCATTTCTATTGTAAAGTACTTCCCCAGTTTCTATATCTCGTACTGTTATACTATACTCATTGTTCTTCCAATTTCCAGCAAGGACGCTATTCACTTTTGTTGTCATCGTTTGCTTTCGAGCTCTTTCCTTCACAAAAAAGGTGATTGGCAAACAACAAACCATTAAAATAATCATAAAAAAAATAATTTTCTTTTCATAGACCCTCCAATTGGCAATTTTTACTTCAACACTTTATCCCGCAGGAAAAATCAGCATTTTACACAAAAATAATATGTCAACTTTTTTATTCGACAAGAATAAACTGTAATAGCTAGCTAAATCATTTCGGGAAAGGAGTTGTTTATAAATGGGTGCTAAATGGATAAAGATTTCAGTCTTATATTTAGTGATTGTTTTGGCTTTTGGACTGTTTATGCATTATACAATTCAACTCGAATGGACGGCGACACACGCCCACATTGGTGTAGTAGGTTGGCTGACAACTGGTTTAATCGGTTTAATTTATTCAATATATAAAGATGCAGCCGAGACAGGACTGGCAAAAGCACAATTTTGGTTCTACAATCTCGGATTGCCGTTCCTCTTGGTCGGTATGATGATGGTTCATATAGATGTACCAAGCTGGTTATTTGAGCTCTTTGTATCTGGTGGCGGTATCGCAGTAGCAATTTCCGTACTGTTCTTTTTTGTCAATGTCTTTAAAAATGTAAAATCTTAAATAGAAAGCCTCACTTTTTCTCAAAGTGAGGCTTTCATTTTGTCGGAGTTTAAATATTATTGCAATGAATTCGCCTGCATTTGATACATTTTTTCATAAATGCCGCCCTGTGCTAATAGCTCATCATGTGTGCCACGCTCGACAATCTTGCCTCGATCTAACACAAGAATACGATCGGCATTTTTAATAGTAGAAAGTCGGTGAGCGATAATAAATGTTGTACGTCCTTTTTTCAGTACATCCATCGCATGCTGAATAATCTCCTCTGTTTCCGTATCTATATTAGAAGTAGCCTCATCTAAAATTAAAATTGCCGGGTCAAAGGCAAGGGCACGCGCAAAGGAAATTAACTGGCGTTGCCCAGATGACAATGTGCTCCCCTTCTCAATAACAGGCTCATCATAGCCATCTGGCAAGTTCGCTAAAACACGTTCTCCCCCAACAGCCTTTAATGACGCTTCTATTTTTTCTCGTGAAATTTTAGGGTTATTTAGGCTAACGTTCGAAGCAATAGTACCTGTAAATAAGTATGGATCCTGTAAAACAATACCCATATGTTCACGCATCGTTTGACGAGGAACCGAAGTGATGTCGATTCCATCAATCGTAATTTTCCCTATAGATGGGTCATAGAAACGGAACAATAAGTTCATAATAGAGCTTTTCCCAGATCCTGTATGGCCTACTAAGGCAATTGTTTCACCTTGGTGTGCTTCAAATGATAAATTTTTCAATACGTAATCATCATTTTTATAGGCAAAGGAAACATCTTCGAACACCACATTTCCTTTATATCGAGGCATACTTTTTTCAGCAACTGGCTCCCCGTTCGTATCTAACACTTCAAAGACACGCTTTCCTGCAACGAGTGAGCGCTCAAGCTGAGAAAATTGATTGACGATATTCGTGATTGGATTAAATAATCTCGTTAAATAATCGACAAAGGCATATAGTGTCCCCGCAGAAATAACTTCCGTGGCCGTAAATGACTGTGTACTAAAGTAGAAAATAAAGACCGTAAACATAATTAGTCTTAATGTATTAACAAGGTTGAAGGACGTTGCAGAATCAAGGAAAAGTAGCTTGCGTTCATATGCGTAATGCTCATTATTCATATCATCAAATTCCTTCGTCATTTGCTGCTCACGACGGAATGCTTGAATAATTGTCATTCCTTGAATCGATTCATTAATCATTGCGTTAATATCGGCAATTTTCGTTCTGATGACATCATTATATTTCGAGGCCACTTTACGGTATAAAATCATCCAAAAATAAACGACTGGTATCATAGTCAATGCTAACAATGCCATTTTCCAATTTAAAATGAAGAGTGCGATATAAACACCCACAATAGAAATAAAACTCGTAACGAAGTTTGACAGTACTTGAACGTATAAATTACGAACAGCCTCGGTATCATTCGTTACACGGGCTACAATTTTTCCTGCTGGTAAATTATCGAAGTATTGAATTGGCAATGTTTGAATATGCTCAAATACATCCTTACGTAATTTTTGTACAACACGGTTGGCACCCATTTGTAAATAAATATACATAAAATAGCGTAAAACAGCTGTAGCTATTGCTAAAAGTAAGTAGACAAGTAATAACCAAGTAATTGGTTTTAATTCAATGTGACCAATTGTCATGTAATTATCAATAATATGCTTTGCAATAAACGGCCCAACAAGCTCCGTAAAGACGGCGATTGTTAAGAAAAATAATCCTAGTAGAATCGTCTTTTTAAAATACATTGCATAGCGTGTTAAACGTTGACTTGTACTCATGAGGCACCTCCTTCAAGCTGCTGACGGTCAAATTGCTCTTTATACCATCCTTGTTGTGAAAGAAGCTGCTCATGCGTTCCCTGCTCTACAATTTGGCCTTCATCTAGCACGATAATTAAATCGGCATGTTGAATTCCTGATAAACGATGCGTAGTAATAATCGTCGTTTTATCTTGTCGTTCTCGCTGTATATTTTCAATAATTCTTGCCTCCGTCTTGGCGTCTACAGCAGAAAGCGAGTCATCAAGCATTAAAATTTCAGGGTCTTTAATAAGAGCACGCGCAATGGAAACACGTTGCTTTTGACCACCTGAAAGAGATACACCCTTTTCACCAACAAGTGTCTCAAGGCCCATTGGTAAATTTTTTAAATCTTTTTCAAAGTATGCAGAACGAATCGCCTGATGCAATTCAGACTGTGTAGCATCTTCTTTCCCAAATAAAATATTTTCACGAATAGTACGTGAGAATAGAACATGATCTTGTGGAACATAACCAATCCAATCGAGTAACTGTTCCTTCGTTTGTGCAGCAATATCTACCCCATCAATCGATAGCTGTCCCTCGCCGATTGGATACTCACGTAATAACTGTCGCAGGAAGGTCGTTTTTCCCGCTCCCGTTTTACCAACAATTCCAAGTGTTTGCCCCTTTTTCAACGACAAAGAAATTCGCTGAAGGTTTTTCACCTGACTCAGTGGATATTGAAAAGTTAAATCATCAAAGCCAATCGCATTCGGTATCGCAATTGTTTGTGGATTTGCAATATTTCGAACATCTGCCTCGTAGTTTAGTGTTTCCTGTACGCGATCAAGAGAGGCGTTACCTTGCTGCATCACGTTTATAAGTTCCCCAATTGCAAATATTGGCCAAACTGCTAGCCCTAAGTAAACATTGAACGTTACAAGTTGCCCAACTGTCATAGCCTCAATTGCTACTAAATGAGCACCATAGCCAAGCGCTACAACATAACTAATCCCAGTACCGACCTTTGTAATCGGTCCAAATAAGGCGTTAATTTTTGCGGTATGCATATTTTTTTCATACACGATCTCGCTCATCTCTGCAAAATTTGCTTCGTCCTTTTTTTCTTGTACGTATGCCCGTACAACTCGCACACCTGCAACCGACTCTAGAACACTATCATTCAGTTCACCAAAAGCATCCTGCGCCTTCATATAGCGTTCATGCACTATTTTCCCTAAATATTGAATAAGGACGGCCATGATCGGAACTGGCAGCATTGCAAAAAAAGTAAGTTTCCACGAAATCATATAACCCATCGCAAAAATAATAAAGCCCATGTAGATGGTAGAATCGATCAATGTCATAATCCCAAACCCAGCAGTCATCGACACTGCGTTTAAATCATTCGTCGCACGGGCCATTAAATCTCCGGTACGATTTTTTTCATAAAACGTTGGTGTCATGCGCAAAAAATGCTGCATAAGGTTTCGACGCAAAATTTTCTCTAGGTTAATAGCCCCTTCAAATAGTCTGAATTGCCACACAAAATTAAGGGTATACCCCCCAATAATGATACATACGAAAATCAAAATATACTTCGTTAAAAGAGCTGGCGTCATTTCACCAGCAGTCAATAAATCGATAATTGACCCTAGCAAATACGGTGGAACAACTTCTAAGCCACTCGCGATCATTAATAACACAACAGCTATTGTATATTGCTTCCAATACTCCTTAAAAAACCAGCTTAATTTACTTAAAACATCAAACATACGTTATAACCTTCTTTCTCTAGTGCTGTTAAAGCTTTGCTACCCACTATCCATAAATACCTTGATGAAAATCATTCTTTGTACTTCGTTTCGCATACACATACACTCCTTCTTCATGTTCACTACAACCCTTTTTTGCAACAAAAAAGACACATACCCAAAAAAAGAGCATGTGTCTCTTAATAAAAGGCAAGGAGTAACCCATGCCTTTTATTGCAATGTAAAATAAAATGTTAGAAGACATGGACAATGTATGCAGTTGTTATTTGAAATGATACTGATAAAATTAACATCGTCATGCCCTCCTTTACTTAAGTTTGTTATAGTGTTCTTGAAGATTATCACATCTTAGAAATATTTGTCAACCAACTTGCTGTTATTTTTTACGTTTTTCAGGAAATAATTAGCGCTTTAAAGCAATGAATTCCTATATATGGCGAGGCCTCATTGCGTCCGAAGGCTTTTGGCCAACAGATTTCGCGTAAAGCGGGGCGGCAGCAAAGTGTTTTGTCTGTGCGAAAGCGCAGCGACAGCGACAGCAAAGTGTTTTGTCTGTGCGAAAGCGCAGCGACAGCAACAGCAAAGTGTTTTGTCTGTGCGAAAGCGCAGCGACAGCAACAGCACGATGTCGGTCACTCAGGCGTTTTCACAGGATGTGAAGTTCTTAGCCTGAGTTCCTCTATTTCAGCGAATGTTTGACACCTGCTGAAAAATGCAGGAAGACTTTATCGAACAAAGCTAGTACGATGGGGTCCAAATCAATTTATCGGAACATTTTTTCGAATTATCGGAACAAATTTTTGATTTATCGGAACAATTTTAAGGTTTATCGGAACAACTTCAATATTTATCGCCTAACTTTAATTTATCGCTCAACTTTTTTTATTTATCACCCAACTTTTAAACTTTATCACTTCAAGAGGTCAAAATTATGTGGTTTTAACTCTTTTTAGTATATTTGATTCCATATAACTATAGAAATATATCTAAATTGATTCTCTCATGATACACTTTTCAATATAGACATTTTAGTAAGGAGTCTTTACTTTGAAATCATTTTTAGCTGTTGGGATCGGCGGGTTTTTGGGTGCCATCTGTCGATATAACCTTGGTCAAGCATTTCAAAATACAGGTGGTTTTCCAATTGCAACACTTTGTATGAACTTAATTGGCTGCTTTTGTTTAGCGTGGCTATTTACTATGTTTACAAAGCGTACGCCTATTATTTTAGGAATTGGCACTGGTTTTTTAGGTGCCTTTACGACATTTTCGACCTTTTCTTTAGAAACGCTATTACTTTTGCAAGATAGTAAGTGGCTACTAGCTATTCTTTATATTTTAGTAAGTGTTTTTGGCGGTTTAGCATGTGCATGGCTAGGATTTAGACTTACGAAGGGGCGCAGCGTATGATAGTTATTGGTATCGGGGGATTTTTGGGTGCATTAACGAGATTTTATCTTGGAAAATTGATTGCTCATCCATACCCATGGGCAACATTTTTTATTAATATAACAGGTTCTTTTGCACTTGGCTTTCTATTTGCATTACAGCCAAGTGATTGGATTTGGCAGTTTATAGGGCTCGGTTTTTTAGGGGCCTATACGACATTTTCAACATTTGGTTTTGAATGTTTGCAGCTCTTGGAACAGAAAAAATGGAAGCAAGTGATTATTTATATATGCACTACCGTTTTATTCGGTTTACTTTTCGCTACACTTGGCTTTTTCCTTGTGTAGTAGCATTTATGACATACTAGAGGTGATTTTTTGACACAGCCATCTATTGAACAATTACAAGCGCTCGAAGCTGAAATTGAACAAACAATATATTCTTTAATCGACTTAGAACTAGAAGAAAACTTTCCAGAAATGAATACCCGCTTTGCACAATTACTTGCAAAGGTCCAGGCTGCTCAGTTAATTGATTATAAACTTGACGTCCTCGTTGATCCTCAAACATTAGCAACTGAAACATGCACTCTTCTACAAAGTTTAATAGAGGCGAAAGCTAGACCACAAAAAAGACAACGACTACTAACACACCGTATGATTTTAAAAATATGGCTACGTAAAAATCAACGCTTTATGACCGAATTTTTACCACAAATGTTTTAGGCGCCTCTTGATGTCTCAAGGGCGCCTCCTTTTAAAGTGGCAATTGCTGCAACACTTCTTTTACTTTTCCTTCAATAGTTAAATCAAATTGTACTGCATGGTGCGCAATATCTAAATTAATATAAGCAGTTTTTCCTTTTGTCATCATTGGAAGTTGATTGACAGGATACACTTCAAGGCTCGTGCCGATAACAAGAACAAGCTCCGCTGCTCTGATTGCTTCCATCGCATTGTTCCAGCTCACTTGCGGTAAGTTTTCTCCAAAAAGCACTACATTAGGGCGTAGTTTACCACCACAATGTACACAACTCTCTTTGTGTAAGAAACTTTCAATTGGAGCAGCTTTCTCGCAGCGATGACAACGAATGGAGCGTATCGAACCATGTAACTCCTCTACCCTTTGACTTCCTGCTAGCTGATGAAAACCATCAACATTTTGCGTAGCAACTAACGATACAATCCCTCGCTTTTCCCAATCAGCTAAAATTTGATGGCCTTCATGCGGTGCTACCTTTTCCAAATTTTCTATGCGCATTTTATAAAACTCATGAAACAATGAATAATTTTGTGCCAATGCTTCTGTAGTAGCTACTGTTCGAGGATCAATATTTTTCCACCAGCCAGATGTCGATCGAAAATCTGGAACTCCACTTTCGGTTGACATACCTGCACCCGTTAAAATGACCGTGCTGTTTGATGATTGTAACCACTCACTTAAAAGTTCATTTGTCATATTTCCCTCCCCCCATCCATGGCATCACCATAAGATGTATAGGTCATTATATGGACTTTCATTTTCACAAAAACGCGATAACTTAATACTTCGACAACAGATCAGTTTTTCCTGTAGTTCAGTGTAGCTATTTCTATCCGTCACCTTGAGGTTTCTTTCCGTCGGTATCGCTGTTCTTTCCGTCGCTCCGAGACTTCTTTCCTTCGTTGAGACCTTGCTTTCCGTCGCTCTGAGATTCCTATACGGCGGCCATAAAAAAACAGCTGAAAAGCATCAGCTGTTCTTACTTTATATATGCTTTGATTTTAATCGTAGGTTTTTCCACATATGATAGTAAACTCCACCAGAGGTCATGAGCGCTGGGACAGTAAATATAATGGAATATGTAAATCCTTGCTCTGCAATGTGTTGAATTGTCCCAGAGGCAAATATCATAAATATCCACAAGACCATAGTGATAGCAAGAGCAATTGATGCTACTAGATTTACAGACTTTGCAAGACGAGCTAATTTATCAATAGAAGACTCTGCATCACTATAAATAGGTGTCGTTTCTGGAGCTGCTTTAAAAATATGCATGTTAGTGCTTGAGCATACATGCGTCCAGCCACCGTAAGCAAATAGTGTAAAATACTCCGCTTCTTCATCTTTCCGTAATTTACGATAATCAATATTAAAAACAGCTTCTTCTGGCTCACCCTTTTCTAGCCCGTAGCCAGCAAATCGCAATCTTTTTAAATGCCAGCCCTTCGCCGCTTTTTCGCTTAATTTTTTCATATCGCGTGCCTCAGAAAAAGCTAAACCAATTGATGGCATATATCTCTTATTTCGCACTATTTTTCCCCCTTTGTAATCCCTGCTCTGCCAAATGAATCATAGTCTTTCTTCGTTCAATATCTTCGAGCAATATTTTACGACCTTTATCCGTTAAGACATAGACCTTTCTACGAGAATCTGAATCATCGTGTAGCTGAATAAGCTGTTCAGCTACTAGTTTTTTTATAATTGTATAAAGGGATGCTGGACCAACTACGAAAGTACCCTTTGTCGTTTCCTCAATTAAACTCATGACCGCATAGCCATGTCTCGGCTCAGTTAAGGCAGCCATAATATAAAAAACAGAATCTGTTAACTGCTCTAATGATTTCATTATTACACCTCCAATATATCAAAAAGTGATATATCGTAAAATAATATATCATTTTATGATATATTGAGCAACCTTGATCCAAAATAAAAAAATCCCCACAAGCCATTACTTGGAGGGGATAAATAATACATGCTTTTTAATTTTTACCGAACGGGGCGATTCCACCGTAGATGATATCTGAACATTACTTTTTTCGTGTTCTTATCTAACAATAGAAACTCATCTCCTGCTTGAATCGCATAATAGTTCTCTAATGTACGAACACCCGGATTTTTTTGCTCAGTATTCACAACACCTATATTTTCTTCCCACAAAATGTGATGGTTTTTCATATCATAAAGTAATACAATACGGTCTGCACTTTCTCGCTTCGTTTGTCGATAGGATACAATGGCTGTTCGTTGTTGCAGATCCACATCTAATACAGCCGGCTCTAGATTCTTGTATGTTTGAATAGCAGGTTACTAAATTCTTCAACTTCTTCGTAATCCTCTAACGGTTGATTATGCGAAGCAAAATAACCTGGAATATCGGATTCTATGAAAAACTTTGTAGAAAGATATTTTTCTGCTTTATTATCTTCCAGTAATTTGTTGCCATCAAAGCGATAAAATTTCCCATCGACACCCTCTAAATAAAGATTATTTTGCAACAAGACTATGGTATGCGAACCATTATTTAAAACATCTATTAATTGTTTGTGTTTTTTCGCAAATTCCTTTTTAGATAGTTTTTCTTTTCCCGTGTGTATATCTAATAATGAAAGATTCCCGTACTCACCGTCACGATGATGAATAAGAAGTCCTCCCATGAAATGGCCAATTAGTGTCTCTTTACTTGAAGAATATTTGGACCACTGTTTTTCACCTGTTTGCAAATTAATTGCTACTAGTTGATGATGTGAAATAATTTGAGTAATCCCATTAGTTGTACCGTTATTTTCAGATCCTTCAACCATTTGGACAGCAATTTTCTGTGCATCATCTGTATAAATAGGAGACTCGGAATTGGTTGGGAAGCTTCGACCAGCTAAGCCAAAAACAATCATTAAAAGATTACCCAAAAAAGCATAAAGGATAAAAGTTATGACAAACGTAGCTTTTAGTCGGCGTTTAAACAAAACATACAATACAAATAAAAGTCCAACGCCAATGATAACGCCTAAAAAGATATCGTGGACTAGCCAACCATTAAAACGCCACGAATCAATATATCGTTGAAAAAAATTGTCCAATTCTCCTCCTCCTCAATTAATTCCTTCTATACTTGAAATAATAGTATTGAAGTTCCCTGCCTTTAATTACATTATAAAAGAATAATCTTTTATGACCTTACAAATTTCCACATTATATTGCTTATACCATTTTTCTTTTCCAAATTGCTGTGCAACTAAATGTTTTGAATTTTCTTTCCATGCTTGAATAGCCTCTAGTGATTCCCAATACGATACAGTAATACCCTTCCCTTCGATATTTCTAGCACTTTCTATACGAAGAAAACCTGGCTGTTTTTGTGCTAATTCATCCATAACTTCTGCCATCTTCGCATAGCCTTCTCCATCCTCGTCTGTTCGTTGGGATGTAAAAATAACAGCATAATATGTTTTCATAATTATTTACTCCTTCCTAAATATGTATTATTGTAAACGATAAATACTTTTATGAATATCGAAATGTGGAATGCAGAAAGGATCGTGACGAATGAGTATTAATCCAAACATGGCTGAAATTGGTTCTCTTCTTGGAGAAACTTCAAGAGCTACGATGCTTGCTAGTATGATGGATGGTCGTTTTCATACTGCCAGTGAATTAGCCTATATGGCTGCTATTAAACCTCAAACTGCTAGTTTTCATCTCGCTAAGTTAGTAGAAGGTAAACTTGTTAAAGTAGAGAAACAAGGTCGTCATCGATATTTTCAATTAGCCGGCGAAGAAATTGCACAATTACTAGAATCCTTCCTAGCGATTTCTCCACCACCTGAAGTACGCTCTTTAAAACAATCAAGTCAAATGAAATTACTACAGGATGCAAGAACTTGCTATGACCATCTAGCTGGTAAACTAGGCGTTCAATTAACAGAATCATTGCTTAACGCTGGTTTTCTAAAACTAGAAGAAAAACAGTTTCTCATAACAGCTGAAGGCGCACAATTTTTTACGGATTTCGGTCTTGATTTAGATGATTTAAAAAGAAAGCGTCGATCATTTTCCCATGCATGTTTAGATTGGAGTGAACGACGTTATCATCTAGCTGGCGCACTTGGTGAAGGAATGCTGACACATTTTTTAAGCTTGGGATGGGTGACTCGTGTCCCAGCTATTCGTGCCATTAAAGTGACTGAAAAAGGACGAGCAGGCTTTAAAGAAGTTTTTAAATTTGAAATTTAAAATGGTCTATCTTCTTTCGCGGGAAGGCTAACATTCAAAGTCTCTCCGCGAATATTTTTATTAGATTTAGCTGCAAAATTACGGTTCACTAAATAGATACCAGCAATAATAAACAGCCCTCCGACAACTAACGATAGTTTTAAAGGTTCATCTAATAGTACCCAACCTGTTAACACACCGAAAAAAGGAGCTAAAAACAAAAAGGCACTCGTTTTTCCAGGGTCACTGTTTTGCAAAAGATAATACCAGCCCGCAAATTGAACAATTGACGAGAAAACACTGAGCCAAAATAAAATAAATAAAGAATGAACATTTACAGTAAAAAATGGTTGTTCTAACACGAAACTCGCAATTAAAAGTAATATACCACCAAAAAGCATTTGATAGGCTGATAGCACCCATGTATCAAATAACACACCCCATTTTTTTGCTAGTAGTGTCGCAATGGCCCAAAATAGGGCTGAAAAAATGCCGAAAATAATTCCAATTTTAATTTCAACTTGTGCACCCATTGTAATCATAACACCAATAATCCCCAACAAAACACCACACCATTGATACAATCGGTAACGCACCTTCATAAATATAGTAGCAAATATGACTACAAGCAAAGGATTCGTAAATGTTAAAATAGAGGATTCACTCGCCGTAATTGTACGTAAGCTTAAAAAAATACAGCCCATTACGCCAGCAGTTTGAAACGCCCCTATCGATAAAATTTTTATCCAGCCATCTTGCGTGGCCGGGTGAGGTCTTTTTAAAGCGATCACGATGACACCCATTATCATCCCTGCTAGTATAAAGCGGAGTGCAGCCAACAGCAGTGGAGATGAATACGGCAACCCCAATTTGACAACGGCAAATGAAGACCCCATTAGAAATGTTGTCAAAACTAATAATGCTATGAATTTATAAATATTCATTGTTGTCCCCCTATTTCTATGTTTATTGAAAACGGAAATGAAACCCACGTTATTGTGATGATCTTTGTCTAAGGACATTATAGACAGGAAATACTTCAACTCTTATCAAAGTATGAAATAAATAAGTTTTGATAAAGTAAAAGCGAAAGGAACATTTTCAGTTTCATTTCATTTTTTATGCGTATACTTAGCCGAATATAATCATTAGGAGGAAGCGCCTTGAAAATATTACTAGCAGAAGATGATGCACGATTAAGAAGAAATATCGTTCATATATTAAAGAAAGAATTTCACAATGTGACGGAAGCGGAGAATGGGCAGGAAGCGCTAGACCATACGCTTACTGAGAAATATGATCTCGTTATTTTAGATTGGATGATGCCGTACATTAGTGGCATTCAAGTATGTCAACAGCTACGAAGCACTGGATTCAATGGTAGTATTTTAATGCTAACTGCGAAGGACGACACAGAGGACATTATTAAAGGACTTGATAGTGGCGCCGATGATTACATAATAAAACCATTTAAAATAGAGGAACTGTTAGCAAGAGTTCGTGCATTACTACGAAGAAAAGATAAAGTGATAGAACAGGTCATTCAGATTGATCAATTACAGCTGTATGTAGATTCCCGAGTAATTTTGTACAATAATGAAATATTGGATCTTACTAAAAATGAATTTTTACTGTTAGAATATTTATTTATCAATAAAGGACGTGTACTAACTAGGGAACAAATTTGTATTTATATATGGGGCTACGATTATGATGTTTCGAATAATTCCTTAGATGTTTTAGTTAAACTTGTGCGAAAAAAAATTGATGATAGCCAATCTAAATCACGTATTCAAAATGTCAGAGGTATTGGCTATAAATTGAGGGAAGGCTAATGTTTCATAAAACGAAAAAAAAATTATCCTATTTGTATGCAACGCTTTACTTTTTATTATTTTCACTATTCGTTATTGTTCTATACTTTTCACTCGTAAAATTAATGGAAAATCAACAAATAAACGAATTAGAAGACTTTTATGTTAAGCAAGAGCACGATTTCTTTGAACATGTTCATGCAAACACTAAAACTTTAAGTTATGACCCTAATCGCAATTTCTTTTACTATATTTACACAAAGGATCATAAGTTTGTCCATGGTGACGAATCCTACAAAGGACTGAAGAATCAGATTGAAAAAGCATTTGGCAATAGGAACCCAAGTGAGGACCTCGTACAGCATTATGAATGGCAGGAAGAGCATTTTCTACTTTTAAAGAAACCCATATTCAATGACGATACAGTAGCAGGCTATATTATTGTTGGTAAATCTGTGAAGTCACAGCACCACTTTTTCCAAATGACAAAGTATTTACTAATAGTATTAACTTGTATTTCTACGGTCTTAATCGGTCTACTAGCCTATTTTCTAGCTGGTAAAGCGATGGTCCCTATTCAATGGTCGTTCGATAAACAAAAAAAGTTCGTATCTGATGCCTCTCATGAATTACGAACTCCACTAAGTATTTTTTATAGTTCGCTAGAAATTTTAGAAATTGAGGAAGCACATCAATTAAGACCTTTTGGAAAAGAATTGATTGCGGATTTAAAAGATGAGGCTGAAACAATGAAGGAACTTATAGATAAACTATTGTTCTTAGCAAGACATGATCAGCAGCAGGTTCCCATTCAAAAAGAAATCATAACACTATCTACTCTACTCGAAAAAGTAAGCTCGAAATTTCAAAGGATTACACCTGCTGAAATACAGTTTTCTTCTGAAATTCAAAAAAACATCGAGCTGCTTGGCGATGCTTCAAAAATACAAGAACTGCTTTATATTTTATTAGACAATGCGATTAGATATACAAATAGCGGCACGATAACACTAACTCTCTTAAAAAATAAAGACACTGTAAAAATTACTGTTGCTGATAGTGGAGTTGGTATAACTGAACAGGAATTACCTTTAGTATTTGACCGATTCTACCGAAGTGATGCTGCTCGCCAACACAATGGCACTGGTTTAGGTCTTGCCATAGCCAAAGCAATAGTGGAGCAACATGATGGAAACATTTACGCGACAAGCACAGTAAATAAAGGCACTACAATTCATATTGAATTCCCTATTTAATAAGGAATCGGGGCTTTTTAAACGGCCCCGATTTTAGTTAATTATTGTGGAACATTGGAAAATTTACTTTTTTCATGAACCCACTTAATGTTCTTACAACCAGTACTAACAGGGTCACCCCTCCGGAAATTACATAAAACATTATAATCAACGTAATTTCTGTATCCGTTCCTATAAGCACTCCGTGAACAAGTGATAATACCCATGCTGGTAACACAAGAAAGTGAAGTTTTTTCCATAAGGAGCGATTCATAGTTCGAATCCATAAATCTGATGTCATGATGACCATTAAAAACAAATAAAATGCGATTGTTCCAAGAGCCGACGGTAGAGACCGATAGTTAGCTGAGAAAGGAATTAAAACCCCAACTATACTATAAGGCTCATAACGATCGATTAAAAGCAGTACCATATGAGCGATTACGGTAATTAACCCTAGCCACCCCGCATTTTGATGGATATGATAAATTAAGTTTTTATGTGATTTAATAAATGAGGATTTTCTCAACAAACCAAATATAATGGAAATTGTGAAGTAAAAATACGCTAACAACCCTAATAACCGAATCCATTCCCACGTACTTATGATCATTTATTTCACCCCTGTCATTTTCCAATTTGCTGCTTGCCCATCTTTAACAATGAAACGGGCACTTTGTTGACAATTATTTTCAAACCATTGCTGCAATTCACACTCATCCATAAGAAAACAAAGTTTCGCCCCAACCTCCGCATCACATAAAGAGGACGTTACGACTGAAGCTTGTAATACTTCTGTATTGGCGATTTCACCTGTTTGTCCATTTAATACATGATGTTTCTTCATTGTTCCTTGCATCCAGCTTCGATATACCCGATTAGATGTAGCAATCGCGCCTGTTTTCATTTTAATCGAGCTAATTTCCTTGTCTATATTCAAGACATCTGCAACACCGATTGTCCATGTCTTTTCCCCAGAAGACCACATTTTCATATCCCCTCCCCCGTCTATTAATCCGAAATCAGGCGATACCTCTTGCTCAAGCCAATTCGCCAATTTTTCAATCGCATACCCTTTAGCAAATCCACCTAAATCAATTTCCTGCTGTGCCACCCTTAGTATTTGCTCATCGCCTAGAAATTCAAATGGTTGCTCTGCCATTAGGAGTTTGTTTTGAAATGCCTTACTTTTAGCTGAATCAAATGGGAAAGAATGATGGTAGCCATGATGTTCTAATTGACGTTTAAGATATGGAGAAAATAAACCATTAGAAAGTTGATAATAGCTATTCGCTTGCACTAAACAATCATATAGGAACGAACTAACGCGGAGCGTTTTTCCAATTTCTAAACTATTAAGTTGTGATAATTCATTATTTGATTGAAATCTTGACCATTCTTTTGCTACGTATTGAAGCCAATTCTCTGCTTTTTCTTTCCATACAAAATGAGCCACTTTTGGCATAGCAATATAAAATTCAGTATTCATTATTTGTAAAGTTAGTGTATCCACACGCCCCACTCCATTACGTTCTTTTCGTTTTGCGCTCGCTTTTGCCAGAAGATTGCCTTGTCATTTCAAAGTTTGTCCAATCTAGCTGTACTAGTTCTTTTTCTTTTTTTGTAATATTTCCCTGATCTACTCCCTGAATATTATTTGTGCGTGTAGAATCGACTTCTGCTGGGCTGTTGATTTGGGATAGTATTGCTGCTGATAAAAGTAGCCCCGAAGCCCCTAATATCCATTTAGCTTTTTTAGGATCTTTCATAGTGCTTCCCCCCTATTCGTAATTGGCTGGCAGACAAACGTTTGGTTACTTTCTTGCCATTCAGCTATATAACCTAAGCCATTCGTTATTGTACTAATAGGTATATATAATTCTTCATTCACATAAAACGCTTGTGCAGGTGATGGTGTTTTCACATTGTTATCATATACAACGTTAGTTCCTGCACGGTAAATCAATTCATTTTTTTGATGTTGGATATTTAAAATCTTACTTGCTTTGTAAAAGGTTGCTTTTGCTCCTAAAACTTGAGCTACTGCTTTTCCTGGCACAAAAAATTCCCCGTCTTTTGGTATTACAAAAAAGCTCAGCTCCTTATTCGTACCTTCTACCTTGAACGTAACCTTTTGGGAGCTTGTAAAAGGTAATACTTCTTTATCAGCTGCAACTGTTCGTGTCCAAATATTCCATGTCCCTTGTACACTTACAGCATCTTGAAAATAGTAAGTTTCACCTTCTTCTTCATCGTCATCGTAAAATTTCTCATCGTCATCATCGTCGTCTTTATAGTCCTTATATTCTTTATACTTTTCATGTTTTTTATCTTCATATTTATGATCATCTGCATGCACAACACCGTCATTTGTAACAAAACCCGCTAATATAAGAACTACAATAAGACTAAATTTTTTCATCCTCATCTATAACACTCCTTTCCTTTATCTTCATTCTAGGTTTTAAAAATGATACGAAACTGAATTTTTAAAATAAATTTTTACAGACAAAAAGCCATTTCTATGGACAGATTCCTCTGCACTTAAAAATGGCTTTGTTCATAAGATAATAACTTTAAGATTCCAATCAGAGTACTTAAAGACTTTTAGTCAATGAAAATAGCAATACATTCACCCTTTGACAATCTTGAACTAGGCTTAATGATTTGATCATTTAATTGAATCGTACCTTTTTCAATTTTTTTGATGATCTGTGAGCGGCTCCAATCCTCAATTTGATTTGCAAGCACTTTATCAATTCGATGTTTTCCTGTCACATCATCTAGTACAATGTGTATTATCTTTATTCCTTGTTCTGCTAAGCTAGATATCGCAATCGTTGACAAAATTGAAAAATCCTCTTTCTGGTCTTCCATTTCAGCAACATGCATTGAGAACGTTTTATAGTTAACTTTTTATTCCAAGTATGATTGTTTTCGCATTTAAAAATTGCATATTGATAAATATTTTTTCCATTTGCGTTATGCCTTCGTACAGTTGTATCCGTAAAAACAGATAATGTTCCACACATTTTACAGTGCTTCTTGACAGTTCGTTCTGGTAATTGAGAAAGTTTCCAGCGGAATGTAATATTTAACATTTATCCTTCACCTCTTAAGATAAAGGTACGCAAGCGTCTATTTGGATATTTCGCAGTACAATGTGAAATTTCGTAAATAAATAAATAAGGAGATCCTGCACAAGGACCTCCTGACACATTGAGACTACAAGGTTGCTCGGTTCCTTTGTAATGAAAAAATGGGCATACTCCCCCCTTGAAAAAAACATTGTTTTTTGAGGGGTATGCTATCCAATTTATTGATCATTACAAAGTAAAGTTTGGCATACGTGTTCTCCTGTATCCTTTCCATCTAAATAGAATTATCCTTATTTCACTTTATAATTACATTTATATACAATTAGAAGGGTATTCAATATTTTACCTTCACAGAGCAAATCTTATCACACCTAGCCTATTGTCTAGCCCTAATTCTAAAAAAAAATTAAGTAGGATAATTACCCCCTTACTTTCTACAACCATACATATTATAGAAATAGAAAGGAGGAATATTTCATGGGATACAATTGCGGTGGCTCTTCAGGCGGCTATGGCGGTTCATCATTCGTTCTAATTGTCGTTCTATTTATTCTTTTAATTATTGTCGGCGCTAGTTTCATGTATTAATCTTCGGAACCTTTTTGTTCACAGCATAGAAAAACAGGATTAAGCTAATTAACCTTACAACTCCTTCTTCTAGGGTCACTTTTACCAAAGTGATCCTTTTTCATATTAACCTGCCTGTGAAATTCAAAAAAATCTATCCCTCTGTCTTCTTTAATTTCATGTAATAGCATTCAATTCGTTTAGATTTATTATATTGTTAAAATGAACTGATCACCAATTACCTTTTAATTTCAAGTGTTATCACGCCCATTTCAATAAATATTTAAGCACTGTATAGTTAATAATCAATATCCCTTTTGATTACGATGCATAGTATAAATGAAAGAAGGGAGGGATTTGTTATGTCTCAAAATTGTGGTAGTGGAAGTGGTGGCGGTTATGGTACAGGTTCAGCATTCGCGCTAATTGTTGTTCTATTCATTCTTTTAATTATTGTCGGCGCTAGTTTCATGAAATATTAATATCCAATACCGCCACTAATGCTCATAACTTGTGTAAGGTAATACTAATATAACCTTACAACTTCAAATTTGTACTAAGGGTCACTATCCTCCAGTGACCCTTTTATACTTCCTCTTCCAATGTTCAGCGCCTATAGTTACGTTCTTAATCATCTAAATCTATTTTTTTCAACATTTACTAATGCATCCTAAGATAAATATCGCAACACTTTTTAACAACTATACATAGTATAAAGTATAAGAAAGGAGGGATTTACTATGTCTGAAAACTATGGTAATGGCTATGGCAATGGCTCAGCATTTGCGCTAATTGTTGTTCTATTCATCCTTCTAATTATTGTCGGAGCTAGTTTCATGAGATATTAATACCTAATACCGCCGCCTAAACTGCTCATAACTTGTGTAAGGTAATACTAATTTAAACTTTTATATCTTTACTAAGGGTCACTATCCTCCGGTGACCCTTTAAACATTTCCCTTTTCGATGACAAATTTAACCTTTAAAAGCAAATTAAAAAGCCACACCTTGTTATATGCGACTTTATCATATTTAACTATCCTTCAAATCTTTTACTTTTAAATACAGGAACTAAGGCAAGATTCTGGACATACAAAAGTAAAATTTTTGTTTTGTGGTAACGACCATTTATGGAGTGTTCCACGTCTCGTGCAGCCAGTAAAAGCGAAAAGAACCTATAATGCTGTAAAGCCTGATGACCAAAAATATTTCCGAATTTTCAGCTCTATAGCTTGGCACATACTTTTGCAGTCGTTAGGCGCTAGAAGCCTATATTCCTTTTGATTGTACTAACCTTCAATGTATGTAAATAGCGCCAATCTAGGTGTTTCAGAATTTTCATATCGTGTTCAGTATACTTCCACTTATTTCAATATCGCAGTCATAAGTATTTCTCACATACTAACTTTTAAATCTGTTTCTACTTCGTCTTTATGTTTTTTTCAAATCTCAAGATAATAAACTACGAAACATAACTTCCTAATCATATTATAGAAATGTAAAGCAAATATGCTTTGCACTCCGAATTCCTTCTTAGGGTCACTCCATCCCAAGTGACCCTTTTAAAATTTCTAAGAGGAGTGAATTATCATGTCCCTCCATAGTATCCATGTTTGAAAATGTTCAAAGTAAAGAGGATCAATTACTAAACGTTTCTGGTGAATAAATAGTACTTCTTGTCCTTTTAAACCATTGGTAAAATAGTAAATAAACGAGTCCGATTTCAATTGCATCCCCGCCGTAATACATAATCATACCTCCAAGTTCAGCCTGTTCAATAGGTACATGATTAGGAGGATACGCATAAATATGTTTGGACAATATTGAATGAGCCGTTACAGCTACTAATAAAACGATTGAGCGAAAGACATAAGATACTTGATGTGGGGTTGGATCGATATAGATAAAGGCAATGGTAAACAAATAACCTGCTAGAAAAATATGAATGTGAATCAAAATAAATATAAGCGAGCTTTCATGCATCATGGTAAAGAGTGGTGTAGTATAAAGCAACCATAAACCACCTACATTAAGAATAGACGCTACGATAGGATTGCGTATAAAACTAAAGTAAGAATTTTTTAATATGGAGGAAATAAGACGAGCCCATTTCACAGGGATTGATCTCAACAGTAGAGTTATCGGAGCCGCTAGAGCAATAAGGAGCGGAGCTAGCATTCCAAGCAATAGATGACCGATCATATGTGCTGAAAAATTAACGTGAGTGAGCTCTGCAAATGGACCGATTAATGTAATGATTGCGCATAAATGCCCTAGAATCCAACTTAATGTGCGAGAACGTGACCATCTTTTTTTATGCTGATTAGAGTAAATAACTGCAACAATATATGAGATAAGGGAAATAAGAAACGGCAAAACTAATATTAGCTGTACAATTATGGAGAAATTTTGGGTGTAAGTTTCATGTGAATGCAAAGTTGAATCCTCCTAATACTTTTGTTGATTAGTTTGTATTAGTAAAACAATACCTATCACTATTAAAATTGCTGCTAATACATTCCATACTAAATCATAAGGAAGAATATCGACGTTGTAGCGGATTTGATGTAACTTCATGAACTTGTGCTGAATGATTCCATCGTATAGTTGAAACGCTCCTGCTCCAAGAAAAATCCCTCCAAGCCATCTTTTTAACCAAAATCCATGTTTTCGATGAAGATCGGCGAGTAAAAAGGCTGATCCAATCGTGGCAAAAAAGCTAAAGGCATGAAATAGTCCGTCTGAGACTAATCCAATATTAGCTGTAGATTTATCATAGAAATGATGCCAATGTAATAATTGATGAAAAAGTACTTCATCTATAAATGCCACGACACCGAGACCAAATAATAAGCCCGTCCACATATTTTGTTGCCCATAATGAAAACGATTTTCGTGCTTATGATTATTTCTTTCATTCTTATTTAATATGGTCAACCTAATCACCTCAGTTTTTTTATTAGTTTATCCATGAAATTAAGAAATTCAAACAATTTACAGAAGTGTTTTCTATTTCATTCTACTTTACATCCATTTATCCCTATATTCCCCAAAAACAGAAAGCACCAACACTTACTGTAACCACATTTGTGGATTTTCTTTAAAATTCAAAGTCATTGTTTGTATTTTTTTCAAAATTCTCTAAGTATACTTAATTGCTAATTAGGAAATTCTATAATTATCAATACTTTACCTGACATTATATTTAAAAGGCTGGGGATATTTTTAATGGAGTCAATATGGTTAGAGTATGCCTGGGCATTGCTAATTCTAATAGGTTTAGAAGGATTATTATCGGCGGACAACGCTCTAGTACTGGCGGTTATTGCCAAACATTTACCCGAAGAACAGAAAAAAAGAGCTATAAATTACGGAATCCTTTTGGCTTTCATTTTCAGATTTGCTGCACTTTTTGCGATTTCCTTTATTGCGAACGTCTGGCAAATCCAAGCAGTAGGAGCAGCCTATCTGCTTTATCTGGGATTAAATCATGTCATTAAGTCACTGTTTGGGAAAGATAATAAGAATGCTCATAACGACAAAGCAAAGGAAGTCGCTGGAAAAGGTTTTGGTCCAACTGTTGGGAAAATTGCATTAGCTGACCTTGCTTTTGCAATCGATTCAATACTAGCTGCAGTTGCTCTAGCTCTCGGTCTTCCCGATTCTCCCCTAGATGATTTTGGAGGTATGGATGGAGGGCAATTTATTGTTGTTGTTCTTGGAGGGATTGCTGGACTTGTCCTAATCAAATTCGCTGCAACATGGTTTGTGCAACTACTTGAAAAACGTCCAGCATTGGAAATAACAGCATATGCAATAGTTGCATGGGTTGGTGTCAAACTAGCTATAATAACTCTATCCCATGAGGATATAGGTATTTTAGATCCTCACTTCCCTCATAGTACTGCCTGGACTACGATTTTCTATGGAGTATTAGTAGGTATTGCCCTAATCGGATGGTTTGCACCTAGGAATAAGTCAAAACCAAATGGGTAGAAGATCTAAATTGAAGCCCTTTTCCAGAGCAGTTTTTCTATATTGAGTTAACGGGAGATTAGTTTGAAAAGTATTTGCATTTAGGATTATGAGCATATTTTCACATGTGGATAATCCTGAAAATTGAGACTCCCACCACTCAAGGGACAAGCTGACTCATGTCAGTGAGATAGCTGAGTAACTAAGCGTTCGCAGTCCATTTCTGTTTTTAACAGCTCTCAGGACTGGGGAATCCTATTATTCCCCCTCCCTATCCAGTGCAAATAGCAGCTAGGGCTACTCTACTGTTACCAGAGCGTAAAGTTGGTCTCGTTCGATATGTTTAGCGTCCTTTCCTTGACGACACATATTGTTTTACCGTTAGCATGAATTAGGCTATCGAACCTTACACAAAATTCAATTATCAAAGAACGAGTTCGTTTTAAACGACTATGGCTTTCTCGTTCAGAAAATCTGTAAAAGGTTCTTGATGTTCATGCATTATAAGTACCACGGTCGGGATAAAACTGGTTCAAAACTATAAAAACGCGAGAAATCAATTTTAGAAACATTGATCTCTCGCGCTTTTCTGATGTGACATTTTTAATTTTTAATTAAAAATAAAACCCTTTAATATCAAACTCATCTTCTTGAAATGCTTGCAAATGGCAATAATTAATTAGATTCTACATCCTCATCTTTGGAATAATTATACTTAGAACGATCAACTGGCGTATAATCTGTTGGCTTATGGAATCTCAATAAATCACCATTCACGACTTTATCTGATAGATGCAATTTAAGATCTACTTGATCTTTGATAGTTTTCGCAAACTCTAATTGACTATCATCTAGTAGTAAACCTGTTTTATTATCATAGAATTTTTCATTAATTGAATAAATCGTAGGACTGACAAAATTGCCATTTCTAAATGGTACAATTTCCTCGTGCTCTTCTGATAATAAGTCTGAACCAAATTGAACAAATTTTTGCGTATCAATTCCTAGTAAATGTAATAGCGTTGGAAGAAGGTCTATTTGACCACCATAAGTATGGTTAGCTCCACCTTGCATTCCTGGAACATGTATAAATAATGGTACGCGTTGTAAATTAGCATTTTCATAAGGTGTAATTTCTTTACCAATGACTTGCTCCATCGCATCATTATGATTATCTGAAATACCGTAATGGTCACCATAAAGAACAATCATCGTATTATCATATAAGCCTGATTCTTTTAATTGGTTGAAGACTTGTTCGATTGCTTCATCTGCATAACGTGCTGTTTGGAAATAATTATCTACACTTGCATCTCCAGTATTAGCTTTATCAATTGTTACTAAGTCTTGATTCATTTTATACGGATAGTGGTTCCCTACCGTAATTAATTTCGTATAAAAAGGTTGTGGTAACGAACTTAAAAAACTTTCAGATTGATTAAAGAATGGTTTATCTAGCAAACCATATTCAGCCATGTTATCTGTAGAACCAGTGTCATAATAACTTGCATCAAAGAATTTGTCATACCCAAATGATTTATAAATCTCATTTCGATTCCAGAAGCTTCCGTTGTTACCATGGAATACAGCAGATGTATAACCATAATCTTTTAAAATACTAGGAGCTGCTTGGTACGTATTTTGTGCTTTTGTAATAAAGGCAGATCCTTGTGGTAACCCAAATAAAGAATTTTCAAGCATAAATTCTGCATCAGAAGTTTTACCTTGACCTGTCTGATGGAAGAAATTATCAAAATACATTGTATTCTTATCTTTTGCTAATGAATTTAAGAACGGTGTAACTTCTTCACCGTTTAATTTATAGTCGATCAAAAAGTTTTGGAATGATTCTAAATGTAAATAGACAACGTTCATTCCTTCTGCTGCACCAAAATATTCTGCATTAGGTTTGGCGTAGTTAGATTTTGTATAGTTCATTACTTCTGTAATATCATTACTATCCGCCAAAGCTCTCTGTGAAGATGCTTTCATCGTTTCTACTGAATCATAAATCGTATAGTTATACATTCCTAGATATTTAACAATATAGTTTCTATCGAAACCTCTAGATAATAATTGCGGACGATCAGCTTCAGCTAGTCCTAAATTTAGGACGGAAATTGCCAATGCAAATGCAATGATTGCCGTTGCTTTTTTATATCCTAAACGATTAGACTCTTTTTGTATTTTTCTTGAGAATCGTAGGTAAAACATTACAAAAACATCTACAAAGAACAAGATATCATAAGGTTTTAGTAAAGAAAGAACACTACCACCTAAATCTCCGAAGTTCTGCGTTTGGGTAACAGTAGGTAATGTTATGAAATCACTAAAAAATCGGTAATAAACAATATTAGCATATAAAACAATAGACATTAGAGTGTATACTACAACTAGTGATGTATATTTTCTCTTACCTGTAAATAAAAAGGAAATTCCTAGAAATAGCATTGCAGAACCTAGTGGATTTATTAGTAAAAGGAATTGTTGAAGTACTCCTTCTACGCCTAGTTTAAATTGTGCTGTTTGAGCGATGTATGTTTTCATCCATAACATTAAAACAGCTAATAAATATATCCCTAAAAATTTATTTAAAAGGCCATCTTTTTTACTTAATAAATTTTTCATTTTTACACCTACCTTAAACTTACTTACTTAAATCTAGATATATATTAATTTAGATTATAAGTATTTCATTAAAAAAATGTTACTTCACAATAGCTTTTTTCGCAGCTAATGTAGCTTACTCCCCATTTAGATTTCTGTCAAGTTATTAAATATCAAAAAAAATCATGTTATCTTGATTTCCGACAATAGTAATTTTAAAACACAATTTTAATTTTAACAATTTAATTTTGGTGACATGAAACTTATAATTTTGTAAGGTTTAGTTTAGTATTACTGGACACTTTGAAGAAAGAAACTATAAAAAGGGTCACTTGGGATAGGAGTGACCCTCAGTAACAAAATTCGGAGGTGTAAGGCTAAGTTAGCTTTACATTACTATTAATATGTCGCGATAGCGTTTTTGAATAGTTCATAGCCTGAGAAAATAGAATTAATAATAAAAAAGCAGTAATATGAACGCCAAAATAATAATTTACTTTTATAGAACCATTTTTAAACAGGTAGCTTAATTGTCAGCTGTTCTTTTTATTGCACATTAGAAACGGTCATATCAAATATCAGCTCTCTACTATAAACGGTCATTTTTTAATAAGATTTTTTAAGGCATGTATAAAAAGGGTGTAGCTTTAGAATGAAGATTGATAGAAATGACGTTAATTATGAGTCTTATTCAACGAAAGCAGCCGTTAGTGAAGAAGAATTTTTTAGTCAGAAATAACGATTACATTTTCTGCAACTTGCTTTTGGTCAGTAAAATTTGGGTTTTCAACTAAATCAAAAGATACTTTTTGACCTTGTTTAAGGAATCTGAATCCATTCAGAAATCTTTCTTTATCAGGTAAAATCGAACTGAAATGAACATAAACATGGTTTCCATCCTCACCGTCAAGCATGATACGACCATAACCCTTTTCTTCTTTAAACCATTTAACAATTCCCTCTCGTTTCATATCTGTTCGGCCTCCAATTCATTTTTTTAACTAAACTACTTCGTTACCTGTTCTCCCCCTTATTATTACTTTCTTATAGCACTAAATTTCATCTTTATTTGAATAAGAAAAAAAGAGAAATCGTGCAACTCAATGTAACTTCAAGTAAAGCACCCGTTCGTATTATAAGGTCAACCAGAGAGAAATCTGGTTGACTATTTTTTATTCAATTTATAGATTGATAGTAGCCGG